>JANYGT010000212.1 GCA_025362355.1 Lacisediminihabitans sp. | reverse complement strand
TCGTTGAGCTTCTCGTCGACGGCGCCGACAACGATGTGGACCTCGCGGCCGACGGTTGCCTTTTCGACGGCGGCCAAACCCTCGGGGGCTGCGATGAGGCAGATGCACGTGACATCCACCGCTCCACGATCGAAGAGGTAGGAGATCGCGGCGATGAGTGAACCGCCGGTCGCGAGCATCGGATCGAGCACGAAGCACTGGCGATTGGAGAGGTCGCTCGGCAGGCGCTCGGCGTAGATGTCGGGTTGCAGGGTCTCCTCGTTGCGCACCATTCCGAGGAAGCCGACCTCGGCGGTCGGAACGAGCTTGACCATGCCCTCGAGCATCCCGAGCCCGGCGCGGAGGATCGGAACCACGAGCGGTCGCGGTTCGCTGATCGCCAATCCGGTCGCCGGGCCCACCGGAGTCTCGACGTGCACGGTCTCGACCCGCACATCCCGTGTCGCCTCGTAGGCGAGCAGGGTGACGAGTTCCTCGGCGAGCGCACGGAAGGTCGGCGAGGGGGTGGTCTTGTCGCGAAGGACGGTCAGCTTGTGGGTGATGAGCGGGTGGTCGGCAACGTGGACTCGCATAGGCTCAATCTATCGAAAGCCGGGCCCGTCAAAAGCTCGGCCGAGCGAACGCGGGAGGTGGGCATGCCAGCGATTCCGCCGCTCTACTCGGAGTGGATGCTGCGGGCCGTCGCCAGCGCGAAGCTGGCAGCCGCGCATCCCCTTGGCTCCCATCACGCCGACGTCCCGGTCGCCGCCCTCGTGTTCTCCGCGGATGGCACGCTCATCGGCTCCGGCCGCAACGAACGGGAACTTCGGCAGGATCCGACCGCACACGCGGAGATCCTCGCGCTGCGGGCCGCCGCCGAGACCACCGGCGACTGGCACCTCACCGACACGACCCTCGTCGTGACGCTCGAGCCGTGCCCGATGTGTGCCGGCGCGATTCTCGCAGCCCGGGTCCGCGTCGTCGTGTTCGGCGCCTGGGACGCGAAGGCCGGCGCGGGCGGATCGGTGTATGACCTGCTGCGGGACCGCCGACTCCCGCACCGCGCCGAGGTCTTCGCCGGGGTGGAGGAACCGGCCTGCGCCGCCCTGCTCCTCGAGTTCTTCGAGAGCCGCCGCTAGCCAGCCTGCGCGGCGGGCAGCCGGTCGAGCCACTCGCCGAACATGGCGATGGATGCCGCTTCCATCGCAGCCCCGTGCTGCAGGGCTTCCGCGCGGAGGTCGTCAGCGGAGACCCCGAGTTCGCCGAGCTCCTCAAGGCCGCTCACGATCCACTCCTCATACATCGAACCGGTCAGCTCCGGGTGGAACTGCACGGCGAACACGGTGTCGCCGATGCTCCACGCCTCGTTCTCGTAGGCGGCAGACCCGGCGAGTCGCTGCGCCTCGACCGGCAACTCGAACGTGTCACCGTGCCACTCCATCATTGGAACGCCGGCCACATGACGAGCGGGGGAGTCGCGGCCGGCATCCGTGACGAGGACCTCGCGGAAACCGATCTCGACCGTTGGACCCTTCGTGACCGTTCCACCGAGGGCCTCGGCCATCAGCTGGGCACCGAGACAGATCCCGAGCGTCGGGCGCGCCGACCCGAGGCGCGCAGCCAGCAGGTTGACCTCCGACCGGAGATACGGGAACTCCTCGCTCTCGTAGACCCCCATGTCGCCGCCGAGCACCACGACCAGGTCGGCGGCCGCAGGGTCGATCGCCGAGACATCCACTTCGGCGACGTCGACGTACTCGACCTCGTATCCGCGGGAGCGGAGCACCGGCTCGAGGTTTCCGAGGTGTGCGATATCGAGGTGGCGGAGCACCAGGGCGAGTCGTGACATCCGCTCAGTCCGTCGACCGGATGACGATCGCGTCGGTCGACGGATTGCCCTCGTTCGGCGTGATGTAGATGTCAGGCTCGATGTAGATGACGCGGGCGATCGGCACGGCCTCGCGCACCCTCGCCTCGAGGGAGTCGATGGCGGTGGCGACATCCGAGAGTCTCATCTTCGGCGAGAAGGCGACCTTTGCTGCGACGAGCAGTTCATCCGGCCCGAGGTAGAGCGTCTTCATGTGGATGAGCGCCTCGACCTCTTTCTCGGCATTGATCGCGTCGCGGATGCTGGTCGTGTCGGCCGGCGATGCCCCCTCGCCCACGAGCAGGCTCTTGGTCTCGACGGCGAGCACGATGGCGACGAGCACGAGCAGCACGCCGATCGCGAGGGTGCCGATTCCGTCGAAGACACTGTTTCCGGTGATGATGGTGAGGCCGACCCCGAGGAAGGCGAGCACGAGGCCGTTGAGGGCGGCGACATCCTCCAGCAGCACGACGGGCAGTTCCGGTGCCTTCGCGTGACGGACGAACTGCACCCAGCTGTCTTTGCCTCGGGTGTGGTTCGACTCGCGGACGGCGGTGCGCAGCGAGAAGCTCTCGAGCACCATCGCGACGATCAGAACGACGATCGGCAGCCACGGGATCGACAGCTCGTGCGGATGCTGGATCTTGTCGACACCCTCGTAGATCGAGAACACTCCGCCGATACTGAACAGGATGATCGACACGACGAAGGCGTAGACGTACCGTTCGCGTCCGTGACCGAATGGATGCTCGGCGTCGGCAGCCTTGCGGGAGGCGACACCGCCACGAAGCAGCAGCAACTGGTTGCCGGTATCGGCGAGAGAATGCACTGCCTCACCGAGCATCGAACTCGATCCGGAGAAGACGAAGGCGATGAATTTCGCTATCGCGATGCCGAGATTCGCGAGCATCGCCGCAATGATCGCCCGGGTGCTTCCCTCTGTGCTCATGGCCCAATTGTAGAAGGGACCCGATCCTAGGATGGTGGGATGAGCATGCCCTCGATCATCGCCGTCCTCGGTGCCGGCACCATGGGCGGTGCCATCATCGACGGCCTCGTCAAGCGCGGTGCGACGGCCGACGGCATCCGGGCCACGAACCGAACGGAGGCCAAAGCCGCTCCGCTCCGTTCCGAGAACGTCGAGTCGTTCGCGCTCGAAACCCACCGCGACGCGAATCTGCGTGCTGTGAAGGATGCCGCGGTCGTCATCCTCGGCGTCAAACCGGCGATGGTCCCCGACCTGCTGCGCGAGATCGCACCGATTCTGCCGCCCGGCGCGATCGTGATCAGTATCGCGGCCGGGGTCACGACCTCCACCATGGAAGCCCTCGTGCCGAACGTCGTCATCCGCGCGATGCCGAACACACCGGCTCTCGTCGGCGCGGGAGTGACCGGGATCAGTGCCGGCTCACGGGCGTCCGCCTCTGAGCTGGCTGTCGCCCACGCGCTATTCGACTCGGTCGGCACGGTGCTCGAGGTGCCGGAATCGAAGATCGATGCGCTCAGCGCCATCTCGGGATCCGGTCCGGCCTACGTCTTCTATCTGATCGAGGAACTCATGAAAACCGCGGTTGGCCTCGGGTTCAGCGTCCAGGAGGCGGCGACCATGGTGCAGGGTACCTTTGCCGGCTCGACCGAACTGCTGCTGAGCGGCGACCTCGACCCCACCGAGCTGCGGCGGCGGGTGACGAGCCCGAACGGCACAACGGAGCGGGCGGTCGCCGAGCTGCAGAACGCGGGCATTTCCGCCATCTTCGACAGAGCAACCGGCGCGGCCCTCGCCAGGGCGAAGGAGCTGGCCTCGGGTTGATGCCGCTGAAGGCATAGATCATCGGCTCCCGCACGGATACCCTGTGTTCATGGCTGACATCTTCGACGTGGTTGCCGACGCGACCAGACGTGACCTTCTCACGGTGTTGCTCGACCGGTACGTCGCTCCCTCGCCCGCGACCGGCGAGATCAGCGTCGGTGAGATGGTCGACAAACTCGGCCTCAGCCAGCCGACGGTGTCGAAGCACCTCAAGGTGCTTCGCGACCACGGACTCGTCACGGTACGAGAAGAAGGTCAGCACCGCTACTACTGCATCGACACGAGCCCGCTCGAGACTCTCGAAGACTGGCTGATCCCGTTTCTCAGCGCCGACTTCGACACCTCGCGAGATGGCGACGGCTCGACGGTGTTCGCCGCGTGGTCGGGTGCCCCTCTGGCGGATGCCGGAACCGCTGTCGGTCGGGCGGCCGCGGCGGCATCCTTCCAGGCTCGCAGCCGCCTCGAGACCGCATCGCACGAAGTCGAGCGTCGCGTCATCGAGCCGCTCAAGCACAAGCTCGCCCGCAAAGACGAGAAGTAGGCATTGCCCCCGAGTCACAGCAGCCCCTAAGGTTACGAATTAGCACATCAGCCACAGCAGGCACGCGGTGTATCGGCAACCAGGGGGATCAGTTCGATGGCTCGCGATCTCTCAGAGGTACGGTTCCTGACCGTCGCCGAAGTGGCAGACATGATGCGGGTCTCGAAAATGACCGTGTATCGCCTCGTCCACTCGGGCGAGCTGCCCGCCATCCGCTTCGGACGATCGTTCCGCGTACCTGAGTCGGCCGTCGCGGCGGCGATCGACTCCCACGTCGCCGACACGGCCTGACCTGCTCGAGCACCGCGGCCCGCGCGACCACCGACACTCGCTTCACCGTCGAGTTTCCGGAAATCGGCCTGAGCAAAACGCGGGTAGGCTAAACCAGTTGTAAATTTCCGCGGTTCTGAACGGACCCGGTCGTCCGTTCGTGAACAGTAGAGGTCGTTATGGGTTCAGTAATCAAGAAGCGTCGCAAGCGCATGGCCAAGAAGAAGCATCGCAAGCTGCTTCGCAAGACGCGTCACCAGCGTCGCAACAAGAAGTAGAACGCACCCGTTCAGCCGTGTCTGTCGTCACGATAACCCTCGTCGGCAAACCGGCCTGTCACCTGTGCGATACGGCTCGGGATGTCGTGACCTCCGTCATCACAGAACTCGATGCATCCGCCCCCGCTCCCCACAATGACAGCCCTAGGTTTGTCGTCGAGGAGTTGTCGATCCTCGACGACCCGGTGCTGCTGGCGCGATACGCGGAAGAAGTTCCCGTCGTATTGATCAACGGCCGCGTTCACACCATCTGGCGCGCGGAAGCCGCTCGTCTGAAGGCTGCCCTGCTGGAGGCATCCACATGATCCGTCACGTCATTTCCTGGACCCTTTTGGAACAGGATGTCGCGAAGAAGGCCGAGAACTCAGCGATGATCTCGGCCCAATTGATGTCGCTTCCGGCGCTGATCCCCGAGATCATCACGATGACCGTCCGCTCGAACTTCGTGAAGATCGACGGCAATTGGGATCTCGTGCTCATCGCCGACTACGCCGACGAAGAGGCGTTGAAGACCTACATCGCGCATCCGGAGCACCAGAAGGTCGTCGCGGTGATCAAGCCGTTCTTCGAGAAGCGTGCGGCAGTCGACTTTCTCGTCTAGGGCTGTCTGTCCTCCTCGGGCCAGCACCGGCTGCTCGCACTATTCGCGCTGTTTTGCCGCGGCCTCAGCCTCGGCGCGCGACTCGTAGACGGGCTCGTCGAGCACGTAGTCGAGCTTCTCCTTCGGGTCGACGAGCAGCAGGTCGGTCGGCTCGTCCGCCGATTGGAAGTCTGCCGAGACGAGCACCTCGTTGTTGAGATGCACCGTGAGCAACCCGCTGCCGGTCTCCAGCGAATCCACCTCGAGTGCGCTGATCGGTCGTCCGCCGGCACGCTCCAGGAGTGAATAGACCGCCGCTCCGACACCCGTGCCCGCGGAGAGGAATGCTTTCTCGTCGACGACCGTGTAGTCGTAACGGGTGCGGACGGTGAACGTGAGCTCGTCCTGCTCATCGTCGCCGTCTTCGTCGTCGTCATCCGCGTCGCCGTAGAGGTCGTCGAGCGCGTCGCCGTAGGCGCCGATCGCTTCCCAGAGTGCACTGTCGACCTCGACGGCGGCGTCGTCCTCATCGTCCCCGGCCTCGAGGCGCGCGATGTGCTGCTTCAGGATCTCGAGAAGCTCGTTGCCGGCTTCGACGGCTGCGGTGCGGGGGCCTGGGGCGCTGTCATCCATGCCCGCCACGGTATCAGCGCGCCGCGTCATCCATCGCCCGCATTGCCATCCGATCCGCCCCCTCCACACCTCTGAAAACGCAGGAGATTCTCGGGATTTGAAGCAAAATGGGCCTTATTTGCGCAAAATCGGCAGTATCTCCTGCGTTTTCAGGGGACGGGAGTGGATGCCGCGGCGCGCAGAATGTTCCCGCGACATCCGTCCAGCTAGGGCAGCAGGCGCGTCGGGCCGCGGAAGAGGTAGGTGACCTCGCGCAGGTTCGCCTGGTGCAGCAGCAGCATCATCACGCGGCTGAGGCCCATGCCGAATCCGCCGTGCGGCGGTACCCCGTAGCGGAAGAAGTCGAGGTAGAACGCGAGCTCCTCAGGGTCGAGACCCTTCTGCGTCGCCTGCGCCTCGAGCACCTCGATGCGATGTTCGCGCTGCGCCCCGGTCGAAATCTCGACCCCGTTGAAGATGAGGTCGTAGCTATTCGTCAGGCCAGGGTCGTCATCGTGGCGCATGTGATAAAACGGCCGGATGCTCGACGCATAGTCCGTGAGGAACACGAATTCGTGCCCGTAGGTCTCCATCACATAGGCGGCGATCTGGCGCTCGCCCTCCGGGTCCATGTCGTCATCGTGGCGCGGAACCTCGTAGCCGCGCTCCGCGATGATGCGTTTCGCCTCGGCGAGGGGGATGCGCGGGAACGGGACGGTCGGAACAGTGACCTCGAGGTCGAACAGGGCTCTGATCTCGTCGCCGTGCTTCGCCTTGATCGCTGTGAAGCCGGCGACGAGAAGCTCCTCATGCAGCTTCATCACATCTTCATGGCTGTCGATCCAGCTGAACTCGACATCCACGCTGGTGAACTCCGTCGCGTGACGGCTGGTGAAGCTCGGATCTGCCCGAAAGGCCGGACCGACCTCGAAGATCTTGCCGAAGCCGGCCGGCTGGGCCATCTGCTTGAAGAACTGCGGGCTCTGCGAGAGAAAAGCCTTTCCCTCGAAATACTTGACCTCGAACAGCTCGGCCTTCGACTCGCTCGCGCTCGCCATCAGCTTCGGGGTGTGGATCTCGATGAAGTCGTGTTCGATCCAGTACGTGCGGAGCGCATGCTCGAAGGTGCTCTGCACGCGGGCGATGAGGTTCTGCTCGGGACGACGGAGGTCGAGGAAGCGCCAGTCCATCCGCTTGTCGATGCCGGAGTCGGCGGCGATCGGGTTCTCGGCGATCGCGACGCCGGCGATGTCGAGGGCGTCCAGTTTGATCTCGACGCCGCCGAGCTTCACGCGCTCGTCGTGCTTGAGCTCGCCGGTCGCGGTGAGAAACGTTCCCTGGGTGAGGGCGGAGATCGTGTCGGCCACGGCATCCTCTGCTGCTGTGCCGTCGTCGGCGAACAGGCGCGGGTGCACGAGCTGAACCGCACCCGACTCGTCGCGAAGCACGACGAACTGCACCTTCTTCTGGTCGCGGATCGTCTCGACCCAGCCCGAAACGCTCACCGAGCCGTCGGTTGCGGCGAGCAGATTCTTGATGAGGGTGCGTGACGTCACGGTCACTGAGTTTAGCCGCTGGGTTTCGGCGGCCGGCGCGGCCCTCGCTGTGCGTGCGCCGCGGCATCCGTTCCGCTGTCGACCGTTGCCGGGTGGTCGCGCAGGCCGGCGCGCGAAATGTCCTGAATAACTGGAGTCTTCAGCATGACG
>JANYGT010000200.1 GCA_025362355.1 Lacisediminihabitans sp. | reverse complement strand
GCATCTCCCAGGCCGACTACGCCTATGGCTACGGTCGCGCCCTCGCCGACGGGGTCGTGCGCCCCGTCATCTTCCTCGCCTATGCCGGAAAAATGCGCTGGCGAACCCGCACCGGCGACGAGATGGAGGCCCGACTCGGTGAGGGTGACACCAAAGACGTCACGGCGCAGGCCTGGCGAACCGCCCTCGACCCGGAGGGCGAGTGGGTGCCCGCCGTGCTCAGGGCCGCAAATCGCCGGCTCAGCGAGGTGCGCAACGGGATCCCGGATGCCGGCGGCCTCGTCATCGCCACCGATCACTATGCCGCCCGCTCGTACGCGACGATCCTCGAACGCCTCACCGGAGAGCTCCCGACGGTGGTGTTGTCGGACGAGAAAGCCGCGAGCGACCGGATCGCGGAGTTCGCGGCATCCGATTCCCGGTGGATGGTGGCGGTCCGGATGGTGTCGGAGGGGGTCGATATCCCGCGGCTCGGGGTCGGGGTCTACGCGACGTCCGCGTCGACACCGCTGTTCTTCGCGCAGGCGATCGGGCGTTTCGTGCGCACGCGTCGTCGCGGGGAGACGGCATCCATCTTCCTGCCGAGTGTGCCGTCGCTGATGGCGCTGGCCGCGACGATGGAAGTCGAGCGCGATCATGCCCTCGACCGGCAACCGGGGGAGGGGCTCGAGGAGATCCTGCTCGACGACGATGCCGCGCTGGAGGCGAATCGCGTCGAATCGGCATCCGGCGACGCGCTGCTGTTCGACTTCAAGGCCCTCGAATCCGAGGCGGCATTCGACCGGGTTCTCTTCGACGGTGACGAATTCGGCACCGGCGCTGCGACGGGGAGCCTCGAAGAACTCGACTTCATCGGCATTCCGGGACTTCTCGAACCCGACCAGGTCACCGAGCTGCTTCGACACCGACACCAGCGCCAGGCGCGGCGCATCTCCGACCGCGAGAGGCACGCGCCACCCGGCACCGAGGATCCGCCGCCGCTCTACCGATCGCTCAAAGAGCAGCGCACGCTGCTCAACAGCCTCGTCGGGATGCGGGCGAAGTCCACCGGTGAACCCCACGGTACGATCCACGCCGAGCTTCGACGCATCGTCGGAGGGCCGGCCGTCCCGCAGGCGAGCGTCACCCAACTCCAGGCGCGGATCGACCTCCTCCGGCGCGGGATGCGCAGCTGACGACACTCGCACTGGGGTAGACGTTCCCCGCAAATGCGGGGCAGCGCGGGAGGTGTTCCCTTGCCAGACTGGGTGACACGAGCACACGATGGCAGAATCGGGTCCACCCTCGGTGCGAGTTAGCCAGGGGAGCAGGATCATGGATCAGCGTGTGCGCGGGCGCATCGTCGCCGCCGTCATCTCCGCCGGCCTCGCCGCGAGCCTGCTGGCGAACGGCGGTGGCGTCGCCATCGTCGGCGATTCCACCGACCCGGCAGAGGCCGTCGTCGTCACGACCCCCTCGACATCGAAGGCTTCCCTGTCGCCGGGGTGGCAGGACTCATCGACGAACACCGCACTGTACGGCGGTGGGCTGTGGCTGAACCCGGACTCGCAGCCGACCGCGGCGGTCGCACGGTTGAAAGCCGCCGGGAAGACTGCCGATGCGGCAACCCTCGGCGCCATCGCGTCCCAGCCGATCGCTACCTGGCTCGGTGACTGGTGGAGCACGTCACTTCTGAAATCGAGGCTCGCCGGGTATGTGCGGTCCGCCTCTGTCGGCAGTCGGACACCTGTATTCGTCACCTACGCGATTCCGGACCGCGACTGCGGCGGCTACTCCGCGGGCGGATACACCGATGCGGCCTACCTCTCCTGGAACCGGACGATCGCGGATTCGCTTCGCGGGCATCCGGCGATCATCCTCATCGAGCCCGACTCGATCGCGATGCTCGGCGACCCGCACTGCAGCACGATCGTGGCCGGGCGTCTTGCGCTCATCGCGACGGTGGTGAAGTACTACGCGGACGCAGGCATCGCCGTCTATCTCGACGGAGGCAACAGCCACTGGGCCACCCCCGACGTCATGGCGAGCCGACTGACGGCGGCCGGCATCCGGTATGCGAGGGGATTCTTCACCAACGTCTCGAACTTCTATCCGGTCAACGACGAGCGCGCCTATGCCGCATCGCTCAGCGGACGTCTCGGTGACAAACACTATGTGATCGATGCGTCGCGCAACGGTGCCGGGTGGAAGGGCACCTGGTGCAACCCGGTCGGGGCGGCCCTCGGCGAGAACCCGCACCTCACCTCGGGCACGACCCCGCTCGACGCCGTGCTCTGGGTGAAGACCCCGGGAGCGAGCGACGGCACCTGCAACGGCGGCCCGAAAGCGGGAACCTGGTGGGATGCGTACGCCCTCGCGCTGGTGAAGAACCGCCGCTGAAGCGGTCCGGTATCGACTGTCTCAGACCGCGGTCAGTGTCAGTACGAGAGCCTGGGCCGGCAGCAGCAGCGGAATCGAGAAGCCGCTCTCGGCGATGACGCGACCGGGCAACGTGAGCTCGCCGCTCGTGAACCACGGCGGCGGGGCATCGTGGAGCGCGCGGGGCGCGCGTCCAAGGGTCAGCACCTCGATGCGGTACCACCGATCCGGGTCGAGCCCCGGAACACGGACGGGTGCGGTCACGGCTTCGCGGGAGGCGGTGAGCTGCACGACCGCGACGATCGCCCGGTCGCGATCGGGCGAGACGACCCCGTGTAGGAAGCCCGAATCATCCGGAGTTCCCGTGCTCACCGTCGTTCCGCTGTGAAGAAGAGCGCGGTGCCGGCGATAGAGCGTCGTCCAGCCGCGCACCTGCTCGAGCTCTTCTTCGGATGCGCGGGTGAGGTCCCACTCGATGCCGGCGGAGAGGAAGAACGCCGTCGCGAGGCGGAAGGAGAGATCGGTCTCGCGACCCGTCGTATGGGCCACCGCCGCCCCGAGGTGGCTGCCCAGGAACTCCGGCGGCACAAGCACCCGGGTGTAGCGCTGGATGGCCTGGCGCTCGAGCGGATCGTTGGTGTCACTCACCCAGAATCGATCGGTGCGCTCGAGCACGCCGAGATCGACTCGACCCCCACCAGAGGAACACGATTCGATCTCGAGCCCCGGATAGCGGCGGCGGAGCTCATCCATCAGCCGCCAGGTCGCACCCGTCTGTCGATGCGCGGAGCCGGCGAGCATGTCGCGGTTCTGATCCCACTTCAGGTACGCGATCGGATATTCGTCGAGCAGCGCGGAGAGCTGGGCGAGGATGTTCGCGAAGGCCTCTGGGTTGCCGAGATCGAGCGCAAACTGGTTGCGCCATGGCTGGGGGAGTCGACCGCCCTCCGCGCGAACGATCCAGTCCGGATGAGCGCGGGCGAGGTCGGAGTCGAGGCACACCATCTCCGGCTCGACCCAGAGCCCGAAATCCATGCCGAGCGCGTTCACGCGGTCGATGAGCGGGCGCAGCCCGCCGGGCCAGCGAACGGGGTCGACCGTCCAGTCGCCGAGGGCCTTCGTGTCATCGGTGCGGCCCGTCATCCAGCCGTCGTCGAGCACGAATCGCTCGACACCGACGCGTGCGCCGATCTCGGCCAGCCGGGTGAGGCGATCGAGGTCGTGGTCGAAGTAAACGGCCTCCCAGGTGTTCAGTACCACGCCGCGGGGCGGTAGGGACGGGGCGTGGCGGGCGCGCACCCATGCGTGGAACTTCTCTGACAGGCCGTCCAGCCCCGTCGCCGACCAGGCCGCGACCACGAGCGGGGTGCTGTAGGTCTCGCCGGGGGCGAGCACGACCTCGCCCGGCTGCAGCAGTTCGCCGAGGGCAAGCGAAACGTGTCCCGTCGACGCCGTGTCGACCGAGACATCCCTGTCACCGCTCCAGGCGAGATGCGCTGCCCAGACATCGCCGCGACGGAAATCGAAGCCCGGCGCCCCGACGACCGTGACGAAGGGGTCGTCGTGTCCGGGGCGACCGTGTCGGGTGGCGCGGCGCCAGCTGCCGTCGGCGAGGGTTCGGCGTTGCGGCCGGCGCTCCTGTGTCCAGCGTCCACCGAAATCGAGCAGTTCACTCGCCCGCGCCGGCAGCGGGAGAGTGAGGCTCAGACTCTCGACCGACCAGGCATCGGGGCCGGTGTTGGTGACCGTCGCCTGGAGTTCCAGAACGCCGGACGGGGTGAGGCTCAGCGTGAGTTCGAGGGAGAGCGCCGAAACGGTGTCGATCAGCGTGATGACGAGGGTGGCGGCATCCACCCGTTCGACACTCGACTCGAAGAGTGGATACGACGTGCGGCTGCCGCGCGCGCCACTCACTCCCGGGCGACCGCTCCAGCCATCGGAGGCCACCGGAACGAGCGAGAGCAGGAGGGGAGAGTCGATCGAACTCGGCGCCACTGCCGGAATCAGGGCGTCGGCGACGGATTCGAGTTCAGACGGCGTCAGAGGCCCGAGATCGGCTCCCCAGTGCACGATGCGGGGTACGCCGACGCCGCGGGCGTCCAGCAGAACGCTGGAGCCCGCGGCGCGGAGGTGATGGAGGTGCAGAATGCGCCTACTTTACCGTGATCGATTGCGCCTTGAGTGCGGCGATCGTCTTGGTCTCACCGGTCTTCAGTGCATCGAGCAGGGTGCCGTTGCCCGACAGCGCTGCGCCGAATCCGTCGGAGACATCGTTGTAGGTCTGAGTCATCGTCGGACCCCAGGTGAACGGGCTGATGACCTTGCCGGCGTCACTGAAGGTCTTGTAGATCGGCTGGTTTCCGTAGAACGCGACGCCCTGGGAGAGCGCGGGCAGCTTGTCACCCGCGGTGCTCGCGGGGTACAGGTTGGCCACCGTGTTCAGTTAGGTCAGAGCCTCGGTGCTGGTGTTCAGCCAGAGGATGAACTTGGACGCCTCGGCCGGATGCTTCGAGCCCTTGAAGACGACGCTCGACGAGCCGCCCCACGCTCCCGCGGTGTCGGTCGAGCTCCACTGCGGCATCGGGGCGACGGCCCAGTTGCCGGTCGTGGTCGGGGCGCCGCTCGAAATCGAGTTCGCTCCCCAGACGGCGGAGACCCAGGTCCAGTCTTCGCCGGTGTTGTAGGCGTTGTTCCACTGGTCGGTGAAGCCCGGGATCGTCGTGACGAGCTTCTTCGAGATGAGGTCCTGCCAGTAGTTCGCGACCTTCGTCGATTCCGGCGAGGTGAGCTTGACGCTCCAGGCTCCGCCACTCGTCGAGAACCACTGGCCGCCGGCCTGCGAGACGAGACCCGCGAACCAGTTGACGTCGCCCTTCGGGAAGTTGGTGATGTTGCCACCGGCCGCCTTGATCTTGACGGCGGCCGCGGCGTATTCGTCCCAGGTCGTCGGCACGGCGATACCGGCCTTCTGGAACAGGTCCTTGCGGTAGTAGAGAGCCATGGGGCCCGAGTCCTGCGGGATCGCGTAGACCGAACTCGCTTCACCGAAGGTCACCTGGTTCCAGAGTCCTGCCGAGAAGTCCGACTTCGCCGCGGTGACCCCGGCGCACGCTCCGATGTTCTGAAGGCCGTCCTGCACGCGGAAGGCCGGGAGCGTGTCGTATTCGACCTGGCCGATGTCGGGGGCGTTCCCAGCCTTCAACTGGTTGAAGAAGTTCGTATAGGTGCCGCTGTTGCCGTTCGGAACCGTCGAGACCTTGACCTGGATCTTCGGATTTTTCGCATTCCAGAGTGCGACGACCTTGTCCATTCCAGGAACCCAGCTGGTGAAGCTGAGGTTCACCGTCCCGCTCGAGGGCGTGCAGGAGGCCGATGACGACGGCGTCGTCGAGCCTCCGCCGGCCGAGCATCCGACGAGCGCGAGCGAAGCGAACACGGCGACGGCCGCGACCTTCATGAATTTTTTGTGCATGTGCTGTTCCTATCGGTGGAGGGATCGTGCCGCGGGGACTCGCGGCACTGGTGAGAAAATCGAGTGCGATGGTGCGGATGTGGTGATTACTTGAGCCCTCCGGAGCCGAGGCCGTTCCGCCAGAACCTCTGCAGGCTCAGGAACGCGACGAGGAGGGGAATGATCGACACGAGCGCGCCGACGATGACGAGCGTTCGGATGTCGGGAATCTCGCTCACCTGCGAGTTCCAGGTATAGAGACCGAGCGTGACGGGGAAGAGCGTCTGGTCGCGCAGTATCACGAGGGGGAGGAAGAAGTTGTTCCAGATCGAGACGAACTGGAAGAGGAAGACCGTCACGAGGGCCGGAGACATCAGTCTCACGGCCACGGTGAAGAAGGTACGGACCTCGCCGGAGCCATCGATGCGCGCCGCCTCGATGATCTCGTCGGGCACACTCGAGGCCGCGTAGATCCGGCTCAGGTACACGCCGAACGGACTCACGATGCTGGGGAGGAACACCGACCAGAACGTGTTGGTGAGCTGCACCTGGCTGAAGATGAGGAAGAGCGGGAGAGCGAGAGCGGTCGCCGGAACGAGCACGCCGCCGAGAACGACATTGAAGATCACTTCGCGCCCGCGGAACCGGTATTTCGACAGCGCATACCCGCACATCGCCGCGAGGATCGTGCCGAGACCACCGGCCACCACCGCGTAGACGATGCTGTTGAACATCCACCGCGGGAAGATCCCGTCGTTGTAGGTGAACAGCTTGGTGATATTCGTGACGCCGTCGGCGAGCGACGTCGGCGTGAACCAGAGCGAGAACGTCGAGTTGAAGTTGCCGAGCGTCTTCGTCGACGAGACCAGCAGCCAGAAGATCGGGATGAGGAAGTAAAGGGTGAAGACGCCCATGATGAGCATCGCCGCGGCTCTCGACATCACACTTTCGCGCGGCCCTCGAGAGCGAACCGTCCTCATCTGCGTTGTGGTGCTCACTGGTCGGCCTTTCCCTGGGTGAGGCGGAGGAAGACGAACGACAGGATGAACGTCGCGAGCGCGAGGACCACGGAGAACGCCGCGGCGAGGCTGAAGTTGGGCACCGATGACGTCGAGTAGACGAGGAGGTTCGGTGTGAACGTGCTCGTGATCGACGAGGTGAACTGCCGGAACACCTGCGGCTCGGTCAGCAGCTGGAGCGTTCCGATGATCGAGAAGACAGCGGTGAGCACGAGAGCCGGGGTGACGAGCGGGATCTTGACCGACCAGGCGATGCGGAACTGGCCGGCACCGTCGAGGCGGGCGGCCTCGTAGATCTCGGTCGGAATCGCGAGCAGCGCCGAGTAGATGATTAGCATGTTGTAGCCGACGTAGACCCAGGTGACGACGTTGGCGATGGCCCAGAGCACCGTACTTGCCGAGAGGAGGTCGACACCGGCCGTGACGAAACGGAATGGCGAGAGGCTCGGCGAGTAGAGATAGCCCCACATGATGGCCGCGATGACTCCCGGTACGGCATAGGGCGCGAAGAACGCAAGTCGAAAAAATTTCTTACCCTTGAGGAGCGGGGAGTCGAGCAGCAGCGCGAAGAGGAGCGCGAGAGCGAGCATCACCGGAACCTGGATCACTCCGAACAGCAGCACCCGCCCGATGGACGACCAGAAATCCGAATTCTGAAAGACGAGCACGTACTGGCTCAACCCGCCGAAGACCTGGGTCGGCGGCCCGAAGGTGCCCTCGCGTTTGATGACGAGAAGCGACTCGTAGACCGCGTACCCGATCGGTACAAGGTAGAACGCGAGGAACAGCACGCCGAATGGCAGCACGAAGATGAGGATCGCCCTGACGATCGTCGGTTGCATCCGACGCTTTCTTTGCGGTGGGCGCTGCTCTTTCTGCCGGACCGGCACTGCGATGGTCGAGCTGGACATTCCTGGTTCTCTCTTCCTCGTCAGATCTGGCGGTCGGTGGATGTCGCTGGGATGCGCAGGACTCGCACTGCGCCGCTGGGAACCTCGATCTCGCTCTCGACCGGCGCGCCGGTGAGCAACTCTGTTGCCGGGCCGCCGAAATAGCCGACGGGATGCTCGGCATGGTTGATCAGGAAGACGAAATCGGCGTCGGCGGACCGGCGGGTGACCACTTCGAGCCCGGCGGCGGCGACAAGCGGGGTTGTCGGCACAGAGGCATCCGCCGCCGCTCGCTGCAGGAGGTTCGCGAACGAGGTCGCGTCGAGTGAGGTGCCGACGTACCAGGCGACACCCCTCTGATACGCGTTGCGGGCGATCGCCGGGCGCCCATGCAGAGTGCCGCTCGCGTACGCCGCGATGACCTCTGCCGTGGTCGCGGTCGTGCGCTCGCTCCAGATGCCGGCACCCGATCCATCGTCGAGAACGAGGGTCTCGCCCTCGGCCAGCGGAAAGAACTCGTCCGTGCTGATACCCAGCAGCCGTCGGAATGCGCCGGGGTATCCACCGAGCCGCACCCGGTCATCCTCATCCACGATCCCGCTGAAATAGGTCACGACGACGTGGCCGCCACCTGCAACGTAGCTCTCGACAACGGCGGCGTCTTCGTCCCGCACCAGGTAGAGGGAAGGAATGACGACGAGGGAATAACCCGAAAGATCTGCACCGGGAGCGACGAAATCGACGGTGATGCCGGATTCGTGAAGCGCGCGATACGCACGATGCGCCTGGTCGAGGTAGCGCACCTCTTCCGATGGGCGCGAGTCGAGATCGCAGGCCCACCAGGCCTCCCAGCTGAAGATCATCGCCACCTCGGCGACGACTCGTGATCCAGTCACCTCGGAGAGCGAACCGAGTGCTTTCCCGAGTTCTGTGACCTCGCGCCAGGTCGTCGAGTGGATGCCGGCGTGGGGGAGCATCGCGGAGTGGAACTTCTCGCTTCCCTGAACAGAGGCACGCCACTGGAAGAACGAGATCCCGTCGGCGCCCCGAGCCAGATGGATGAGCGAATCCCGCATCATCGCGCCCGGTGCCTTGGCGAGATTGCGCGGTTGCCAGTTCACGGCCCCGGTCGCCTGCTCCATAAGGAGCCAGGGCTCTCCGCCGGCGAGTCCGCGGGTGAGATCGGCACTGAAGGACAATTCGAGGAGGGGATCCGCGAGACGATGGTCGACGTAATGGTCGTTCGCGACGACGTCGACCTCTGGCGCGAAACTCCAGTAGTCCTGTGTCTTGATGTGGGCCGTCACCATGAAGTTCGTGGTGATCGGGACCCCGGTCACCCCGCGAAGCTCGTCGCGCTCGGCGAGATAGTAGGAGAGCATCTCGTCGGAGCTGAAGCGGTCGAAATCGAGCACCTGGGTCGGGTTCGGCGTCGAGAGTGTCAGTCGCGGCGGCAATACCTCCGAGAACGAGGAGTAGCGCTGGCTCCAGAATGTGGTTCCCCAGGCGGCGTTGACGGCGTCGATCGTTCGGTAGCGAGCGCGGAGCCACTCGCGAAAGGCAGCGGCGGAGACATCGCAATAGCAGAGGGCGTTGTGGCAGCCGAGCTCGTTGGACACGTGCCAGAGGCGCACGGCCGGATGCGATCCGTAGCGCGACCCGACCTCGCGAACGAGACGGAGGGCATACTCGCGAAAGACCGGTGAGCTCGGGCACCAGGCTTGCCGCCCGCCCGGCCAGCGGGTCGTTCCGTCGTCGGCGACCGGCAGGATCTCCGGATGCAGCGTCGTCAGCCACGGCGGAGGGCTCGACGTTCCGGTTCCGAGGTTGACCCCGATGCCGTTGGCGTGCAGCAGCTCGATGACGGAGTCGAGCTGAGAGAAATCGAATACTCCGGGCTTCTGCTCGAGGAGAGCCCAGCCGAAGATGTTGATAGCGACGACGGTGATACCGATCTCACGCATGAGGGCGACATCTTCGAGCCACACCTCGGGGGACCACTGCTCCGGGTTGTAGTCACAGCCGAAGTCGATGACAGCCGGGTGATACCTGGTCGAGACGCGAGCGCTGCGCTCGCCCGTCGAAATATTCGTCACTCTGTCTCGATCGTCATTGGTCTGGCCAGGGGTGCTGCGCCATGGTGTTGATTGGTCGGAAATCATGCCCGGTGTGTGGGATCGTTCCCAGATCGTGCAAAAAATTATGTTCCGAGCCGATGCGGATCCCTCACGGTTTCCGCTCCGTCTCTGTGAACGATCCCAGAATAAACACGCCTTCGGGGAGTTGTCAAACGGTCCGGCGGCATTCCCGCCGTAGTCCGCCTCAGAAAGCTGCCGCTACAGTGTGAGGATGCCTGCCGATGACCGCCGCCGTCGGCGCGCGACCATCCACGATGTCGCCGCGGAGGCAGGGCTGTCGCACGGCACCGTTTCCCGTGTGCTCAACTCCGAACGCTATGTGTCGGCCACAGCACAGGCGGCTGTCGAGGCTGCGATCGCCAAGGTCGGCTACGTTCGCAATACCGCCGCGCGCAACCTGAAGACCCAGCAATCACATGCCATCGGCCTCGTCGTTCATGAGCCTCACTCGCTGTTCCTCGAGGATCCGAACATCGGTGCCATCCTGCTCGGCACCAATGAGATCCTCTCGAACGCCGACTACCAGCTCGTCTCGCTCGTCATCGATTCAGACCGGGACAGCGCGCGCGTCGCCGAATACCTCCGCGGTGGATTCGTCGACGGGGTCATCATCGTGTCGGCCCGATCCGGTGATCCCATCGCTCACGCTGTCGCCTCGATCGGTATCCCGGCGGTGTTCGTCGGCCACCCACCGGACATCTCGGGAGTGCCCTTCGTCGGTATCGACAATGTGTCGGCTGCCGCATCCATCACCTCGAGGCTCATCGAAACCGGTCGCAGGCGTATCGGAATGATCGCGAGCGCCCTCGACCGCGACTCCGGCCAGGACAGGCTCTCGGGCTTCCGGCAGGCCCTCGGAGCCCGATTCGATTCGTCCCTCGTCGTCGAATTCCCGCTCTACTCCTACGACTCCGGCCTCGAGGGGATGCGCGAACTGCTGACCCGGGATCCGACGATCGACGGGGTGTTCGCGGCATCCGATGCGATCGGCGCGGGTGCGCTCGACGCGCTGCGAGCGGCCGGTCGGTCGGTGCCGGGCGATGTCGGAGTCGTCGGTTTCGACGACAGCGCGTGGGCGATGCGCTGCCAGCCGCCGCTGTCGACGGTTCGCCAGCCGGCTGACGAACTCGGACGGATGGCGGCCCGCTCTGTGCTCGCACAGCTGAAGGGCGAACCGGACGTGCCGGAGGCGATGTTCCTCGAGACGTCGATCGTCTGGCGCGATTCGGCCTGAACCGCCTTCGTGCTCCCCGGCCTCAGCGGAAGTCCCGCGACACCGTCTGTTGCGTGATCGGCAGCACCTCCAGGCGGTCGGCGAGCAGGTTCGTCACCCCCTCGGCCGAGCGCTCGAGGATGCCGCGCACGATCATCGCCGACGCATCCCTCGCCACTCGCCGGTAGCGGTTCCACACCCCGACGCTGCAGATCACGTTGGTGAGCCCCGTCTCGTCTTCGAGGTTCATGAAGGTGATTCCGCTCGCCGTCGCCGGACGCTGTCGGTGGGTGACGACGCCGCCGACCTCGACGCGGCGGCCGGATTCGGCGATTTTCAGGTCGGCGGCGCTGAGAACCCCACGCGAGCCGAGGGCCTCTCGAACGTAGCGCATCGGATGATCGGTGGGCGAGATCCCCGTCGCCCAAAGGTCTGCGGTCAGAACGTCGATCGAACTCGGCATCGAGAACAGCGGCGGCTGGACGGTGACCATGCTGCCCTCGAGATACTCCTCCCGATCCTGGGCGGCGTCACCGGCCGCCCACAGCGCCTCGCGCATCGTCAGGCCCAGGGATTCGAATGCCCCTGCGGCGGCGAGAGACTCGAGCTGGGTCGTGATCAGCCCGGTGCGCCGCACGAGGTTCGCCAGGTCGGTGAAATCCCCGCTACGGTCGCGTTCGGCGACGATCGCCTTCGCCACCTTCTCGCCGATGCCCTTCACATCGGCGAGCCCGAGCCGCACGACGAGGGCGCCGTCGCGGCGGTGATCGTCACAGTCGAAGTGCGCGTCGCGATCGTAGGGGCCGACGGGCGGCTGGTCGTGCGCAAGACAGGCGGGGGAGCCGGTCGGGCCGGTCGGGCCGGTACCCGCGGCCTGCTCGAGCCCGGGCTGCCAGCCCGAGCGCAGGATGTCGGGGCGCAGCGCGCGAACACCGTGACGCCGGGCATCCGCCACGAGGGTCGCCGGCGAGTAGAACCCCATCGGCTGCGCGCGAAGCAGCCCGACGAGGAACGCGGCCGGATAGTGCAGCCGCAGCCAGGCCGAGGCGTAGACGAGCAGCCCGAAACTCTGTGCGTGGCTCTCGGCGAAGCCGAAATTCGCGAAGGCCTCGATGCGCAGGTAGATGTCGTCGGCCGTGTCGCCGACGATGCCGTTGCGGGCC
>JANYGT010000199.1 GCA_025362355.1 Lacisediminihabitans sp. | reverse complement strand
GACGGATCAGACGGGTTCGACGATGTCCGATAGCGATCACACACCGGTGGATGCCGCCTCCGACGGGGTACGCCTGCAGAAACTCATGGCGGCGGCCGGGGTCGCGTCGCGCCGGGTATCGGAAGACCTGATCGCCGCCGGGCGCGTCGAGGTCAACGGCGAGGTCGTGACAGAGCTCGGACGCCGTGTTCAGGAGACCGATCGCGTCGCCGTCGACGGCAAGGCCATCCAGCTCGACACGACACGTCGCTACCTCATGCTCAACAAACCGGTCGGCATCGTGAGTTCGCTGCAGGACGACCGTGGCCGGCCTGACCTGCAGCGTTTCGTCGAGCGTTTCGACGAGCGACTGTTCAACGTCGGCCGACTCGACGCGCAGACGAGCGGGCTCCTGATCCTGACGAACGACGGCGAGCTCGCACACGTGCTCGCCCACCCGAGCTTCGGAGTGATGAAGACCTATATCGCGAAGGTCGACGGCCGCGTCACCCCGCAGACGATCGCGAAGCTGACGAAGGGCATCGACCTCGAAGACGGGCCGATCGCCGCCGACAAAGCGCGGATCATCGGCCAGGCCGGCGCGACGGAGACGATGGTCGAGGTGACACTTCACTCCGGACGCAACCGCATCGTGAGGCGGATGCTCGAGGAGGTCGGGCATCCGGTGCTCGATCTCGTGCGTCGGCAGTTCGGTCCGCTGCACCTCGGCACACTCGCCGCCGGCGAGATCCGCGACCTCACTAAGGTGGAACTCGGCGCCCTCCTCACCATCTCTCGCGACGCGAACGGTGCGGCGGCGGTCGCGTCAGAGGAGGCTGGTCACTAGTGGCCGTTCGCGCGATCCGCGGTGCGATCCAGATCGACCGTGACGATAAAGACGAGGTGCTTCGGGCGACAGCCGAACTGATCTCGAAGGCGCTCCACGCGAATGAGATCGACACCGATGCGTTGATCTCGGTGATGTTCACCGCGACCCCCGACATCACGAGCGAGTTCCCGGCGCTCGGGGCACGGCAACTCGACCTCGGCGACGTACCGCTGATGTGCGCGGTGGAGATGGATGTCGTCGGCTCGCTTCCCCGCGTCATCCGCATCATGGCGCTCGTCGAGACCGATACGCCCCGCAAGTACATCCAGCACACCTACCTGCGCGGTGCTGTGGCTCTTCGACTCGATCTGGCCCAGTAGCCATGCAGGGATCGAGGATCGTCGGGGAGGTGCGCGTCGTCGGCGCCGGCCTCCTCGGCGCAAGCGTCGGACTGGGCCTCCGTGCCGTGGGCGTCGATGTCATCGTCTCCGACGCATCGCCGTCGAATCTCAGCCTCGCCATCGACTACGGAGCCGGACGGGCCGCCCTCGACACCGACAACCCGACCCTCGTCGTCGTCGCTGTTCCCCCCGATGTGACCGCGTCCGTCATCGCCGCAGAGCTCGCGGCGTGGCCGGATGCCCTCGTCACGGATGTCGCGAGCGTGAAGGTCGCGCCGCTGGCCGGTCTGCGCGCACTCGGCGCCGATGTCTCCCGCTACATAGGGTCGCATCCTCTCGCCGGACGCGAGCGCGGCGGGGCCATCTCGGCGCGCGGAGACCTCTTCATCGGGCGCCCGTGGGTCATCACGACGCACGACACGATCCCGGCGGCACAGGTCGGGATCATCGAAGATCTCGCGCTCGATCTGGGCGCCGTTCCCGTGCTGATGACGGCCGAGCAGCACGATGCCGGCGTCGCGCTCGTCTCCCACGTTCCCCAGGTGATCTCGTCGCTGCTCGCCAAGCGCCTCAACGGCGCGACGGAGAGCGCGGTCGGGCTCGCCGGCCAGGGGCTCCGCGACACCACCCGCATCGCGTCGAGTGACCCGGAACTGTGGGTGCAGATCCTCGGGGCGAACTCTTCGTCGGTGGTCGACATCCTTCGCGAGTACCGTGACGATCTCGATGCCGTGGTCGGCATCCTCGAGTCACCGGCCGTTCCGGGCGCGCGTCGTGCGCTCGCCGAACTGCTGGCCGGGGGCAACACGGGAGTCTCCCGAATCCCCGGCAAGCACGGACTCGATCGGCGATTCAGCCAGATCGTCGTCATGGTCAACGACACCCCGGGCGAGCTCGCGAGACTGCTCGCCGAGGTCGGCGAGATCGGCGTGAACCTCGAAGACCTGAGGCTCGAGCATTCCCCCGGAGTGCAGATCGGGCTCGCTGAGATCTCTGTGCTTCCCGAGGTGGAGGTGGGTCTCGTCGCAGAATTGGAGGCACGCGGATGGCGGATAGCGGAAGCAGCACGGTGACGACGGTCGTCGCGATCGACGGACCGGCCGGCAGTGGCAAGTCGAGCGTGAGCCGGGCCGCTGCGCGTGCGCTCGGCTTCGACTACCAGGACAGCGGCGCGGCCTACCGCGCTCTCGCCTGGAACGCGCTCGAACACGGGGTCGACGTGAACGACGCCGACGCTGTCGTCGGGTCACTCGCATCCTTCGACTATTCGATCGGAATCGATCCCGACGGCTACTTCGTGAGAGTGGGGGAGACGGATGTCACAGACGCCATCCGCGACCCTCGCGTGACCGGGGTGGTCAGCCAGATCGCGCGGGTGCCCGCGGTGCGCGCGCACCTCGTCGAGGTGTTCCGCGGGGTCATCGCCGCAAGCACGGGGCCCGGCATCATCACGGAGGGGCGCGATATCACCACCGTGGTGTCGCCCGACGCCGATGTGCGGATTCTGCTCACGGCATCCGACGAAGCTAGAATGGCGAGGCGTTCGCTGGAGATTCCCACGCAATCGGCCGGCGTTGTCGGCAGGCAACTGAGTTCTCGCGATGCAGAGGACTCGAAAGTGGTCGATTTCATGAACGCCGCAGATGGCGTCGACACCATCGATTCAACCAACCTCGACTTCGATCAGACCGTGTCAGCGGTCGTCGAGCTCGTCACACGGTCACGGGTCGGCTAGCGAACAGCCAGACCTCACAGCACTGTCAGACCTCACGAAGGATTTTCCATGCCAGACAACGACTCACCCCGTTCTGATTCGAAGGACGAGTACGGAGACGTCGATCCAGAGCTCAGCCAGCGGGTGACCGCCATCGATGAGGCAGACGCGCTGATGCGGGCGAACTCGCTTCGCCAGGGTCTTGAGGATTACGACCTCGATGACGAAGATTTCGACCTGCTCGACAGCGAGTCCGACGACCCGGATGCTCTCGTCTACCTCCCCGCCCTGCCCGTGCTCGCCATCGTCGGCCGGCCGAACGTCGGCAAGTCGGCGCTCGTCAACCGCATCCTCGGCCGCCGTGAGGCCGTCGTTCAGGACACCCCGGGCGTCACCCGCGACCGTGTCGCCTACAAAGCCGAGCATGGAACCCGCCGCTTCACGCTCATGGACACCGGTGGATGGGAGCCGGATGCGAAGGGCATCAACGCGTCCGTCGCGGCCCAGGCGGAGATCGCCGTCGACCTTGCCGACGCGGTGCTGTTCATCGTCGACGCCAACGTCGGAGCGACCTCGACCGACGAGCACGTCGTCAGGATGCTTCGCGGAACGAAGAAGCCCGTCATCCTCGTCGCCAACAAGGTCGATGACGCCCGCCAGGAGCCGGAGGCCGCCATCCTCTGGAGTCTCGGACTCGGCGAGCCGTGGCCGGTCTCCGCACTGCACGGTCGTGGCGTCGCCGACCTGCTCGACCACATCATGACCGTGCTTCCGGAGGTCTCCGCCGTCGCGAAAGACGAGGTCGGCGGGCCGCGCCGTGTAGCCATCCTCGGTCGCCCTAACGTCGGGAAGTCCTCGCTGCTCAACAAGGCGGTCGGCGAGGAGCGCGTCGTCGTCAATGAGATGGCCGGCACGACTCGCGACCCGGTCGATGAGCAGGTCGAGATCGCCGGGAAGGTATGGCGCTTCGTCGACACCGCGGGAATCCGTCGTCGAATGAATCTCGCGCAGGGTGCCGACTTCTACGCATCGCTCCGCACCACGGCCGCGCTCGAGAAGGCCGAGGTCGCCATCGTCGTGCTCGACGTGAGCGACGTGATCAGCGAGCAGGACATCCGCATCATCGACCTCGTGCTCGAGTCGGGCCGCGCGCTCGTGCTCGCATTCAACAAGTGGGACCTGCTGGATGATGACCGCCGCCGCTACCTCGAACGGGAGATCGAGCAGGATCTCGCGCACGTGTCGTGGGCGCCACGGGTCAACATCTCAGCCAAGACCGGGCGTCACCTGGAGAAACTGGTTCCGGCGCTCGAACTCGCGCTCGAGTCGTGGGACACCCGCATCCCGACCGGCAAGTTCAACGCCCTGCTCGCCGAACTCACGGCGGAGCATCCGCACCCGGTTCGCGGCGGAAAGCAGCCGCGCATCCTCTTCGGAACCCAGGCCGCATCACGCCCACCGACGTTCGTGCTCTTCACGACCGGGTTCCTCGACCCCGGCTATCGTCGCTTCATCACGCGCCGCCTTCGCGAGATCTTCGGCTTCGAGGGCAGCCCGATCAACGTGAACATGCGGGTGCGGGAGAAGCGCAAGCGCACGTAGCCGCGCAATCATCCCAGCGCGATAGTGCAGACTTAAGCGGTGTCTGACAAGCCGCCGCCCCTCCCGCCCGGGTACATCCGCGATCCCGGTGACGCCTGGGTCTACGGTCCCGACGGCGAGAAGTTCTGGGGCCGTTTCGGAGCCGCGGGGCTGCTGGTCTGGCACCGCTCACTCGGCATCCTGCTGCAGCACCGGGTCGGCTGGAGTCACTTCGGTGGAACCTGGGGTCTGCCCGGTGGTGCCCGCAAAGAGGGCGAGTCCGCCGTCGATGGTGCCATGCGGGAGGCTGCGGAGGAGGCGACCGTTCCGCGCGACGTGTTGCGCGTGATCGAGACATCCGTGCTCGATCTCGGCTATTGGTCGTATACAACGGTCGTCGTCGAGGCGGTCGAGGAGTTCACACCCGTGATCGCGGATGCCGAGAGCGCTGAACTCCGCTGGGTGCTGGTGACCGAGGTCGATGACCTCCCGCTCCACCCCGGTTTTGCGACGGCGTGGCCGACGCTTCGCGAAAGCCTGCAGTAGCTCCGCCGATAAACTCATCCAATGCCGATCCTTCTCGCCGCCTGCGTCGTGAATGCACTTCTTCCCGACAGGGGCAATGGCGCGACGGCGATCGACAAGCGTCCCGTCGCCGGGCCGGTGAAGGTCGGTCGCTACGGGCTCTTCGCCGATGTGCAGGCCGACCGCAAGCACCATGGCGGTCTCGACCAGGCGCTCTACGCCTACTCGCAGGAGGATGCCGATTACTGGCAGTCCGAGCTCGGGCGTCCGCTACTGCCGGGCTGGTTCGGTGAGAACCTCCGGGTCTCCAGTATCGACGTCAATGCGTCCCGAATCGGCGAGCGCTGGCGCATCGGAAGCACCGTCGAGCTCGAGGTGATGTCGCCGCGAACCCCGTGCGCGACCTTCGCCCGGTGGGTCGGAGGAGCGGATGCCCGCGGCTGGGTCAAGCGTTTCGCAGAAGAAGGTCGCCTCGGCGCCTACCTCCGGGTGGTCAAGACCGGTCAGGTGGCGGCGGGCGACGAGATCGAGGTGCTGTCCGTTCCGGAGGGTGCGCAGACGATCCTCGAGCTGTTCCGCTCCTGAGCGTGGCCCACCGGCCAGTGCGGAACCGGTAAGCTTTTCTTTCGGTGCTGGAGACATCCGGTACCGAAGCCACGGGCTGTGGCGCAGCTTGGTAGCGCACGTGACTGGGGGTCACGGGGTCGCAGGTTCAAATCCTGTCAGCCCGACGAATGTGATCTTGCAAGACATTGGAAACTCTCGAACCTACGGGTTCGGGAGTTTTCTGTTTTGCGGTTGGTAATCGCGGCTGGTGTCGATGGTCAGTTCGC
Organism: Lacisediminihabitans sp.; assembly: GCA_025362355.1. Taxonomy (GTDB): domain Bacteria; phylum Actinomycetota; class Actinomycetes; order Actinomycetales; family Microbacteriaceae; genus Lacisediminihabitans. The sequence continues at coordinate 12,594 of JANYGT010000199.1, read as the reverse complement.
GGAGTAGTTCTCCTGTTGTGGCGTTGATCACTCGGATGTCGAGGTCGTGGGCGAGGATGATGACGGGGGTTCGGGCGTGGGTTCGCCCGATCCCGATGTGGTGAAGTTTGCCTTGGATTCGCAGGGTGATGCTGCCGGCGTTGTCGACTCGGTCGCGTCGAACGCGTTCGTGCGCGTCGGTGTCGCGGGTGCCGCTCGGGGTTGCTTTCGGGAGTCGGTGGTAGATCGTCGCGGGGGTCGCTCGGTGGGGCAGGGATCGGTGCGGGCGGTCGTTGTTGTATTCCTGCGCGAACCGGTCGAGCAGTTGCTGCAACTCGGCGATCGTGGTTGGCTGCGGGGTCGCCGCGCTGAGCCAGTTCTTCATTGTTTGCTGGAATCGTTCGACCTTGCCCTGGGTCGTGGGGTGCCCTGGCCGGGAGTTCTTCTGGTCAATGCTGAGGCGCCGCAGTTCGGCTTCGAAGGCGTTGCGGCCGCCGGCCCTGCCGATTCCGGAGAGTCTTGTAGTGAAGACCATGCCGTTATCGGTGAGTGTGGAGGCTGGGATTCCGTGGGTTGCAACCGCGTTTTGGAAGGTGGCGAGCACGATCGGGGTGGTGACCGCGCGGTGCGCCGTGATGCCCAGCGCGTAGCGGGTGCAGTCATCGAGCCAGGTCAGGATCTCAACATCGGTGCGGTCGACCAGGCGGTAGTGGGTGAAGTCTGACTGCCAGGTTTCGTTGGGCATCCCCGCTTCGAAACGGATGTAGGAGGAGCGGGGTTTCTTCTTCGGCTCCGGCACTACTAGTCCGGCTTTGGTGAGGTGGCGGCTGATTGTTGCTGCAGACACCGTCACACCGTGGTGTTGGGTGAGGTGCCAGGCGATCGTGTCGGGGCCAGCGTCGTGACCGCCCGCGGTCAGCTGTGTGCGCAGCTGGACGATCAGCTCGATCACCGCGGCTGACGTCGCGTTCGGGCTGCTCTTGGGCCGTCGTGATCGGGGTTGGAACGCGGTATCGCCCTCTGCCCGGTAGCGGGCGACCAGCTTCGAAACCCACCCTTTGGAGACCCCGTAGTCGCGAGCAACGTCGGCTTGGGATCGTCCCTCGAGTACGACAGCGGTGATGACCAGACGAGCTTTCGACATCTCATGAGCGTGGCCGAAAAGTTTCCTATGTCCCGAGAGATGCGTTTCCTATGTCCTGAACGAACACACTGTCAGCCCGACGAACACGACGGTCGAATCGATCTGGAAGAGCCGCGAGAGCTGTCCTGCTCGGGCCTGCCCGTATCCGCCCTACTGAATGCGTCTCGCTCTGCGCGCTCCCAACACGATCAGGATGATGCCGACAACGGCGAGGATCAGCCCGATGTACAGCCACTTGGGGTCGCCCGTCATGGAACTGCCGGGGATCAGGTTCGCGCCCTGCCCCGCAAACACTGCCCCGATGACCAAAGCAATCACGCCGACGATGATGAGGGCGACACGCCCGACACTTCTATTCATGTTCCTCAACGTACTCTCGACCGATTCTGAGCCGTGCGGCACGACACTATCGCCGAGCGGATGTCACCGGAGGGTTTTACTATTCCCTTATGACGGCCGTGATCGGTGCACTCGCAGAGTTCGACGGTGAAGCGCTCATCCAGGCGCTCGATGAACAACGTCAGCAACGTGGCCTGACCTGGACACGACTGGCGGACGAGTTGTGGATGCAGTCAGCAGAGCTCAACGAGCGTCTCGGCGGAGACGCTCTCTGTCCGGGCGCGCTGTATCGAACGTCCCTTCGCAAGACGATGTCGTGCCAGTACGCGCTTCCGCTCCTCCGCTGGCTCGAGAAAGCGCCGGAGGATTTTCTCCACGGACAGGTCGTCGACGTTGGCGATGCATCGTTGCCTTCTGCGGGACCCGACAAACGACTTCGGTGGGAACTGTCGGAGCTCTACGCCGCTCTCAACGATCGCCGACGTGACCTCGGGCTCACCTGGGTTCTGCTCGGCGAGAAGATCGGATGCACCCCGAGCCGGCTGACCAACCTCCGAACGGCACGACTCGCAGACCTGGGCCTGGTGATGCAGGTCACGCAATGGCTGCGCCAACCGGCAGCACGTTTCATTCACGCCACCGACTACTGAGTCCGCTGACCCTGACCCCTTCGCAGCGCGAGGGTGGAAGCGCACGGCATCCAGAGCCTCGTCGGAGCTTCCGCGGGCGGACACCACACCCAATGTGCGCGAGAGGGTGTTGGCGCGCTCCAATTTATGAGACGCTTGGGCCGCGCTCCTGACGAGGCGCATCATCACTCGACAAGGAGGTCGCAATGAGAACACGGACAGCACTCACCAGAAGTCGCCTGCACCTAGGGGATCGACGGCGCCGGATCAGGTCACTGGGCTTAGCGGTTGCCGCACTGGTCGTCGCAACCCTCATCCCCGCCATATCGGCGTCGGCTCTCACCGGCTCGACTCGATTGCATGACCCGAGCGTCATCAAGGTCGGCTCCTGTTACTACGGCTTCTCGACCGGATTCGAGAAAGACCCGCTGAACCCGAGCGGCTCGATCACCGAATACAAGACCTGTGACGCCACTGCCGCAACAGGATGGGTCAAGGTCGGCAACATCTGGGACTCGACTCCGTCGTGGATCGTGGCAAAGCTCGGCTCGAATCCGCCCAATATCTGGGCACCCGACATCACGCGGCTCAACGGCAAGTTCTATCTGTACTACGCGGCCTCGCTCTGGCAGAACAACAAGATCGCCGATATGGGGGTTGTCACTGCCACAAAAATCACCGGCCCGTGGACCGACCAGGGACTCGTCACCGACGTGAACTATCCCATCGATCCGAATGTCACCGAGGGACCCAGAAAATCACTGTATGTCTCGTGGGGGTCGTGGTCGGGCACATACATGCATCGTCTTAACAGCGCCACGGGCAAGTTCTCGACGACCGACAGCACCCTGTCCAGGATCGCTTCGGGCATCGAGGGCCCGACGATCATCCGCGAGAAGGGCTACTACTATCTCTTCGGCTCACGGGGCAGCTGCTGCAGCGGCGTGAACAGTACCTATTACACAGTGGTCGGGCGCTCCACCAGTATCACCGGGCCATACCTCGACAAGAGTGGCGCGAACATGCTGTCCGGTGGCGGGACGACGGTGCTGACGGGGGCCTCACCGAAAGTGGCGGCCGGAGGCGGCGACGCGTACAACGACGGATCGCGAAAGTACTTCGCGTATCACTATTACGACGCCGACAATGCGGGGCGAGAGACGATGGACATCCGCAGAGTCACCTTCTCCGACGGATGGCCGGTGATGGGAGCGCCGCTCTCCTGATCGGGCGGGCGCGCTACTGTCGCAACTGGCAGGGTCGCTGTGGCTCGGCCTCCAGGCTACGCCGACCCCTGCACCGTCGAAGCGCGCTCGATGAGGCACGGTTGGAATGTCACGTCGCGGGGCTCGAGGGAGAGGTCGGAGGCTTCTTCGAGCAGAAGACGTATCGCTGTCGCCCCGATTTCTGCGCTCGGCTGACGGATGGAGGTAATCGGTACCACCGCCGATCGCGCGTACTCGATGTCGTCGTAGCCGACGATCGCGATATCGTCGGGCACTCGGATCGGCACCTCCGACAGTGTGATCGCCTCGAGGATGCCGATGGCGAGCAGATCGTTCGCGGCGAAGATGGCGTCTGGTCGGTCGCGTGGCCGGCGACCGGCTATCTGCCGTCCGATCACCCGCCCGGCCTGGATGCTCAACGACGTCGCCCCGAACAGTTCGAGGGTTGCGGCTGACGAGCGCGCGACGGCGGACTGCGCACCGGCGAGGCGGTCGGTCACCTGCCTGATGTGAAGCGGACCCGCGACGAACGACAGCCGGGTTCGGCCGAGCCCGATGAGATGCTCGGCGGCGAGGAGGCCACCGGCGACGTCATCGACGGATACCGAACTCGCTGCCGCAGGGGAGTGAGCTCGCCCGATGAGGATCGACGGGATCCGTCGCTCCCGCAGGCTGCGCACCCTCGCACCGATGTCGCGCGTCGGTGAGACGAGTACGCCCCGCACGCGCTGCAATTCGAATGCCTCGAGATAGCTGTCCTCACGAGAAGCGTCGTCGTCGCTGTTGCCGAGCAGCACCGTGAGTCCGAGAGCCGAAGCGGCGTTCTCGGCACCTCGGGCCACATCCATGAAGAATGGATTGCCCGCATCGAGCATGACGAAGCCGATCATGGAGCTTGTTCCGGCCCGTAACTGCCGAGCGCGCTCGTTCGGCACGTAATTCATCGCGGCGATCACGGCCTCGACCCGTTCGCGCGTCGCGATGGCGACCATTTCGGGACGATTCAACACGTTCGAAACCGTTCCGACCGAGACATTCGCCCGTGCGGCAACGTCATTGACGCGAAAGTCTTTCATGCGGACGGTGCGCCTCTCTCCCTGAATCCGAGTAAGCATGCCATAATTTGGAGCGCGCCAAAAAAATCACTGGAGCATCGCAGATGTGCTTGACACAATTGGAGCGCGCCAGTTAGGTTGCTCAGCATTGAACCGTCTCAACGGGAGGCGTCGCATTCAAGGAGGAATTGTGACTACAGCATCACGCCGTCGCGTCTCGCGTCGGCTCATCCCCGTCCTGGCGGTTGCCGGGGCGACTCTGCTCGCGCTGAGCGCATGCGGGACCGGTGCCGGAGCGGGCACAGGAAACGGCAAGTTCACCTATTTGCATGTCACTGAGGATCCGGCCACACCCGCGATCATCAAGGAGCTCGCCGGCAACGAGTGCACGGCGGAGAATAAATCGCTTCCCTATGACGACCAGACGATCGCGCAGGCACAGCTTGACCAGAAAGTGCAGCTGCTTGCCGGTCAGAAGGCACTGCCGACGATGTTCTCCGCGGGAGGCGCACCGGCTGTCACGCAATCGCTCGACAAGGCCGGATCGCTCGTCGACGTCGATGCGGCCCTCACCAAGCTCGGAGTCGCTGACAACGTGTTGCCGGCTGCAAAATCGACGATCAAGGCTCTCTACGGCGGCAACGACATCGCGCTGCCCTACCAGTTCAACATCGAGGGCTTCTGGTACAACAAGAAGATCTTCACGGCCAACGGTCTGACCGTTCCGACCACCTGGGACGAGCTCGTCGCCGACGCGAAGGTACTGAACGGAGCAGGTGTTCAGCCGTTCGCAACGGGCGCGAGCGGCCAGGGGTGGCCGATCACCCGACTCATCAGCGGGTATGCCTTCCGCGAGATCGGGCCGAGCGCGATGGCGGACATCCGCGACGGCACATCGAAGCTCACCGACCCCGCCTATGTGAAGGCGGCCCAGGCCGTCGCAGACCTCGGAGCGAAGGGCTACCTCGGCAAGGCTCCCGAGGCGGTCGACTACAACACGATCATCTCCGACTTCCTCACCGGCAAGGCCGGGATCATGTACATGGGCAGCTGGGTGCTTCCGAACTTCGCAGACACCACCGCGAACAAGATCGGCGCGGACAACATCGGCTTCTTCCCCTTCCCGACGGTGCCAGGGGGCAAAGGCTCGATCGATCAGCTTCCGGCTAACATCGGCGTACCGACGGCACTGTCGAAGTCCGCCTACACCGACAGGGTGGGTGCCTGGACGAAGTGCATCGCCAAGAACTTCGGAAGCGCCGCGCTGAAGAAGAGCGGCCAGATCTCGGGCTTCAAGGTCAACACTCCGGTCACGACGGACGCGCTCACCACACTGGTGCAGGACAAGATCGCGAGCACGAAGACGAGCGTCGTCTGGTTCGAGACCTATTTCAGCCCGAAAGCCAGCACGACATCCTGGAACAACATCGCCTCGCTGGTCGACGGCAAGATGTCTGCGGATGACTTCATGAAACTGGTGCAGGCGGATCAGTAGTCCGGCGCACTCCGCGGGCGGTACGGCACTGTTCGGGCCGCCCGCGGAAACCGGCATTCCACGGAGCCCACGGGTGGGCTCATTCCAGAAAGCACCTCACGTGAAATCAGTGTTCGCAGACCGCAAAGCAGCGATCATCCTCCTCGGGCCTGCCCTGGTGATCTACGTCGTCGTCATGCTCGTGCCGGTGTTGTCTTCGCTCGGGTACACCTTCTACACCGGAAGCCCGATCAACGGCTTCAGGTTCACCGGGTTCGACAACATCACGCGACTGTTCCACGACAAAGACGTGTGGAGCTCGCTCGGATTCACCCTCCGCTACGCCCTGGTGGTCTCGGTGCTGCAGATCGCTCTCGGCTATCTGCTCTCCCTCTTCTACCTGTTCGTGCTGAAGAGACTGTCGACGCTCGTTCGTACTCTCGTATTCTTCCCGGTTGTGTTGCCAACGGTCGCCGTAGGCCTCCTCTTCCAACGCCTGTTCGCGATCGTGCCCCAGAACGGAATCGTCAACTCGGTCGTCGGGTTCTTCGGCGGCGATGCACTCAGCTGGTTTAATGACGCCGGAACGGCATTCTGGGTGATCGTGATCATGGACCTGTGGCGATCGATGGGGTTCTACGGCGTACTGCTCTACGCGGGGTTACTCGACATCCCCGATGACATCATCGAGTCGGCAAAGCTCGACGGAGCCTCCGGCATCGGCCTGATCCGGCACATCGTGCTTCCGCTGTCGCTTCCGGTGCTGCTGTCGTCGATCATCTTCTCCGTCAACGGCACCCTCAAGGTCTTCGACTCTGTGCTCGCGCTGACGAACGGCGGTCCGGGCAACGGAACCACCCCCCTGACGCTCTACATGTTCCAAACGGCATTCAGCTACGGCGACTACGGCTACGGAAGCACCATCGCGTTCCTGCTCACGGTCATCTGCCTCGTCGTCACGGTGTTCATCTTCCGCTCTTCCCGCCGCGACCTGACCAAAGGCTGACCCGTGACGACCACCGCGTTCACCGACATCCGGCCGATCCCCAAGCGGATCGTCCATCCCTCGCGCGTCATCGCGAAAGTCGCGAGCATCGTGGCGATCGTCGTATTGCTCGTCATCGAGGTCTATCCGCTGTTCTGGCTCATCATGAGTTCGTTCAAGACCCAGGACGAGTTCCTGAACGCGGCGGCCTGGTCGCTTCCCAGCACATTCGACCTGAGCAACTACTACGACGCGCTCGTGACGGCGAACATCGGGAGGAACATCCTCAACAGCGTGATCGCGACGGTGCCGTCTCTCGCGTTGATCATCCTGTTCGGAACCGCGGCCGGATTCGCGCTCGAGGTGCTCGTCTTCCGTGGTCGCGGTGCGATCCTGCTGACTTTCCTCGCCGGCATCATGATCCCGGGCCAGATGATTCTGCTGCCCCTGTTCAACGCCTACTTCCAGATCGGCATCACGGGAACCCTCTGGCCGCTCATCATCACCTACACGGCGACCGGGATGCCGCTGACGGTGTTCATGATGGCGACCTACTTCCGGGCGATCCCGCGGGAGGTCTTCGAGGCATCCACCATCGATGGCGCATCGATGCTGCGATCGTTCTTCTCGATCGGATTTCCGATGGTGCGAAACGCGGTGTTCACTGTCGCGCTCGTGCAGTTCTTCTTCATCTGGAACGACCTGCTCATCGCCATCACATTCACGAGTTCGAGCGACACCGCCACGGTGCAGGTCGGGCTTCTCAACTTCACCGGCCAGTACGGTGCCACCCGATTCGGTCCGCTGCTGGCGGCGATCTGTGTGAACGTGATCGGCATCCTCATCATCTATCTGTTCCTCAACCAGCGGATCATGCGCGGACTCGCCGCGGGCTCCGTCAAGGGCTGATCGACTCGACTCTTTGTATCCGCTCCCAACGCAGAATGAGAAGACCACTGTGACCGTCCCGTCAACATCGATTCGCGCCATCGCCGAACGATTCCGTGAACCGCACGCCAATGAGTACGGGCCCGTTCCGATCTGGTGGTGGAGCGGTGCGAAAGTCACGCGTGAGCGGCTCCGCTGGCAGATGGAGCAGTTGGTCTCACAGGGGGTCGCCCAGGCGGTCATCATGAACCTCGCCCCGTCGGGGCCGCTCTACGGTGCGCTGGCCGACGATCCACCGTTCATGAGCGAGGCATGGTGGGAGCTGTTCCTCGCAGCGTGCGAGGATGCTCACGAGCTTGGATTCAGATTCTGGCCCTACGACCAGATCGGGTTCTCCGGCGCGAACTTCCAGGGACGGCTCGTCACCCGCACGCCGGGATGGGCAGGGAGGAAGCTCGACCGGATCTCCGTCGACATCGTTCCGGGCGAGCCGGCCGACGTCCTGTTTCCGCAGGACTCCGATCCACTCGCCGCCTACGTGGTGTCAGTCGACGGTCGATCCGCCCAGTCGGTGGAGATCGTCGATCGGCGTGCGGTCTGGCACGGTGAGGGCAGGAATCTCGCCATCGTGTACGCGCAGGAACACGGTTTCGACTACTTCAATCTCGAAGCGGTTGCCGAGCTCATCGATACCATCCACGGCGAATTCGAGCGACGCGCCTCACAGTGGTTCACCTCCGTGATCGTCGGATTTTTTCAGGACGAACTGCCATCGATGCCGACCTGGAGCGTCGATTTCGGCGCCGGTTTCGAACGGGAGCACGGGTTCGCGATCTCGTCGAGACTCGGGGCACTCTGGGGTGATCCCACCCCGGCGACGACGAGCGGGATGTCGGATGACGAGGTGCGGCTTAGATATGAACGTCATCGTGCTTCGCTGTCCCGAACCGGATTCTTCGGTCAACTCGAGAGGTGGTTGGACTCGCGGGGGCTCCAGTGCGGGTTCGATCAGCAGAGCCCGGCGCGGGAGGGCGATCCCGTGGGATCGGTGGGCGTCTACGCCGACTATCTCGACACCCATCGGGGATTCTCCGCACCCGGAAGCGACCACCTCGGCGACCCGAAGGTGCACAGTTCGTTATCGCACCTCTCCGGGGGGAGCCGAACCTGGATCGAGGCGTTCCACTCATCCGGCTGGGGCGGGACCCTCGAGGAGACGTATGACTGGCTCGCTCCTTTTCTGAAGCGTGGCGCGACTCTGTACGATCCGCATGCCGTCTACTACGCGACACCGGGCGGTTGGTGGGAGTGGGCACCGCCCTCCACCTGCTGGCGCCAACCCTACTGGCCGCAATACCACGTGCTGTCTGGCGCGGTCGCGCGCCTCAGTGAGGCGCTCTCGGTCGGAACCCTTGTCGCCGATACAGCCCTGATCTTTCCCACCACGACGGTGCAGGCCGGTTTCACGTTCGACGCACCGACCTCCGACGCGGCGACCGCCACCAGGGTCTATCACGAGCTCAACGGCGAGACGGCCTGGTCGGCCGAACACCCCGGAGTGCTGGATCGCGCGGCTCACGAATACGAGATCGTGAACGACGGACTGGTGCGCGGGGCGCACGTCGACTCGACGGGGCTCCGCATCGGCCCGGCGACATTCCGCACTGTCGTGCTGCCCGCCGCCGCTGTGCTGGACGATGACGTCGCCGGCACGCTCGCGGACCTGGTGGATGTCGGCGGCCGCGTGATCGCGGTCGAATCGGCACCGAGGTGGTTCGTCGATCCCGGCGTCGGCGCCGAACACTTCGCCAGGCACGTCGAGTCGGGTGCGGTCATCGTCGTCCCGGACTCGGAGAGCGTTCCAGGGGCGCTCGAGCGCTCCGGCGTCTGGGCGGAGACCGACGTGCCGGTGCTCGTGCGCCGGGTCGACGGCGGACACCTGATCGCCCTGTTCGCCCACGACGACAAGACGGGAACAGAGCAGCCGATCTTCACCGGGTCGGAGGGCTATCTCGATTGGATCGAGGTGTCGTGGAACTCGTTCTGGGAGGGCCTGCGAGCAGACGGGTACACCTTTGTTCCGGTCGGCGACCGCCACAGCCGGGTGCGCATCCACGGGGTGGGTCGGGCAGCGGTGCAGCGCTGGAATCCGATCACCGGGGAGCGCTTCTCGCTCTCACCGCAGTTCGAGGACGACGGCTCGGTCATCGTCGACGTCGACTTCCGCGACGGGAGCGTCACCCTGCTCGCGGTGGGCGATGACCTGCCACAGCCAGATGGCACGGTCGAAGACCTGGTCGACACCGGCCGTTTCGTCGACGTCATCGACTGGCAGATCGAAGCGGAATCGTCGCTCGACAATCGCTGGGGAGACTTCGGAGCCGCGGAGCGGAGCGGCGTGCTTCCGCTCGAAGTCTGGGAATTCGAGACGGCGACGGGTGAAGCCCCGACCGAGTGGACGCCCGTCACCGCGACCTTCGGCCCGTATGCCAGGATCGCGGGGCCGTCATCCACCGGTGACTTCGCGGTCGACGACTGGCGTGACGCGGAGTGGTCGCTGTCGCGCGGCATCCGCAACGACGGTTCCCACATGGAGGTACTGGGGCCGAAAGGATATGTTCCCGAGGAGGTGCTCCTCTGGAAGAACGTGACGGCCGGCCAGTTCGTTGCGGCGACCACCTGGGTCGACGTGAGTGGAGACGGTCGCAGCCTGGTGGTCGGCGCCAATGCGCGACGAACTCTTCGCATCGATGGAGCCGTCGTGGAGCACGCGTCCGCGGACGGCTACTGGAGTGACGTGCCGGTCGCAGCCGGTCGCCATCGGATCGAACTCGGATTCGAGGCCGAGTGGGACGAAGACCTCCGCGCAACGTTCGCTGTGGTCTCGGATGTCCGCGCCTTCCGTCGCGCCGAGTGGGTGGGGCCGGTCGACGGTTCGATCGCGGCGTCGACTCTCACCGTCGAATTCGAATTCGTCGTGGATGCCGTGCCGGCGGACGCGAGGGTGCAGATCGGCGCGGAACAGCCGTGCACGATCGTGATCAACGGTGTCGACATCGGTCGACAGAACGCCTTCCACCCCTATGGCGGTCACCGCGAAGCGCGCTTCCATCCGTACGACCTCGCACCGCATCTGCGCCAGGGGCGCAACAGCCTGCAGCTGCGATCGACGGATCCGGGGCGCGAACCGGCCGTCGTCGTCGATTCGACGCCGGCCGCGCTCGGCGGGCTCGGGCTGATGACCGGAGTTGGCGACTGGACCGCGTCCCGGGACGGAGAGGCCGTCGAGCTGCATCGTCGCTCACGTCAGTGGGGCGCTCCGCGATTCCTCTGTCTCGTCGCCCGGCCCCATCCGCTCCGCCGCTCCGCCTGGCTGGAACGGCCGGCGCTCGACGGCTCGATCGTCGACGATGTGGTGCCGGATCTCGACCCCGCCGACGACGCGCCGAGGTGGTTGCGTGCGGCGCTGCCGACGGGGACTCGGTCGGTGGTGCTGCCGACCGAGCTACCCTTCGACGCCTACCTCGACGGTGAGCGACTCGCCTTCGACGGGCGGCGAATGACCCTCGGCACCCCGACGGCGACGGGCGCCGTACTCGAGGTGAGATTCGCCAGTCCGGACGGTCGTCGGGGAGGGGCGCTTCTCGATGAGCCGATGCGAATCGAGACCGAGCGGGCCGACGCCGATCTCGTCGACTGGAGCGATCTCGCATTCGATGCGCTCGCCGGCGAGGTGCACTACTTCGCCACGCTCCCCGCGTTCGAAGCCGGAGAGGAGGAGAAGGTGATCCTCGACCTCGGTGAGGTCAGGGGCTCCGTGTCGGTCTCTCTCGACGGCGACCCCGTCGCCGAGTTCGCCTGGGGCCCGTATTCCGTCGACGTCACCGCTCTGGTCGGAACGCCGCGCGAGCTCGAGGTGCGCGTCCACAACACGCTCGCCGGATATCTCGACGTCGCATCGCCCACTCCGGGAGTATTCCCGGGGCAGAAGCGCGCCGGGCTTTTCGGCCCGGTGCGGCTCGTCGCGAAGAGAGTGCGCCGGTCGGGGCAGCCATCGTGATCCCCGCGGTCTCCGCACCGACGTTCGAGCACCACGACATCGCGCTCGGCATCGGGGAATCGCACCCGCGCCTGAGTTGGACGACCGCGGCGGCCCCGGGGTGGGCACAGCTCGGCTACGAGATCGAGACGCACCGGGCCGGGCGACGCACGACATCCGGTCCGATCGATTCGGCAGAACAGATCCTGGTGGCGTGGGCGGATGCCCCGCTCTCGTCACGGGACACAGCCGACGTGCGCGTGCGGGTGTGGGGCGCCGACGGTACTGAGTCCGCCTGGTCGCCGGTCGCGACGGTCGAGGCCGGCCTCCTCCAAGCGGAGGACTGGATCGCGGTCGGCATCGCGGCGGATTGGCCGGAGGATATCGGGATCGACAATCCGCCGCCGATGGTGAGGGGGCTGTTCGACGTGCACGGGGTCGTGGCATCTGCTCGTCTCCACGTCACGGCACACGGGCTCGCCGAGATCGAGATCAATGGCAGGAAAGTCGGCGACCAGACCCTGATGCCCGGCTGGACGGTCTACCCGAAACGGCTTCGCGTGCTGACGCTCGATGTCACCGGACTGCTCGTTCCGGGCGACAACGCCATCGGGGCGTGGCTCGGCGACGGTTGGTACCGCGGTCGGTTCGGATTTACGGGGGGTGGCATCCGCAACCTCTACGGTGATCGGCTCGGCCTGCTCGCCCAGCTCGAGATCGGCTACGAGGACGGAACGAGGCAGATCGTCGGAACGGACGGGTCGTGGCGTGCCTCCCTCGGTCCGATCTCCGTCGGAAGTCTCTACGACGGCGAGCGATTCGATGCCCGCCTTCAT
>JANYGT010000096.1 GCA_025362355.1 Lacisediminihabitans sp. | reverse complement strand
ACGAACGACGGCCAGCATCTCCGGCTCAACTTCGGCGCGGTAAACTACGACGCGACGGTGTACGTCAACGGCCAGCAGGTCGCGCGCCACACCGGCGGCTACGACGCGTTCAGCGTCGACATCACGAGCGCGCTCCGCTCGGGCTCGTCGCAGGAGATCGTCGTCGCCGTGCATTCGCCCGTCGACAGCGCGACCATCCCGGTCGGCAAGCAGCGCCTCGATCCGAGCGGCATCTTCTACACCGCGGCATCCGGTATCTGGCAGTCCGTCTGGCTGGAGCCGGTCGCCGCGACGAGCATCGCGACGTTCACCGCGACCCCGGATGTCGCATCCGGCAGCTTCACGTTCACGACGACCCTCTACGGCGATCCGACGAACGCGCGCCTCGCCGTGGACGTCTACGACGGCAAGAAAAAGGTCGCGAACGTGACCGGTGCAGCGACGGGATCGACGAAGGTCTCGCTTCCGAAGCCACACCTGTGGTCTCCGGATGACCCGTTCCTGTACACCTTCAAGGCGACGCTGACTGCCCGCGGCAGCGCCGACCGCATCGAGAGTTACGCCGGTCTACGCTCGATCGCGATCGCGAACGTCAACGGCAAGCAGCGCATCACCCTGAACGGCAAGCCGACCTTCCTGCTCGCGACGCTCGACCAGGGCTACTGGCCGGACGGCATCTACACGGCGCCGACCGATGCCGCGCTGAAGTTCGACATCCAGAAGACGAAGGATCTCGGCTTCAACACGATCCGCAAGCACATCAAGATCGAGCCGGCCCGCTGGTATTACTGGGCCGACAAACTCGGGCTGATGGTCTGGCAGGACTCGCCGGCGCTCCCGACGGGGCGCAACTCCTCGCTCACCACCGGCGATAAGGCCAACTTCCGCGCCGAGACAGCGGCGATGGTCGATCAGCTGAAGAACGTGACATCCATCATCGGCTGGATCCCGTTCAACGAGGGCTGGGGCCAGTGGAGCATTCAGGCGGCATCGGATGTCGGGGCACAGATCAAGAAGCAGGATCCGACGAGGCTCGTCAACGATCGCAGCGGCCTGAACTGCTGTGACACCCCCGGCGACACCGGAACGGGCGACATCATCGACTGGCACATGTACCAGGGGCCGGCGCTTCCCGCTCCGGACGCCACCAGGGCATCCATCGACGGTGAGCACGGCGGGCTGACGCTTTCGATACCGGGGCACCTGTGGCCCACCGCTCCGATCAACCCCTACGGATCGGTGAAGGATCAGGCCGCGCTCAACGACGGCTACGTTGCGAACACGAACGTGCTGCGCGACCAGGGAGCGCCGTACGGTCTCTCGGGTGCCGTCTACACCCAGATAACGGATGTCGAGGGCGAGCAGAACGGCTTCTTCACCTACGACCGCAAGGTCTTGAAGGTGGATGAGGCGCGGGTGCGCGCCGCCAACCTCGAGGTGATCGCAGCCGGCGCGAAGCCGACTCCGACGGCACCGCCCGGAACGCCCGGCCTCGCCGGGGTCGACAGGTGGGCGTTCGACGAGTCGGCGGGATCCGTCGCGGCCGACAGCGTCGGCACGCACGATCTGACGCTGCAGAACGGTGCCGGATTCGCGCCGGGTCTCTCGGGGAACGCCCTCGCTCTCAACGGGGTGAACCAGTTCGCCGAGTCATCCGGAACGCTGATCCCCACCGGGAACACGAACTACAGTGTCTCGGCCTGGGTGAAGCTGAACGCCGTCGGGGATGCATTCCAGACGGTCGCGAGCGAGGACGGGGACGCGAACAGCGCCTTCTTCCTGCAGTACTCCGGGGCCGACAAGCGCTGGGCGTTCAGCTTCGCGAGCATCCGTGCGCTCGCGACGACGGTCGGCCAGCCGGTGGCGAACACCTGGTACCACCTCGTCGGTGTGCGTGACGTGTCGAACTCGAAGCTGTCGATCTACGTCGACGGGAAGCTCGCAGGGTCCGTCGGGATCCTCGGCGGGGGCGACAAGGGAACGGGCAACTTCGAGATCGGTCGCGGCAAATTCGGTGGCAATCCGGTCGATTATCTGAACGGCCTGGTCGACAGCGTGAAGATCTTCGATCGGGCTCTCAGTGCCACCGAGGTCACTGCGCTCAGCGCCGCAGGAGCGGGGGCTCGCGCGGCGCGCTAGCGCGGGGAGAGAGCGCCGCCCGCCCATCGCTCTGCGGTGGTCGGGCGGCGCTCATCCCGTGCGGCCGGCAGTTCAGGGTGGGAGGTCAGCGGGGTCGGCACTCTGCTGGGTCGGCGGTCAACTGTTCCGTCGGCCGCGCGCCCTCGCCGCCCGGGCGACGACCCCCGCCGCGAGGTAGATCGCGCCGATGGCCGCGACGAATCCGACTTCGAGCGCGGTCTGTGCCCCGGCCAGCATCCCGTTGCCGCCGACCGGCTGTGAGCGGGCGATCGCCAAAGCGAAGGGCTGGAACACGAGTCCGAGGATCCCGATGACGAAGGAGATGAATCCGACGACGAAGAGCCCCGCGGAGGAGACGAGCGCGGTGAGCGCCACCAGACCGAGCACGATCGCACCGAGCAGCACGAACTGCATGGTGCTGCGCGTGATGAATCCGAAGCCGGCGACCATGCCGGCGAGGCCGAGCACGATCGAGATGAATGAGCGGAGCGCCGGGGCGTTCGATCGCTCGGTCGGGTTGCGGGCCGTCCAGGATCCGATGGCGATGCCGAGCAGCACGAGGCCGATCGCCAGGACGAGGCCGAAGGAGAGCCAGGTCTTCGCTCCGGTATCGAGCTGGGACGCGAATCCGCCGAAGAACGAGGTCGACGACTGCGCGAGTTGCGGCATGATGAGCCCGGCGAATCCGAAGATCGACGCCGCCGCGCCGGCGACCGCGAGTCCGAGCGAACTGGCATGGCCGGTCTGCACGACGATGAGCAGCACCGCGATTCCCACGATGACGATGAGGATGCCCGCGGCACGATTCGCCGACAGCTCGGCGGTTCCGTACCAGAGCGCCGCGAATCCGACCGGGGTGAACACGATCGCGGTGACGAGCCCGACGACCTTTCGTGCGACAGAAACGCGGCGTGCCATCAGTGCTCCCCTTTATTGACCGAAGCTGAGTCGACCGTAACTGCCATTGTGCCTTTCCCCGATGGGATTGTGGCTGCCAAAACGGCAGGTCTCGGCTTTCGCAGTGGTTCGGCGTCAGCGTGAAAGGCGCGAGGTCGCGTCATCCACCACGGTCTCCGGATTCTGGCCCTCCTCGAGCGCGATCGTGATTCCGGGCTCGTCCGACTCGAGTGGCTCGAGCGCGGCCAGCTGCGAATCGAGCAGTTCGGGAGGCATGAAGTGGCCGTGTCGATGGCTGAGCCGGTCGACGAGCAGTTCGCGCGATCCGTCGAGGAACACGAACCGGGTGCGCGGCTCGGCGGCGAGGATCGCGTCGCGGTACGCGCGTTTCAGAGTGGAGCACGCCATCACCAGTCCCGTCGATTCCGCGGCGGACAGTGCTGCCCCGACCCGCGCGAGCCAGGGCCGGCGGTCCTCGTCCGTGAGTGGATGACCCGCCGCCATCAGCGCGACGTTCGCCCTCGAGTGCAGGTCGTCGGCATCCGCGAACGGCACCCCGAGCCGCGTGGCGAGCAGCTCGCCGACCGTCGTCTTGCCCGAACCGCTGACGCCCATGACGACGAGAAGCGGTGGGGAGGAGGGCACCATCCAAGGGTACCGGCCCGACAAAACGGCTAGCCTTGTCACGGTCCTTTTCGCCTCAACATCTTTCGCCTCAAAATCTGGAGACATCCCGTGGTCGACGCAACAGCAAACATCGGAGTGGTCGGCCTCGCGGTCATGGGTTCGAATCTCGCCCGCAACCTCGCCAGCCGCGAGGGCAACACCGTCGCGATCTTCAATCGCTCGCACGAGAAGACCGACACACTGCTGTCCGAACATCCCGAAGCGAAGTTCGTCGGCACGACGACCTACGAGGAGTTCGCCGCCTCACTGACAAAGCCGCGCGCCGCGATCGTCATGGTGCAGGCCGGTAATGGGACGGATGCGGTCATCGAAGAGCTGACGAAGGTCTTCGAGCCCGGCGACATAATCGTCGACGGAGGCAACTCCCTGTTCACCGATACGATCCGCCGCGAGAAGGCGGTGCGCGAGACCGGCATCAACTTCGTCGGCGCGGGCATCTCCGGCGGCGAGGAGGGCGCGCTGCTCGGCCCGTCGATCATGCCGGGCGGCTCCGACGAGTCCTGGGTCACCCTCGGCCCGATCCTCGAGTCGATCGCCGCTGTCGCCGAGGGCGAGCCGTGCGTGACGCACGTCGGGCACGACGGCGCCGGCCACTTCGTCAAGATGATCCACAACGGCATCGAGTACGCCGACATGCAGCTCATCGGCGAGGCGTACGACCTCATCCGCCGCGGGACGGGCAAGTCGCCCGCCGAGATCGCCGAGATCTTCACCGCGTGGAACACGACGGAGCTCGAGAGCTACCTGATCGAGATCACCGCGGAGGTTCTGAAGCAGGTCGATGCGAAGACCGGCAAGCCGCTCGTCGACGTGATCCTCGACCAGGCCGGAGCGAAGGGCACCGGCGCCTGGACGGTGCAGACGGCACTGGATCTCGGCATCCCCGTCTCCGGTATCGCCGAAGCGGTCTTCGCCCGCTCGCTCTCGTCGAAGCCGGCCCAGCGCGCCGCGGCGGCTGACCTCCCCGGGCCCGACGAAGCCTGGACGGTCGAAGACACCGACGCCTTCATCGAAGACGTGCGACTCGCGCTCTACGCCTCCAAGATCATCGCCTATTCGCAGGGTTTCGACGAGATCGTCGCCGGCGCGGAGCAGTACGACTGGGACATCCACAAGGGCGACATCGCGAAGATCTGGCGCGGCGGCTGCATCATCCGTGCCCAGTTCCTCAACCGGATCACCGAGGCCTACGCGGATGACGCGGGGCTCGTCGCACTCCTCACCGCACCGTACTTCCGCGACGCGATCGCCGGAGCCCAAGACTCCTGGCGCCGCGTGGTCTCGACCGCCGCCGCGGCCGGTATCCCCGCCCCGGCCTTCTCGTCGTCGCTGTCGTACTACGACGGCCTCCGCGCCGACCGCCTGCCGGCCGCTCTCACGCAGGGCCTCCGCGACTTCTTCGGTGCGCACACCTACAAGCGCGTCGACATGGATGGCACGTTCCACACCCTCTGGAGCGGCGACCGCACCGAGATCGAGTCGGAGGGCAGCTCGCACTAGGTAACGCCCACGCCGCTGCGAGTCCGAATCGATACACGACTCCGCGCAGATGATGACACAATCGGTAGGCGATGGACGAGTTTGAAATCGAGCCAGAACTGGCCGGGTATGTTCCCACCGAAGGCGTTCCGCGTCGGCGGCGGATGCTGCTTGCCATGCGCGTCGTCGTCGTGGTCGGCATCCTCTGCCTCGTGCTTCCCGGCATCCTGACCACGGCGTCCGTCGCGGCGTCCACCGCACAGGCCTCCTGCCGCGCCTGGGTGAACTACGAGGCACCGGATGCGTCCGGAGAATCGGCACGATTCGAGATCTTCGGCGCGGGCGGCATGGGGTGGGAATGCTACGCGACCGGAGTCTTCGGTGGTGACCGGCACGTCGCATCCCTCGGGCTGATCCCCATCTCGCCGAAGCTGTCGCCGGTTCCGAAGTAGGGCTTCCCTTCTGACCGCGGACCTTCAACATCAACGGGGGGCCGAAATGGCCCGAATACTGATGTTGAACGCTTCACGCGAGCAAGAACTGATGTTGAGCGCACCGCGACAACGGGTCTCGCGTAGCCGCACTACCTCGCGAGCAGGTTCTCCTTGACCTCGCGACGCAGCACCTTGCCGATGAGCGAGCGCGGGAGGTCCTCGACGGCGACGACCGTGCGCGGCACCTTGTAGGCGGCGAGGTTCGCACGCGCGAAGTCGCGGATGCCCTGCTCGTCGAGTGACTTGCCGGGCGCGAGCACGACGGCCGCGACGACATCCTCCCCATTGCGGTCGCTCGGGAGGCCGACGACCGCGACGTCCGCGATATCCGGATGCGAGCGGAGGGTGTCTTCGACCTCGCTCGGCGAGACATTGAAGCCGCCGGTGATGATGAGCTCTTTGATGCGGTCGACGATGGTGAGGAATCCGTCGTCCGAGATCGTCATGATGTCGCCGGTGCGGAACCACATCCCGCCCTCGTCGCCCTCGTCGGCCGGCACGAAGACGGCGCTCGTCTCGTCGGGCTTCTTCCAGTAGCCGGAGAAGACCTGCGGGCCGCGGACGATGAGCTCGCCGGCCTCGCCCGGTGCACGATCGACGGTCGGATTCTCCGGGTCGACGACGCGCACCTCGGTGCTCGGCAACGGAAGCCCGATGGTGCCGCCGCGCCGGGTGGGACCGGGCGGGTTGGCCGCGATCACCGGGCTCGTCTCCGACAGGCCGTAGCCCTCGACAAGATAGCCGCCGGTCTGCGCCTCCCACGGTTCGATGACGGATGCCGACAGCGGCATGGCTCCGGAGATCGCGATCTGGATGCCGTCGAGCGACACCTTCTTCTCCTTCGCCGCGGCGGTGAGCCTCTCGTAGATCGGCGGAACCGCCGGAAGGAAGGTGGCCGGATGCTTCTTCACAACGGCCAGCACGAGATCCGGCTCGAACTTCGGAAAGAGTACGAGCCGCGACCCCATGCTCATCGCGAAGGTGAGGCAGAGCGTGAGCCCGTAGGCGTGGAACATCGGCAGCACCGCGTAGACGACGGAGGTTCCCCGCTCGATCGTCGGCACGTAGGCACGGGCCTGCGCGGCGTTGGCGGTGAGGTTCAGGTGGGTGAGGGTCGCGCCTTTCGGCATGCCGGTCGTGCCGCTCGTGTACTGGATGAGGGCGACATCCGATGCGACCGGACGCGGCACCTTCCGGCGGATGCGGCGGTGCTTGACGAGGTCTTCCCAGACGACCGTCCCGCTCACCGTCGTGGTCAGCGCGGCCCGGGATTCGCGGGCGCGCTTCACCGGAAGTCGGAGGGCGAAGCGGGTGCCAGCCGGCATCGCGCGGGTGACGTCGACCGAGATGAGCGTCGTGACGGCGACGTCCTTCGGGAATTCCTGCACGCGGGCGACGACGTTGTTCCAGACGATCGCGTACTTGGCGCCGTGATCTTCGAACTGGTGGCGAAGCTCACGTGGAGTGTAGAGCGGGTTGTGTTCGACGACGATCGCCCCGAGGCGCAGCACGGCGTAGAACGCGACGATGTGCTGCGGGCAGTTCGGCAGCACCAGCGCAACGGTGTCGCCCTTCTGCACCCCGAGAACGCGGAGCCCCTCGGCGGCGCGGTCGATCTGGTCGCCGAGCTCGGCGTACGTCGTCTCAGCACCGAAGAACTCGAGAGCGACGTTCTTGCCATACTGCCGCACGGACTCTTCGACGAGGTCGAACAGCGATCCCTCCGGCAGCTCGATGTCGTCGGGGACACCCTCCGCATAGCTCGCCAACCAGGGCCGCGGTGTCGTGATCGCCATAGCTGCAACTCTACGCAGCGCCCGAGTGTGCCGGGCGCTGCGGAGAGAGGGGTTGACAGGCGTCGTGCAATCAGGGCGCAGACCCGTTCGGTCAGAGCGTTGTGGCGAGGGTCGAGTCGGCGAGTATAGCGTCGGCCTGACCGAGGGCGAGCTTCATGCCCTCTTCCATCCCCATCTCGATCATCTTGTCCATCGCCTCGACGCTCTCGAAGCTCGACACGATCGTCATCGTGCTTCTCTCCGCGGATTCTTCGATCCGCACCAGGATCCCGGCCGGACCCATGGATGTGTCGGGCTCGCCGTCGTCGTCGGCGAATCCGTCCTCGAACTCGAGCCGGCTCGGCTCTTCGATGACGAGGAACCTCCACCATCCCGGCGCCTTCTCGCCGGCCGGGCCGGTCATGAAGTACCCGGCCTTACCTCCGACGACGAAGTCGTGCCGCGTGAAGGTGGCCGGCCAGGTCGGCGGCCCCCACCAGCGCTCGAGCTGGCGTGGATCCGCCCAGAGTTGCCAGACCCGTGCCGGGTCGGCGGCGAACTCCGCCGTGATGGTGAGGGTCAGGTCTTCCGGGCTCTTCGTGGAACTGATGACAGGCATTGCATTCCTTTCGCGTGCGCTGGACTACAGGTCAACCGGTCGAGGATTCGTCCTCGGCGAGAAGTTCGTCGATGCTTGCGATGCGTTGGTGCCAGAGCCGCTCGTACGATTCGAGCAGCGCTGTCGCCCTCCGAAGTGTTATCGGATCTCCGTGCACGATCTGCTCCCTCCCCCGCCGTACCTTGCCGACGAGTGATGCGCGCTCGAGCACCGCCACGTGCTTCTGTACGGCAGCGAAACTCATCGCGTAGTGCTCGGCGAGTTCGGAGACGGACTGCTCTCGCTCGATCACGCGCGTCACGATGTCACGGCGGGTGGCATCCGCGAGTGCCTGAAAGAGGCGATCGACCTCGGTGTCACTGAGCTCAGCATCTACAACCATTTGGTTGTATGTTAGCGCTCCAGCGTCGCTAGCGCAAGGGTCAGGCCACTCACGGCGCGCCAAACTCACGCGAGAAGGCAGTTCTGGTGCGAAATCGATGCGGGAGCAACCATTACTGCTCTCTCACACGCGTCGATCGGAGAGCGCACACCACAGGGGCGCGGATCGCATCGCGCGGCCGCGGGCCAGCGGCGGTTACGCGGCCCCGTCGAACATCGAGGTGACCGATCCGTCGCTGAACACCTCGTGGATCGCGCTCGCGATGAGCGGGGCGATCGGCAGGATGGTGAGCGTCGGGAAGCGTTTGTCCTCCGGGATCGGCAGCGTGTCGGTGACGACGACCTGGTCGATGAACTCGCTCTGCAGGATGGTCGTGGCCGGGTCGGAGAAGACGGCGTGGGTCGCCGCGACGACGACGCCGAGCGCGCCGGCCGCCTTGAGCGCCTCGGATGCCTTGACGATCGTCGAACCGGTGTCGATGAGGTCGTCGACGAGGAGGCAGATGCGACCCTTGACCTCGCCGACGATCTCATGCACGGAGACCTTGTTCGGCACGAGCGGATCACGACGCTTGTGGATGATGGCGAGAGGGGCGCCGAGTTTGTCGCTCCAGACATCCGCGACCTTGACGCGGCCCATGTCGGGGCTGACGACCGTGAGGGTCGCCGGGTCG
>JANYGT010000187.1 GCA_025362355.1 Lacisediminihabitans sp. | reverse complement strand
CACGGATCGGACGCGGAACCGGCAGGCCGCACGTGGTTGTAACCCACGTTCTTTCCAGACACTGAGGGTTCGAGTCCCTCCCGGTCCACCAGCTTTGGCCCCTGATTCCTGGGGTTCCAGCCCCACGCATGCATCCTGCACACGTCGCGGTATCCACAATTTAGGTGCGCAGCCGCGCGGCAAGGTACGCTCTGGAGCATGAAGAGGGAGGCCCTGCGCGTCACATCGACAATCCCCGTGGCGCCCACGACGCTCTATTTTGCCTGGATCGACAGTGATCATCACTCGTCGATGACCAGCGCGACTGCCAAGATCGAGCCCACGGTCGGCGCCAAGTACTCGGCGCTGAACGGCTACGTCACGGGAAAGCTCGTGATTCTCGACCTCGGACGCCGCATCGTCGAGGCTCCGCTCGTCGACGGGAGGATCGATCTCGGGATGCTCGGCGCGGCATTCGAGCAGGCCACAGCAGGCGGTCGGCCGGTCGCCTACCTCCTCTGCAGCCCCCACAATCCGACCGGAACGGTTCACACCCGCGATGAGCTCACCGCGGTCGCCACCCTGGCGGACGAGGTCGGAGTGACGGTCATCGCCGACGAGATCCATGCTCCGTTGGTGCTCGAGGGGGCGACGTTCACGCCCTATCTGAGCGTCGCCGGTGCCGAGAATGCGTTCTCCCTGATGTCGGCGTCGAAGGGCTGGAATCTCGCCGGGATGAAGGCCGCCGTCGTGATCGCCGGACGCGCAGCCGCCGCAGACCTCGCGCGCCTGCCGGAGGAGGTGAGCCATGGACCGAGTCACCTCGGGGTGCTCTCCCACACCGCTGCGCTTCGTGAGGGGAGGGAGTGGCTCGATGACCTCCTCATCGGACTCGCCGCGAACCGAACCCTGCTCGGACGGCTCCTCGGCGAACACCTCCCGCGTGTCGGCTGGATGCCGCCCGAGGCGACCTACCTCGCCTGGCTGGACTGCTCGGCGCTGGCGCTCGACGACCCGGCCGACCCGGGCATCCGGGGTCTCGTCACCTCGACCGGTGGCGCGGTCGGGGCATTCCTCGAGCGCTCGCGCGTCGCCCTGAGCGCCGGACCCGCCTTCGGAACAGGCGGAGAGGGCCACGTGCGGCTGAACTTCGCGACGTCAAGCGAGATCCTGACCGAGGCCGTGACGCGGATGGGACGCGTCAGCTCGGGCGAGCCATCCGGTGCCCGATGACCATCCCGACACGAAGCGAGAGAGCGACGAGGCCGACCCCGAGGAGCACGAGCCCGACGACCGTGTGACTCGATCCGAAAGGCGAGGCCGGACCGAAGGTCGTGGTGCTGAGCGGCACGTACGCCGTCCACCCGAACGATGCGGAGGGTTGGGTCGCGAATGACACGGTTGCCGCCACGAGAGCCACCGCCCCGACGAGCACGAGCCCGATCGAGACGATCCTGGCCGGCCTCCGCTGGTGACTGATGGTCATATCGAAATGATAGCGATCGCTGGATGTCCGGCAGGCGAAGTGCGCCGAGCGGTCCTCCGCGGCACCGGTAAAGGACCGAATGGCAGACCTCACTGCCTTCGCGACGAAAGCTGTGCCTATGATCAGCCGGTGACGACACTGAAAGACACCCTCAGATCCCTCCGGGCGATGCAAGCCACCCCTCCACCGTTCGACCCCGCTTCGGCCCCACAGAATCCGACCGACCTGTTCATCGACTGGTTGAAGTCCGCCGTGTCCGCAGGCGCGCTTGAGCCCCATTCGATGACCGTGTCGACGATCGGACTCGACGGAACTCCGGATGCCCGGGTCGTCATCCTCAAAGACTTGACCGACGAGGGATGGTGGTTCGCCAGCAGCTCGCTCAGCGCGAAGGGGCAGCAGCTCACCGCGCGCCCCAGCGCCGCGCTCTCGTTCTACTGGCCGGAAGTCGGTCGTGCCGTCCGCCTCCGCGGACCGGTGACGACGGCGTCGAGCGAGGAGAATGCGAACGACTTCCGTCGTCGGAGTGTCGGCGCGAAAGCGGTGGTGATCGGTGCGCCGCAGAGCGAGCCGCTTTCGGGATTCGCCGAGAGCGAGGCATCCATCGCGGATGCCCGGGAGAGCCTTGAGCGCGACCCCCAGCTGGTCTCCGAGACGTGGACTCTCTGGTGCGTCCGGCCGTCGTCCCTCGAATTCTGGCAGTCCGATCCGGATCGCGAGCACATCCGGGTTCTCTATTCCCTCACCGACGGACACTGGACGTCCGGCCTGCTCTGGCCCTGACCCGCTTGGCTCCACGACGACGCGATCGCCCAGCAGACGCAACACAACTGCGCCAGTCCCGGGTTGACGCTGAAAGCTAGTGTAAAAAGAAGTCATGAGCGTCGATCGCCCGTCTGGCACGAGCCTCGAGCCCGGCCTCCGATTTCGGGCGCTTCCGCAGTTACGGGTCACGATTCTCGGCCGAGCAGTACCGACCTGGGCGGTGCTCGCGGTCGCCTACCTGCTCTCACGCGTGCTGACCACGGGGCTGCTCTTCGTCTTCTGGGCGTCCAGCCAGCACTGGACTATCGCCCACTACGACGGAGGGAGCGGCTTCGGCGGCTTCCTTCAATCGTGGGACGGCCTCTACTATCGTCGGGTCGCTCTCGACGGCTATCCGACCACCATCCCGACGGATGCGTCCGGCACGGTCGAGAAGAATGCGTGGGCCTTCCTTCCCGTGTATCCGATGATCGTGCGCGCGGTGATGGCGGTGACGGGGTTCGACTTCCCGGTGGCCGGCGTGCTCATCGCCATGGCATTCGGCGCGGCAGCGACCTTCGCGATCCACCGACTGCTCCTCGAGCGGTTCGGTGCGACGATCGGCATCTGGGGAGCTCTCTTCTTCTGCTTCGGCCCGATGTCGTACGTTCTGCAGGTCACTTACGCCGAGAGCACCTACCTGTACTTCATGTTCGCTGCGCTGGCCGCTATGATGGCGAGACGGTATGCCTCGATGATCCCTTTCGGGATTCTCGCCGCGTTCTCGCATCCGGGAGCCCTCGCCCTCGCCGCCGCGCTCGCCCTGCAGCGATTCGTGGGATTCCTGAAAAGGCAGCCGACGTCGCATCGGGATCGGGTACTTGCCGTAGTCACCGTCAGCGTCATCGCACTCGCCGGCATCGCCTGGCCATTCGTTTCCGGTATAGTGACCGGCGACTCCGGCACGTATTTCAATACGGAGTTCGCGTGGTGGCGGGACTACATCGGCTCGGTGCACTTCCTCCCTTTCACCCCCTGGTTCGTTTTCGCCGGACACTATCTCGGCTTCCTCGGCATCGTCATCGTCGTCGCGCTTCTTGCCGGATTCGTGATCTGGTTCACACGCCGTTCCACGCGAGCACTCGGCACCGACCTACGGGCCTACACGCTCAGTTACATCGGCTATCTCGTCGCGGTGTTCCTTCCCCAGCAGAGTCTCTTTCGCATGCTCCTCCCGCTCTCACCGCTGCTCGGAGCACCCGTGCTCTCCCGTACGGTGCGAGCGCGCGTCATCACCCTCTCGAGCTGCATCGCGCTCCAGCCCGTCGGCATACTGCTCTTCTGGGTCATCTGGCCACCCTGAGTGTGCCGCCGGAACAGCGCAGCGCCCGGACTCCGGCGGGGGCGTGCGCCCCGATCGCGGGGTCGATATATGCGCGGACATGTTCTAGGGTAGGGCGGAGCGTTATCCATCCGTTACGTACTACGAAGGTCGATCCTCTCTTCATGGCTTATCCGCACGCCCCGACGAATGAGGGACGCGAGCGACGCCGGAAGACGACCTCCGGAAGATTCTCGGTGCGCAAATCCTGCACGTCGATCGCTGCCACCGCTCTCGCAGTGGCGCTGGCAGCCTCGGTCGCGATCCCGGTGACATCCGCGTCGGCCGATCTCTCCGCAACGAGCGCGCAGACGAGACTCAGTTCGGGCGGGCCCGCTTTCGCGGTCAGCGGGAGGGCTGCTGCCGCCGCCATCACCCGTGACGGTTTCACCATCGTGAAACCGCGATTGCAGGCTGGTCCCGCCGCCGCGGCAAAGGGAGGCTGGACGGCTCCGACCAAGTGGGCGATCTCCTCACCGTTCGGTCCGCGAGCGGTCATCTGCGTCAGCGGCGGGTGCACGAGCAATTTCCACGCCGGGGACGATTTCGCAGGGACCTGCAATACGCCATTCTTCGCGGCATCCGCCGGCACGGTGTTGTCCACCTGGTACGCGGGCACCGAGGGCGAGAAGATCGTCATCCAGCACGCCGGCGGCATTACCACCAGCTACTCGCACATGTTCGCGGCGGGGGTTCTCGTCACCGTCGGAGAAAAAGTCACTGCCGGTCAGAACATCGGACTCGTGGGATCCTCGGGCACGAGTACCGGCTGCCACCTGTACTTCCAGTACCTCGTCTCCGGCACCGCTGTCGACCCGGTCGCGGCCATGCTGTCGCACGGCATCCAGCTCGGCTGACGCTCGCGCACGAATGGCCGCCTCAGTTTCCTGGGCGGCCATCCGGTTCTACTGCTCATCGCGCTATTCGGCGAGGATGAGATAGAGCGCGCGGCGAGCCTCGTCGATCTTCTCGACGGCGGCCTTCCGCTGAGCGTCCGTGGCGGAGTGACGGAACTGGTGCACGACCCCCATGAGCTTTCCGAGGCTCTCCATGAATTCGCCGGCCGACTCTGAACGACCGGGGGTTGCCTCCCAGGCCTTGCTGAAGTCATCCGCGTGCTCGGCGACGTAGGTCGTTCCGGTCTCGGTGAGCTCGAACTCGGTCTTTCGGCCGTCGCCCTTGCTCACGATGAGATCCTCGTCGACGAGCTGCTGGAGCGTCGGGTAGACCGAGCCGGGGCTCGGACGCCAGGCTCCACCGGTCTTCTCGGCGATGGCCTTGATCAGGCCGTAGCCGTTCGACGGGCCCTCGGCGAGGAGGGAGAGGATGACGGAGCGGATGTCGCCCTTGCTTGCGCGACGCTGGCCACGCGGTCCGAAACCGGGGCCGCCGAAACCGCCGGGGAAGCCGTTGCCGAACCCCGCGCCGCCGAACCCGCGCTCGAAGCCCGGGCCCCCCGGAAAGCCCGCGCCCCCGGCGAAACCGTGGCCGCGACCGCTCGGATCGTGATGGAACCGACCGGATGACGGCATCTGCGTTGCCCGGTCGAATGGTGAGTTGTGATGTGTGTGTTGGTTTTTCATTGTGAAACCTCTTCGATACTCGGCTCGGAGACCGAGCCATCACAGAACTTCTGCGATGGGTTTACGATATATCGTTTATTCGAATCGCGCAACTGCGTGTTTAATCGGCAGGTGCCACTTCTCCCCGAAGCACCCCCGCCGACTCTCGTGATGTCTGCCGACGGGCTGCGCATCGCCACCTACGACTTCCCGGCCGAGGCGTCCGACGCGCCCGTGGTGGTCGCCCTCCACGGTTTCGCCTCGAGTGCAACGACGAACTGGGTGCAAACGGGCTGGACACGACATCTCGTACGTGCCGGCTTCCATCTGATCGCCTACGACCAGCGCGGCCATGGGGCAAGCGACAAACCCCACTCCGCCGCCGACTACTCGATGGAGCTGCTGGTCGCCGACCTGCTCAGCGTGCTCGACACCCACGGGTTCGACGAGGTCGCGCTCGTCGGATATTCCCTCGGCGCGCGGGTGAGCTGGCACGCGGCCCTCGAGTTGCCGACGCGGGTGACGCGCGCGGTGCTCGGGGGGATCCCGGATGGCGATCCGCTGACCGCCTTCCGCGCCGACGACGCCCGCGCCTACGCCGCCGGTGGCCCAGCCGTCACACATCCGCTGACCAACACCTACCTGACGATGGCGGAGGGTATCCCCGGCAACGATCTCGAGGCTCTCGTCGGGCTCGTCGAGGGGATTCGCGGCGGACCGCAACCGGATCCGCGGAATCCGCCCGGCCAGCCGTTGTTCTTCGCCACCGGGAGCGAGGATCCGATCATCGACGGATCACGCGCTCTCGCCGCAGCCTCTCCGCATGCGAAATTCTTCGAGATCCCGCACCGCACCCACTTCAACGCGCCGACGTCCCGGCCGTTCCGGGAGCGCGCGGTCGCCTTCCTCCTGGAGTGACGCTTCTTCGCGGCCGTTAAACTGGATGCTCGCGGGAAGGGCGGACTCGATGATCCCCAGGGTGCGCTCCGCCGCTCCGATCGCCGTGCCCGTGATCGCCATCGTTCTGCTCGTCGCGACCTGGAATCGACCTCTCCAGGTCGCGATTGTCGCACTCGTCGCGATCGTGCTCATCGGCGCGGTGCTCGCGGCCGTGCACCACGCCGAAGTCGTCGCACACCGGGTAGGGGAACCGCTCGGATCGATTGTGCTCGCCGTCGCGGTCACCGTCATCGAGGTCGGCCTGATCATCACGCTCATGATCTCCGGCGGCCACAGCACCGAGACCCTCGCGCGGGACACGGCCTTCGCTGCCGTGATGATCACCTGCAACGGGATCGTGGGGTTGTCGCTGCTGCTCGGCTCACTTCGGCACGGTCTCCCGCGCTTCAATCCGGAGGGCACCGGGGCCGCGCTCGGCGTGGTCGCCACCCTCGCCGGCCTGACCCTCGTGCTTCCCACGTTCACGACCAGCGCATCCGGCGGTCGCTTCACCGGCGCGCAACTCGCCTTCATCGCTGTCGCCGCCGTCGCCCTCTACGTCGCATTCATCTCGACGCAGACGGGACGGCATCGCGACTTCTTCCTGCCTATGGACTCGTCGGGAGACGTCATAGAGGGCGGAAGCCACGCCGCCACGCCGTCCACTCGCACGACGGCGATCAGCGGTGTGATGCTCGCCGCGTCTCTGCTCGCCGTCGTCGGGCTCGGCCATGCCGTCTCTCCGGCGATCGAGACGGGAGTCGCGGCAGCGGGCATCCCGAGCACATTCGTCGGTGTCGTGATCGCGCTCATCGTGCTACTCCCGGAGGGTCTCGCAGCCTCGCGAGCCGCACTGCGCGACCGGATGCAGACCAGCCTCAACCTCGCCTACGGCTCATCCATCGCCAGCATCGGCCTGACGATTCCGGCGATCGCGGTAGCGAGCATCTGGCTGGAGGGTCCGCTCGTGCTCGGCCTCGGTCCCGTGCAGATCGTGCTTCTCGTACTGACCATGATCGTCGCGACGCTGACGGTTATCCCGGGTCGGGCGACCCGGTTGCAGGGGCTCGTGCACCTCATCATCTTCGCGGCGTTCGTCTTCCTGGCGATCAGCCCGTGATCCCGCCCTGTCGCCGGCCGCGGCATCCACTTCCGCTTTTTGCAACCACCGACGCGTGCGCACACGTAAGTGGTTGGAAAAAGTGGAGGTGGATGCCTGTGGCCGAGAAACTACCGCGGCGAAGTCGACCCACTGCCGCCGATGCGGAACGTCGCGCCCTTGTGCTCGGCAGGGAGTCGGTCTCCGCGCCCGTGCAGCTTGTTGCGCAGCGTTCCCTCGACGTAGGCATCCGGGTACGCTCCGCGAGCTCGCAGCACCGGGATCACATGCTCGACCACGTCTTCGAACGACCCGGGGGTGATCGCGTAGGCGAGGTTGAACCCGTCGACATCCGTCTCGGACACCCACTCCTGCAACTGGTCGGCGATCTCCTCACCCGATCCGATGATGAACGGACCGAGGCCGCCGATGGCTCCGAGGCGTCCGATGTCGCGCACCGTGAATTCCTCGCCGTTCTCGGCCGATTCCGCATAGTTCTCGATCACCGACTGGATGGCGTTCGACTTCACGTTGCCGACCGGCTCATCGAGGTCGTACTGCGAGAGGTCGATGCCCATCCATCCCGACATGAAGACCAGCGCGCCC
This sequence comes from Lacisediminihabitans sp., assembly GCA_025362355.1. GTDB lineage: Bacteria > Actinomycetota > Actinomycetes > Actinomycetales > Microbacteriaceae > Lacisediminihabitans. Next base: position 5,085 of record JANYGT010000187.1, on the reverse strand, counting down.
TCGTCGCTCGCGTATTTCAGGAAGTCCTCGTGCTTGGCCTTCGCCTTCTCCGGCGTCGAGTCGGTGATGATCGTCAGCAGCGTGTAGATCTTCGCCGAGTAGCGGTCGCGGCCGGCGGCTTCGAGCGCATCCCGGATCTTCTTGACGGATGACGCCAGCACCTTCTTCGTCGGCGCTGCGACGAAGATCGCCTCGGCGTTGCCCGCGGCGAATGCGATGCCACGACCGGATGCACCGGCCTGGTAGATCACCGGGGTGCGCTGGGTCGACGGCTCGGAGAGATGGATGCCCGGAACCGTGTAATTCTTTCCCCTGTGCCCGATCTCATGCACCTTGGCCGGGTCGGTGAACACGCCGGTTTCGCGGTTGCGCTGCACCGCGTCATCCTCCCAGGATCCCTCCCAGAGCTTGTAGAGCACCTCGAGGTATTCGTCGGCGACGTCGTACCGGTCGTCGTGCTCGAGCTGGTCGTCGTGCCCCATGTTGCGTGCGGCGGAGGGAAGGTAGCCGGTGACGACGTTCCAGCCGACGCGGCCGTTGGTGAGGTGGTCGAGCGTCGACATGCGACGGGCGAACGGATACGGATGCTCGTAGGCGGTGCCAGCGGTGATCCCGAATCCGAGGTTCTCGGTGACTAGCGCCATCGCCGAGACGAGCAGCACCGGATCGTTCACCGGAACCTGCGCGCCATGACGGATCGCGGCCTCGTTCGACCCGCCGTACACGTCGTAGGTGCCGAGCACGTCGGCGATGAAGATGCCGTCGAAGGTGCCGCGCTCGAGCAGTTTCGCGAGCTCGGTCCAGTAGGTCAGGTCTTTGTAGCGCCAGGCCTGATCGTCGGGATGACGCCACATGCCGCTCGACTGGTGGGCGACGCAATTCATGTCGAACGCATTGAAACGGATCTGGCGGGCAGCTGTCTGGTCTGGCATGCCGCTATTTTCGCGGACTGAGGGAGTGGATGCCGCCCCCGCCCGACTTATGGCGTCACACAACCGACACGGTGACGCCGCACCAATACGCTCGCCGAGTCAGCAATCGCCACGACGACTCCGAAAGGCAACGATGATCCGGATCGAACAGCTCACCAAGGTCTTCGGCACCGGTGACGACGCCACCGTGGTGCTCGACCACCTCGATTTCAGCGTGGCGGCCGGCGAGATCTTCGCGGTGGTCGGGCCGAGCGGAGCAGGCAAGAGCACGCTGGCCCAGTGCGTCAGTCTGCTCGAGCGACCGACATCCGGATCCGTGGTCGTCAACGGCGAGACGCTCTCCCGACTCTCCGAGAAGCAGCTTCGCGTCGCCCGCCGCCGCATCGGCACGATCTTCCAGAGCGACGGCCTCTTCGGTCGGCGAACAGCCGCCGCGAACATCGCACTCCCGCTCGAGTATCTCGGCGTGACGGCCGCGGAATCACGCCGTCGGGTTGCGTAACTGCTCGATCTCGTCGGGCTGTCCGACCGGGCGAAGCACTACCCGCACCAGCTCTCCGGCGGCCAGCGGCAGAGGGTCGGAATCGCTCGCGCGCTCGCACTCAGACCCTCAGTCCTCCTGTCGGACGAGGCGACCTCCGGTCTCGACCCGGACGCCACGGCCTCGATCGTCGCACTGCTCAAGCAGCTTCGAGACGATCTCGACCTCTCGATCCTCTTCATCACGCACGAGATGGATACCGTGCTGAAAGTCGCCGACTCCGTCGCGCGTCTCGATCATGGTCACATCGTCGAATCGGGAAGCCTCGTCGACCTGCTGAGCACCCCGTCCTCCAGCCTCGGACGCGCCCTGCAGCCCCGCCGCGGCCACGACACCCCGCCGCGCGAGACGACGACCTGGTTCGTCACCTATGGCGCGAATCCGGTTCCGACCGACTGGGTGACACGGCTCGCGAGCGAACTCGGCACGAGCGTCGACCTGCTCGGAGCATCCATTCAGAGCCTCAACGGGGCGACCGTCGGCAACGCGACGATCGCGGTCGGCGAAGTCGATCCGCGGCGTATCGCAGCGGCCCTCGCCGGGCTCGGGTTGCACGCGGAGCTGGACGCTGTCGCGAAGCAGTTGGAGGATGTCGCATGAGCCTCCCCACTAATCTCTCGGTGCCGATCGGCGACATCCCCGCGCTCGTCTTCCCCGCCCTCGGCGACACGCTCGTCATGGTCGGGATCACGATGTCGATCGTCGTGCTCGTCGGAATCCCACTCGGATGCCTCGTGCACAATCTCGCACCCGGCGGACTGTTCGAGAATCCACTCCCCCACACCGTGCTCAGCTGGGCGGTGAGCATCGGGCGTTCGCTTCCGTTCCTCATCCTGATGGCCGCGATCGTGCCGTTCACCCGGCTGCTGACCGGTACCAACATCGGGATCCCGGCCGCCGTCGTGCCGATGTCGATCGCCGGCATCGCGTTCTTCACGCGCATCGTCGAGAATTCGCTGCGCTCGGTGCCGCCGTCGCTGACCCGCGTGGCGCGCGCATCCGGAGCATCACCGCTGCAGATCATCCGCACGGCTCAGCTGAGCGAAGCGGTGCCATCGATCGTCGGCGGACTCACCATCAACACCATCGCGATGATCGAATACTCGGCCATCGCCGGCACGATCGGGGCGGGCGGCATCGGATACGTGGCCGTCACCTACGGCTACCAGCGTTTCGACAACGGCGTGATGCTTGCCACGATCGTCATCCTCGTCGCGCTCGTCGCAACCGTGCAGTTCACCGGCGACCGGGTGGTGCGTCGCCTCACACCGTGGGCGCGCCGCCCGAGCATCCTCACGGCCACCCAGCAACGCCGGATGGCGCGCGAACTCTCTTAACTCCCCCAACGCACCACACAACAGGAGCACAGCCATGTCATCAGACGACCAGATCACCCCCAGCCCGACCGAGACGGATCACGGATTCGAACTCAGGACGCGCCGCCGCTGGCCGTGGATCGCGGGTGGCGCCGTCGTCGTCGTCGGGATCGTCGCTGCGGTCGGCATCCCATTGCTGAACCCGGCGAAATCCGCGGCGGATGTCTCGGGCGCAACGCTCACGGTCGCGACGGCGGAGGGCAACGCCTCCGAGCAGGCGCTGATCAATTTCGTCGCGTCCAAGGTCGCCCCGAAATACGGCATCAAGATCGCCTTCACGGGCCTCTCCGACAGCAACACGATCAACCGCGCCGTCAACGACGGTGAGGTCGCGGGAACCGTCTACCAGCACAAGCTCTGGCTGAGCCAGGTGCTCGAGGCGAATCCCGGGTTCCGCGAGACGGCGGCCACCCCGGTGTTCCGCTGGGGCTTCGGACTCTGGTCTGACAAGCACAAGAAGGTCGCGGACATCCCGGATGGCGCGACGATCTCGCTCTACTCCGATCCGGCCAATGAGTCGCAGGGACTGTGGGTGCTCGAGCGCGCGGGGCTCATCACCTTCAAGGCCGGCACGAACAAGGCGAAGGCGACACAGGATGACATCGCAACGAACCCCAAGCGCATCACCTTCACGCTGCTCGACTTCGGCGCCCAATCCCGCGCACTCCCCGACCTCGACGCGGCCGTCGGCTACACCGAGTACTACCTCGCCGCGAAGATCCCGCTGAGTAAGGAGATCTATGCGCCGGCCGCCCCCGACGAGTTCGCCGGCCAGCTGACCGTCGGAACGAAGTATGCGTCGACCGCGAACATCAAGAAACTCATCGCCGCGTTCAAAGACCCGGCCGTGCAGAAGTTCCTCGCGACGGATCCGACGGTGAAGGGCATCCTGCTGCCGCTCGCCGCGAAGTAGCGCCGCCCGCCGCACCCGGCCCGTGAGTGTGACGACACGAAACGTCACACCACGCAACATCGTTCGCGTTCCCGGCGAGACATGACCACTCTGGTAACACCACCTCGAAAGGGACCACCGTGAGCCTCACGCTGAACGGCAGAACCGCCACCGGATCACTCGAACGCGCCACCACCTCCGGCTCGACGGAGCCCGGCCTCGCGCCGGAAGACTTCAAGGTCGCGTTCCGCGCCCACGCGGCCGGGGTGGCCGTCGTGACCGCCGATGCGGGCGACGGGCCCGTGGGGCTCACCGCGACATCCGTCTTCTCGGTCAGCGCCGATCCGGCCCTCTTCGTCTTCTCAGTCTCCGACCAGTCATCGGCCGCCCCGACGATCCGCACTGCGGAGACCCTCGTCGTGCACCTTCTCGGCGTCGATCAGCTGCATCTGGCGACGCTCTGCGCGACGAGCGGCATCGACCGTTTCGCCGACCTCAGCCTGTGGAGCCGCCTCGACACCGGCGAACCGTACTTCCCCGGCGCACAGTCGTGGATCCGCGGCCGCGTCGTGAACCGGATGTCCGCCGGCGGCTCCACCGTGATCGCCGTCCACGCGCTCGAGGCGGTCGTCGCGGACGAGCAGCGCGCATCCGCTCCGCTGGTCTATCACAACCGCACCTGGCACGGCCTCGGAGAGCACTCGATTCTGCGTCCGTAGCGCTTCCACCATCGCTGGCAGGCATTATTCGTCGCGCCGGAAACCGAAGGAATCATGCACCACCAACGCACGAGGAGCACGATCATGACCGACATCTCCACCGCACCATCAACACTCGAGTCGCGCTGGGCGCACGCGTCGAATCCGACGGATGCCGCGGGCTGGCTCGCCCGGGCGACGGAGGTCAGCGACATCCTCGCCGTCGATGCCGTCGAGCGCGACGTCGCGAACGTCACGCCGCATGTGGAGGTCGCCCTGCTGAAGGATGCCGGCCTCGTCACCCTGCTCGGCCCCGTCGAGCACGGAGGAGGTGGCCAGACCTGGGAGACCGCGTACCGCGTCATCCGCATCGTCGCCCGCGGAGACGGATCGATCGGCCAGCTGCTCGGCTACCACTACCTCTGGGCATGGGCCGCGCGCCTCGTCGCCACCGAAGACCAGATCGCCGCGGTCGAGGAGCTCTACACATCGGCGAACCTGCTGTTCGGCGGCGCAGTGAATCCGCGCGACAGTGACCTGGTCATCCGCGAGGAGGGCGACGAGCTGGTCTTCACCGGCCGAAAGTCGTTCTCGACCGGCGGACAGGTCTCCGATCTGACCGTGCTCGAGGGCGTGCTCGAGGGCA
>JANYGT010000141.1 GCA_025362355.1 Lacisediminihabitans sp. | reverse complement strand
GGAAGAACCTGGCGGCTATGACGATCGAGGGAAACTGGATCACCGGCGGCATGCAGGCCGACTATCCGTCGATCAACTACAGCGTGTATCCGCTGCCCGCCGGCCCGAACGGCACGAAGGGAACCCTCCAGTTCACCAACTGCTGGGGGATCGCGGCCGACAGCCCGAACCAGGCCGCAGCGCTGAAACTGGTCGAGAAGCTCACCTCGTCGAGCGACCAGCTCGCCTTCTCGAAAGCCTTCGGTCCGATGCCATCGATCAAGTCGGCGGCGACCGCGTGGAAGAAGGCCAACCCGGCACTCGTGCCGTTCCTCGATGCCGCCTCCTATGCCCAGAACGTGCCGACGGCGAAGGGCTCTGCGGATGTCGTGGCCGACTTCGATTCGAAGCTCGACTCCCTGAAGTCGGGAGATCCGGCATCGATCCTCGCGGCGACGCAGAAGAACCTCCAGGCACTGGTGAAGTAGAACCATGACCACCACCCTGAGGCTGCCGCCTCCCTCTCGCGTGCGGCACGGTGCCGGGATCCGGAAGGGGGAGGCCGCCTCCGGGTGGCTCTTCACCGCTCCGATGCTGATCCTGCTCGGCGTCTTCCTCGTGATCCCCGTGCTGATGGCCCTGTGGGTGAGCGTGTCGGACTGGTCGGGCCGCGGAAGCCCCTTCTCCTCCGGCGTCGGTTTCGTGGGAGCGAAGAACTTCGCGGCCGTGCTCACCGGTGGTGGCCTGGCCGAGTCGGACTTCGGCATGGCCCTGAAGAACAACGCCTGGTACGTCGTGTTCGTCGTGCCGCTTCAGACGGCCCTCGCCCTGTTCCTCGCGGTGCTCGTCAACCGCCAGATCCTCAAGGGTCGCGGCTTCTTCCGCACCGCGTTCTATTTCCCGTCGGTCACGAGTTCGGTCGCGATCACCGTGCTCTGGCTCTTCCTCTTCAATTCGACCGGCGCGGTGAACAAGCTGTTGTCTTTCGTCGGGGCGAAGGGGCCGAACTGGTTCAACGATCCCGACGGCATCTTCCATTTCGGCGTTCAGACGGGCCCGGCGTTCCTCGAGAACAACACCGCCCTCGGCGTGCCGTGGTGGGACTGGATCGGCGGCCCGTCCGTTGCGATGTCCGCACTGGTGCTGCTCGCGGTGTTCACCACGAGCGGCACCTTCATGCTGCTCTTCGTCGCCGCCCTGCAGAATCTGAGCGGCGAGGTGACCGAGGCGGCGATGATGGATGGCGCGAGCGGCTGGCAGCGCTTCTGGCGGGTAACCCTCCCGCAGTTGCGGCCGACGCTGTTCACGGTGCTCACCCTCGGACTGATCGGATGCTGGCAGGTCTTCGATCAGATCTACACCGGCACCCAGGGCGGGCCGGCCAAGACGACGCTCACCCCCGCCTATCTCTCTTACACGGCCGGGTTCAAGAGCCAGGAATGGGGGCAGGCAGCGGCCATCGCCTTCATCCTGTTCGTGATCATCGTCTTCTTCACGCTCGTTCAGCGCTGGGTGCTCGCCGAACGGAAGGTCTCGAAACGGCGCATGAGGCTCTACTCGGTGCCCCTCGCCGATCGGGTCGAAGCCCCGGCGCCCACACCAGAAGACAGGAAGGTCGACCGATGAGTTCGACGGTTCTCCCCCGCGCCACCGAGGCGAAGAAAGAGACAGAGAAGCCGCACGTCTACCGGCGACACGAACGGCTGTCCGGGCGCGTCATCGGCGCTCGCTCCCTCCTCTATGCGGTGCTGGTGGTTCTCGCGATCATCTACATCTTCCCGTTCGTCATCTCCATCGCGACCTCCTTCAAGACGGAGGCGGACGCGGCGCTCGATCCGCTCGGACTCGTTCCGAAGACCATAACGACGGCCGCGTATCAGAAGCTGTTCCTCAACTCGGACTTCCCGGTCTGGTTCAAGAATTCCGCGGTCGTGACGATCGCCGTCACCCTCGGCCGGGTCTTCTTCGACTCCCTCGCCGGGTATGCGCTGTCCCGTCTGCATTTTCGCGGACGCAACGTGATGTTCGCGGGCCTCGTCGCCGTGATGGCCGTTCCGGGCGTCGTCCTGCTCATCCCGAAATTCCTGGTCATCAATCAGCTGGGCATCTTCGACTCCTACGGGGGGATGATCCTTCCGCTGTTGACCGATGCCGCGGGCATCTTCATCATGAAGAACTTCTTCGAGTCGATCCCCGTGAGTGTGGAGGAGCAGGCGCGCATCGACGGCGCCGGTACGTTCCGGGTGTTCTGGTCTGTGGTGCTCCCGATGGCACGGCCGGCGCTCGTGACCATCACGATCCTGTCCTTCCAGGGGTCGTGGAATGAGCTTGCCCATTTCATCATCTCGACGCAGTCACCCGGCCTGACGACGTTGACGAAGGGCCTCGCTGGCCTCGCCGCCGGCGGTCTCGGACAGGCGACCCAGTATCCGCTGAAGCTCGCCGCAGCCGCTCTGATGACGATCCCGGTCGCCCTGGTCTTCTTCATCTTCCAGAAGAAGATCATGAATTCGAGTGACGGGGCGGTCAAGGAATGACAGCGGTACCGGTGACGACCGTCGTCACCCCGGTGCAGCCGCTGCTCGATCGGGAGGTCGTCATCATCCGCGCCCCGACACAGGCCTGGTCGGCGCTCGACGGACAGATAGGCGGTGCCGCGATCCACGGCATCTACCACTCGGATGTGCGGATCCTCTCGCGATCGACCCTCACCATCGGCGGTCGCGAGGGTGAGCACATCGCCACGGCTCCCGGGTCGGCACACTCCCCCGGCCGCGCCGACACCATCGCCTTCGTCGCCCTGCTCCGGCACCTCGACGACACGGACGCCGACCCTCGGGTGCGGGCCGTGCGCCGCCGAACCGTCCACGCGACCGGAGCGTCCGAGTCCGTCGTGATCGAGTCGGCCCTCGGCGCGGAGGTGACGACGACCGTCGTCGTGCGGCTGGAGGCGGATTTCGCCGGCATGGCGCTCGTCAAGGCGGGACTCGCGGGTGAGCCGGTCGCCTTCGCCGTGACCGGGAGCACCGCGTCGTGGTCCAATGACACCGTCACATCGTCGCTCGAGGCACCCGGTGCCCGCGTCACGGCCGTCGATGGCGGGCTCGAGCTCTCCTGGGAGGTCGTCGTACCCGCCAGGGGGGAGACCCGGATCGGCTGGACCCTCCAGGCGAGTGATTCGCGGGCCGTCGTCGTCGGCGCCTCGGGTGCCGCCGCGTGGAGCGCCCCCGTCGTGACCTCCGGAGATTCCCGACTCGGCCGATGGGTGGCGAAGGCCCTCGGCGATCTGGATGGTCTGCGGATGACCACCGCCGTCGACACGACCTCCGAATTCCTCGCCGCCGGGTCGCCCTGGTTCTTCACGCTCTTCGGACGGGACTCCCTGTGGGCGGCTCGCTTCATGCTCCCGCTCGGCACCGAACTCGCCGCGGGAACGCTGAAAGTGCTCGCCGGCCTCCAGGGTCGGGAATGCGTCGACGCGACCGCCGAGCAGCCGGGCAAGATCATGCACGAGCTCCGCCGGGGAACCCTCGAGATCCCCGGGGAGAACATCTCCCTTCCGCCGCTGTACTACGGCACGGTGGATGCGACGCCGCTCTGGGTCTGCCTTCTTCACGATGCCTGGCGCTGGGGAATGCCGGAGGAGGAGGTGCGCGCGCTGGTCCCCGCCCTCGTCGCAGCCCTCGAGTGGATGCGCGACTACGGTGACGCCGACGGCGACGGCCTGCTCGAATACGTCGACGCCACCGGGCACGGCTTGTCCAACCAGGGCTGGAAGGATTCCGGCGACTCGGTGCAGTGGCGGGACGGCTCGCTCGCGACCGGGCCGATCGCGCTCTGCGAGGTGCAGGCCTACGCCTATGAGGCTGCCAGCCATGGTGCCGACCTGCTCGACCACTTCGGGGTTGCCGGCGCCGGCGAGTGGCGGGAGTGGGCCGCGACGGTGAAGGCCCGATTCTCGGAGACGTTCTGGATCGAGTCGACGGATGGCGCGTATCCGGCGATCGCCCTCGACGCCGACAAGCGCCCGGTCGACACGGTTACGAGTAACCTCGGGCACCTGCTCGGCACCGGTCTGCTCACCCCCGCACAGGCGGCGCTCGTCGCGCGTCGGCTCTCGTCACCCGAGCTCGACTCCGGCTACGGGCTGCGCACGATGTCCACCGACTCGGCCGGATACTGGCCGCTCAGCTACCACGGCGGCAGCGTCTGGACGCATGACACCGCCATCGCGATCGCCGGTCTCGCCGCCGAGGGATTCCCTGGCGAGGCGACGTCGCTTGCGCGCGGGCTGCTCGCCGCCGCCGAAGCGTTCGACTACCGCATGCCGGAGTTGCATTCCGGGGATGCGGCGGAAGCGACATCCGTTCCCGTTCCGTATCCGGCTGCGTGCCGCCCACAGGCGTGGTCGGCGGCGGCCGCGATCTCGGTGCTCGGCAGCATCCTCGGCCTCCGTCCGGGCGACGGCGCGCTCGTCGTGTCGCCGATGACGGCGGTCGGCGCGCTCTCGGTCACCGGACTGCGCTTCGGAGGGGCGGATGTCGCGCTGACGGTCAACGCCGATGGCGAGGTCACGTCGGCCTCCGGGGCCGCGATCGAGGTGTCGTAGGGCCGGCTCGGCGATCGAGAAAATTGCCGGAAAGTGGCATCTCGACTGGATGATCGGCGCCGGTCCTCCATCCGCCCATCTCACCTGAAACGCAGGAGTATTGCAGGATTCCGAGCAACGGAAGCACTTCTTGCTCGGATTTCCGAGTATCTCCTGCGTTTTGAGGGGGAACGGGATAGCATCTCGAGGCGCGCGGGCCGACGCGTCGCAGGGCGGGTTCGGCTCGTCTTCGCTCTCTGAGGATGCTGCGGGGATAAGAGCGGTCAGACGGACGCCTTAATCAGCCGGGGCGATAAAGGGATTCGTCAGAGGTTCGAGAGTAGCGCGACGACCTGGCGCGCGATCTGACGGCCTGCGCGATTGGCGCCGATCGTGCTCGCCTGCGGTCCATACCCCGCGAAGAATATGCGCGGATCCTTCCACGACGACCCAGCGCCGACCGTGACCCCGCCCTCCTTCTCGCGGAGTTTCAGCGGCGCGAGATGGCGGAGTTCGGGCCGGAATCCGGTCGACCAGATAATCGCATCCGCCTTCTGGAATGTTCCGTCGTCGAAGCGGACGCCATCCGTCTCGATGGACGAGAACATCGGTTTGGCCACCAGTACACCGCGCTCGATCCCGGCCTGGATGCGACGGGTGCGGGGGATCCCGGTACCGCTCACGATACTCGGCAGCGCTCGCCCCGACCGTGCTGCCTCATCCTGAAGTGCTACCGCCGCAGCGCCGGCCTCGATGTCGAACTCGCCGTCGTTGAACTCGATCGGGCGCCGACTCACCCAGGTCACCTGGCTGGCGACGTTCTCGAGCTCGAGGAGGAATCCGATCGCGGACGTCCCCCCGCCGACCACGATCACGGCCTGGCCGGCGAAGTCCTCCGCCGACACGTACTCGGTCGGGTTCACCTGCCGGCCGGCGAAGTCGTTGAGGCCCGGATACCACGGGATGAAGGGCGAGCCCCAGGTTCCGGTGGCGTTGACGACGACATCCGTCACCGTTTCCACGGGCTGCCCGTCGATCGTCGCCGACACGACCAACTCGGTTCCCCGGTTGAAGACGTTCTTCACCTCGGCAGGACGGATGACGTCGAGACCGTAGTGCGCCTCGTACCGTTCGTAGTAGTCGGCCACCACCGCCTTCGCCGGGGCATGTCGGTCGGCCGTCTCGAAACTGAGGCCCAACTCGTCCATTCCGGGAAGATCGTTGATGTGGTGCGCCGACCCGATGCGGAGGGCCTCCCAGCGCGACTGCCAGGCGCCACCGGTCGAGGGGCCCCGATCGAGCACGACGAAGTCTTTTCCGGGGTCGAGACCGAGGCGCTTCAGGTAGAACGAGACCGAGAGCCCCGCCTGCCCGGCGCCGATCACCACCACGGAAGTTCGCGCGGGAACGGACGTCACGAACCAACGTTAGCCGCGTAGCGCCGCCCCCGATAACGTCGGGAGAGGCGGCCACCCCCGCATGCTAAAGTTGGGCCTTAGTTTTCCAGTTCCGTTGGTCACGTCCCGGGCACTTCATATCGACCCCCGGGCAAGAATCGTGAGGGGGTCAAGCCATGGGGCGCGGCCGTCAAAAAGCAAAGCACACCAAGGTTGCCCGCGAGCTGAAGTATTTCAGTCCGGACACCAACTACAACGCGCTCGAGCGCGAGCTCACGCATCCTTCCGGCGCGCCGGTCGACCCGAAGCTCGAGGAAGACCTCGAGAAGTGGCCGGAGTTCAACAAGCCGGCGGCCGACCGCACCGACGAGTACGGCGCAGACGACGAGTACGAAGACTACGAGCCCGGGCAACCGAAGACCGCGTAGCAGTACTGCCGCCAAGTAGTACCGCCGCCAAGTAGTACTGCCGTCTAGCGGTACTGCCCCACCAGCCTCACGGCTCCGCCGTTCACGCCTTTCGCGCCCTGCTCGAAACCGGTGAGATCGCGCCCTGAGGTCGATATCGACCCGATGGTCCAGGCTGCGATGCCGTCGACCGCCAGCTTCTCGATGACGCCGTCGACGGATGCGGGCGAGACGACCGCGATCATGCCGATTCCGAGGTTCCACGTACCTTCGGTCTCGGTGAGCTTCATGCCGCCCCACTCGGAAAGGACCCGGAAGACCGGCTGTGGTGACCAGGTCGAGCGTTCGAGTTCGACCCAGCTGCCGATGGGTAGCACCCTTGCGAGATTGGCGGCGATCCCACCGCCGGTCACGTGGCTGAACGCGTGCACAGCCGAGGTGAATCGCGGATCGGAGAGCAGTCGCAGCAGCGGCGCGGTGTACAGCTTCGTCGGCTCGAGCAGCACCTCGCCGACGATCCCGCCGAGCTCTGCCGAGCTGTCGGCGTAGGCGATCCCCTTCTGCCGCAGCACGTGCCGAACGAGCGAATATCCGTTCGAGTGGAGTCCGGATGACCCGAGCGCGATGACGACGTCGCCATCGGCGACGAGGTGCGAACCGAGCAGGGCGTCGGACTCGACAGCACCGACCGCGGCGCCGGCGACGTCATAGTCGTCCGGTCCGAGGAGCCCCGGATGCTCTGCCGTCTCCCCGCCGACGAGAGCGGTGTGCGTCTCGGCACAGGCCAGCGCGATGCCGGCCACGATGTCTGCGATCCGGGTGGGGACCACTCGGCCGCAGGCGATGTAATCCGTCATGAACAGTGGTTTGGCTCCGACGACCACGATGTCGTCGACCACCATTCCGACCAGATCGAAACCGATCGTGTCGTGCTTGTCGATGGCCTGCGCGATGGCCACCTTGGTGCCGACGCCGTCGGTCGAGGTTGCGAGCAGCGGCTTCGTGTACGCCTTCAGAAACGAGACATCGAACAGCCCAGCGAATCCGCCGACCCCGCCGAGCACCTCCGGCCCGTGCGTCTTCGCCACGGCCGATTTCATCAACTCGACGGCGAGGTCTCCGGCTGCGGTATCCACACCGGCATCGCGGTAACGGGTCGAGCTGTTGTCGGTCACCCGATCAGCGTACCGGGGCGGATGCGGCAACCGCTCGGCGCGGTCGAGCGATGCGCCCGGGCCGGTCGAGCGATGCGCCCGGGCTCCGGCGGCCGACCCTCCCGGATGTGCGAAACTTAGTGCGGCCCGATCGGGTCACATCCCCAATCTTCTGGAGCTCGCCTTCGAATGTGCGGCATCGTCGGGATCGTCTCATCGGAACCAGCCAACCAACAGGTGTACGACGCCCTTCTCCTCCTTCAGCACCGTGGGCAGGATTCGACCGGGATCGCGACCGTCGAAGGTCGTAACTTCCACATGGTCAAGGCGCGGGGCCAGGTGCGTGAGGCCTTCCGCACCCGCGACATGCGCGCGCTTCCCGGCAACATCGGACTCGGTCACTGCCGGTACGCGACGAAGGGCAGCGCGAGCAACGAGGAAGAGACGCAGCCGTTCTACGTGAATGCGCCCTACGGCATCGTGCTCGTGCACAACGGAAACCTCACGAACACCCGAGAGCTCACCGACGAACTGTTCCACATCGACCGCCGGCATCTCAACACGGCATCCGACACCGAACTTCTCGTGAACGTGCTCGCCCACGAACTGCAGGAAAAGGTCTCCGGCCCCGACCTCGATCCCGACCAGATCTTCGCCGCCGTCGAGCGCGTTCACGAGCGGGTCGAGGGGTCGTACGCCACGATCGCGCTGATCGCCGGCTATGGGCTGCTCGCGTTCCGTGACCCCTTCGGCATCCGTCCGCTGGTGCTCGGCAAGAAGGCGACCGGGTTCACCGGAACCGACTGGATCGTCGCATCCGAATCGCTCGTGCTCGAGAGCGCCGGCTACACCTTCGTTCGGGATGTCGCCCCCGGCGAAGCGATCTTCATCGCTCTCGACGGCGAGATGGTCTCGAAGCAGTGCGCCGCGAATCCGGTGCTGATCCCCTGCTCGTTCGAGTACGTCTACCTCGCGCGCCCCGATTCCGTCATGAACGGAATCTCGGTGTACGAGGCGCGACTCCGGCTCGGCAACCGGCTCGCCGACACCATCGCGCAGTACACGCCGCGTGGTGACATCGACGTCGTGATGCCGATCCCCGACTCCTCGCGACCCGCCGCGATGCAGGTCGCGCAGAAACTCGGCGTCGAGTATCGCGAGGGCTTCTACAAGAACCGTTACGTCGGCCGCACCTTCATCATGCCCGGGCAGGCCGAACGCAAGAAGTCGGTCAAGCAGAAGTTGAACGCGATGGGCAGCGAGTTTCGCGGCAAGAACATCCTGATCGTGGATGATTCGATCGTGCGCGGCACCACCTCGAAGGAGATCGTGCAGATGG
>JANYGT010000134.1 GCA_025362355.1 Lacisediminihabitans sp. | reverse complement strand
ACACCATGCTGGCGGCCGTAGAAGCTGATGCCTCCCTGGAGGAGATAGCCGATCGCCCCGACTGTCGCGCTGGAACCGTGAAGGGGCGCGAGGTGGTGAGGGGCGGCCGCCTCGACGACGTCCCCCCAGGTCGCTCCGGCCGGCACCTCGGCCGTCTTGCGCACCGGGTCCACGGAGACGGGAAGGCTCATGGCGGTGCGAATCAGGACCGCGCCGTCCATGGGAAGAATCGAATTGAATCCGTGTCCGGTCGTCTGAACCCGTACCTCCAGTGACCGGCTGCGCGCGAACTCGATGAGGCCCTGCACCTCGGTGCTGGTCTGCGCAACGCCGGCGACCATCGGATCGATATGGGACCGGAGGTTGTAGCTCGCCGTGGCGTCCACATACACGGTGTCCCCCGGGCGAGCGGGGATCGAACCGGGCTGGAAGGGGAGAGTCATTCGTTGTCCTCTGGTTGGAGCCTAAGGGCTAATGGATTCTTTAACAGTAACCCATTAGTAGATAATTCCGCCCGCACCGATCAGACCCGGACGAAGTCGGTGGTATTGGCGATCAACCTGGAGGCGTCGTAGTCCCCCTGAAGGTCGTCGATCTTCGCTCCGATGCGTGCCATCGCATCGGACCCGAGGATGATGCGATGCACCGACGGGTCGCCGGTGAGCTGTTCGAAGATCACCCGGGCAGCTCGCTTCGGGTCTCCGGGGAACATGACGTCGCTCAGTTCTGCCACGTTCTGCATCGCCCGGAAAAAGCTCCCCGACGTCGCATCGTAGTCGGGAAGCAGCTCTCCGGAGAAGTGGGTTCGCGCATCGATACCCGTGAGGAACGAGCCGGGCTCAACCAGGACGGCCTTCAGTCCGGTGGGCTCGATCTCCTGCCACAGGGACTCGGTGAGCCCTTCGAGGGCGAACTTGCTCGCCGAGTAGAACGCATTGCCCGGCAGGCTCGCAATTCCGTCCATCGACGACACGTTCACGATCATCCCGGACCTGCGGGCCCGCATCGCCGGCAGGGCCAGGCGAAGCAGTGCGACCGCCGCGAAGAAGTTGACTTCGAAGACCTTGCGATAGTCGGCCTCGTGCTGCTCCTCGATCGCTCCGAGGAAATCGATCCCGGCGTTGTTGACGAGATAGTCGATCTTGCCGAACCGTTCGTGGGTGCGGTCGATGAGGTTCTGGCGCTGCGTCGGGTCCGCGACATCCACCGCCACCACCAGCGAGGTGGCCGGATAGCGGGCCGCAAGGTCATGCATTACGGATTCCGTCCGCGCGGCGAGCACGACTTCGTGACCTTGCGAGAGTACGTATTCGGCGAGGTCGTAGCCCAGGCCACTGGATGCTCCGGTGATGAGCCAGGTCGATGCGGTCTTCATGATTGCTCTCTATTCGTCGTTGTTGGTTGAATGTCGGCAGCGGCTCAGGCGCTGGCGGGAAAGTCGGCGGAGGCACTGATTGCTGCCCACTTCTCGGTCTCAGCCGCACGAAGTTGCGCCGCGGTGCGAACCAGGCTCACCGCGCCCGCACCCAGAAGCAGACGCATCGGCAGATCTTCGCCGTTCACCGTGCTGACGATCACTTGGGCGGCACGCGCGGGGTCTCCCGGCTGATTGCTGGCGTTGGCCGCCCGGTAGGTGTTGAGCGCCCCGACCGTCTCCTCGTAGTCCGCACCCACCCGGTGCAGTGTCATCGAGGACCCCTGCCAGTCGGTGCGGAAAGCCCCCGGCTCGACGATCATGACCCGCACGCCGAACGGGCGGACCTCGTTCGCGAGCACCTCGGAGAATCCCTCGACCGCGAACTTCGCCGCCTGGTAAGCGCCCATCCCGGGCGTGCCGCCCACTCGGCCGCCGACCGACGAGAACTGCACGATGGTCCCCGATCGTTGCGCCCGCATGACCGGCAGTACGGCTTTGGTCACAGTGACCGTACCGAAAAGGTTCGCCTCGATCTGGCCGCGGAAATCAGCGTCCGTCGTCTCCTCGATGGGAGAGCTGTTCGCGTATCCCGCATTGTTGACCACCACGTCGACAGATCCGAATTCCTGCACCGCGAAAGCGACGGCGGCCTTCGCCGATTCGACGTCCGTGACATCGAGGGCGACCGTGCGAACCTTCGCGCCGAACGAGTCGATCAGGGGCGCGAGTTGCTCGGGCTTGCGGGCCGTCGCCACGAGGCGATCCCCACTTTCGAGTACAGCGCGAGACAGTTCCGCGCCGAATCCCCTCGAGCTGCCCGTGATGAGCCACGTTTTCGACATTTCCGGTCTCCCTTTTCGCTAACTAACTAAACAGTTGTTCGGATTACTTCTACGACCCTGCGCTTCTCCCTGCCGTTTGTCAACTAACAAGTTGGTTATAGAGTTGTTCGCATGATCCGAGATTCTGAACGCACCAAGAAGTTGCTCCTGAAGGCGGCAACCGATGAATTCGCCGCCTACGGCATCGCCGGAGCCCGAATCGACCGGATCGCGGCCAGCGCCGGGGTGAATAAGGCGATGATCTACAGCTACTTCGGAAGCAAGGATCAGCTGTTCGACACGGTCTTCAACACGATTACGAGTGCCTCCCTCGAGGCTGTCCAGTTCGACGTCTCCGACCTCGCCGACTACGCCGGTCGCCTCTTCGATTCCTTCGACGACAACCCCGACACGGTCCGGCTGACGACCTGGTACCAACTGGAACGGCCGCACGGAGAACCCTTGCGCGAGGTCGTGGCC
>JANYGT010000085.1 GCA_025362355.1 Lacisediminihabitans sp. | reverse complement strand
GTCATCGTCGGCCGCGCGCTGCCAGAGGTTCGCGACGGCCTGAAGCCGGTGCACCGCCGTGTGATCTATGCGATGTACGACGGCGGATACCGTCCGGATAAGGGATTCTCGAAGTGCACCCGCGTCATCGGCGACGTCATGGGGCAGTTCCACCCGCACGGTGACTCGTCCGTCTACGACGCACTGGTGCGTCTCGTTCAGCCGTGGAGCCTGCGCTATCCGCTCGCGCTCGGCCAGGGCAATTTCGGCTCCCCGGGCAATGATGGTGCGGCAGCACATCGATACACCGAGACCAAGATGGCGCCCCTCGCCATGGAGATGGTCCGTGACATCGAGGAAGAGACCGTCGACTTCCAGCCGAACTACGACGGCCGCACCCAGGAGCCGATGGTCCTGCCGAGCCGTTTCCCGAACCTGCTCGTCAACGGGTCGGTCGGCATCGCCGTCGGTATGGCCACCAACATCCCCCCGCACAACCTGCGCGAGGTCGGCGAGGGTGCGCTCTGGCACCTCGCCCACCCGGAGGCGACCCAGGAGGAGCTGGTCGAGGCCCTCGTCCAGCGGATCAAGGGACCGGATTTCCCGACCGGGGCCCAGATCCTCGGGCTCAAGGGCATCCAGGATGCCTACCGGACGGGCCGCGGGTCGATCACGATGCGCGCCGTCGTCAATGTCGAAGAGCTGCAGGGTCGTACCTGCCTCGTCGTGACAGAACTGCCCTACCAGGTCAACCCCGACAATCTCGCGCTGAAGATCGCAGAGCTCGTCAAGGAGGGCAAGCTCGCGGGTATCGCCGACATCCGCGACGAGACCTCCGGGCGTACCGGCCAGCGCCTCGTCATCGTGCTGAAGCGCGACGCCGTCGCGAAAGTCGTGCTCAACAACCTCTACAAGCACACGCAACTGCAGGAGAACTTCGGCGCGAACATGCTCGCCATCGTTGATGGCATTCCGCGCACCCTGGCGATCGATGGATTCATCACCGCCTGGGCGACCCATCAGATCGACGTCATCGTGCGCCGCACCCAGTTCCGCCTCCGCAAGGCCGAGGAGCGTGCGCACATCCTGCGCGGGTATCTCAAGGCCCTCGACGCCCTCGACGAGGTCATCGCGCTCATCCGTGCGTCATCCACCGTCGAGGATGCCCGTGACGGCCTCATCACCCTGCTCGACATCGACGAGCTGCAGGCAAGGGCGATCCTCGACATGCAGCTTCGTCGCCTCGCGGCCCTCGAGCGCCAGAAGATCATCGACGAGCACGACGCCATCGAACTCGAGATCGTCGAGTTCCAGGCGATCATCGCGAGCCCGGAGCGCCAGCGCGACATCGTCAGCGACGAACTGACCGAACTCATCGCGAAGTACGGCGACGACCGCCGAACCGAGATCATGTTCGGATTCGACGGTGACATGAATGTCGAAGACCTGATCCCCGAGGAGGAGATGGTGGTCACCGTCACGCGCGGCGGCTACATCAAGCGCACTCGAAGTGACAACTATCGCAGCCAGCACCGTGGTGGCAAGGGCGTCAAGGGGGCCCAGCTCCGGGCGGATGACGTCGTCGAGCACTTCTTCGTCACGACGACCCACCACTGGCTGCTGTTCTTCACGAACAAGGGGCGCGTCTATCGCGCCAAGGCCTACGAGGTGCAGGAGGCCGGCCGCGATGCGAAAGGTCAGCACGTCGCCAACCTGCTCGCTCTGCAGCCCGACGAGGAGATCGCACAGATCCTCGACATCCGTGACTATTCTGCAGCTCGGTACCTGACCCTCGCCACGCGTGGTGGCCTCGTCAAGAAGACAGCGCTCGCCGAATACGACACGAACCGCTCGGGCGGCATCATCGCGATCAACCTCCGCGAGGAGGACGAGCTTGTGTCCGCGATGCTGGTCGAAGAGGATTCAGACCTTCTGCTCGTGTCTCGTAAGGGGATGTCGATTCGGTTCACGGCATCCGATGAGGCACTCCGTCCCATGGGGCGCGCGACCTCCGGTGTGATCGGGATGCACTTCCGCGATGATGACACGCTGCTCGACGCATCGGTCGTCTCCGATGCCGGCTATGTCTTCGTCGTGACCGAGGGCGGCTTCGCCAAGCGCACCGCTGCGGACCAGTATCGCGTGCAGGGCCGCGGCGGTCTCGGAATCAAGGTCGCCAAGCTGCAGGAGGCGCGGGGAGACCTGGCCGGTGCGCTGATCGTCGGCGACGACGACGAGGTGCTCGTGGTCCTCGCCAGTGGCAAGGTGGTACGCTCGTCTGTCGCCGAGGTTCCGGCGAAGGGCCGTGACACCATGGGCGTCGTATTCGCCCGCTTCGCGGACGAAGACAAGATCATCGCTGTCGCCAAAAACAGCGAACGCAACCTGGAAATCGAGACACCGGACGCTCCCGAAGAAGAGAATCCCGTCGACGAGGCCCAGACCGGGAAGGACGAATCGATAGATGAGTAGCGTCGCGGAGAAGCTCCAGCGCAAGTCGCAGAGAGCCGCAGCCACCAAGCAGGTGCGCCTCAAGCTCGTGTACATCGACTTCTGGTCGGCGGTGAAGCTGTCGTTCCTGCTGATGGTGACCCTCGGAATCATCTTCGTGGTGGTAAACCTGCTCGTCTGGGTGGTGCTCGACACGACGCACATCTTCAACAACATCAACGGACTGCTGCGCGAGATCCTCAACCAGGCCGACTTCGACGTGACATCGGTCTACTCCCTGCCGAATGTCGGGCTTTTCTCCTTCGTCGTCGCTGTACTCAACGTCGTCGTCGGCACCGCTCTCGGCGCGATCACCGCGCTGCTCTACAACGTCAGTGTGCGCATCAGCGGCGGGCTGCTCGTCGGTTTCACCAACAACTGACCGGATTTAGTGAATGGCAGCGGGTGCGATACTCTCATAGCTGCTCTGAGATCGTCACGACCGAGATCCACAGGGTCCACGGGGATATAGCTCAGGCGGTTAGAGCGCTTCGCTGATAACGAAGAGGTCCCAGGTTCAAGTCCTGGTATCCCCACCCGAGATCCGTCATCCGGATTTCATGGGGCCTTAGCTCAATTGGTAGAGCGCCTGCTTTGCAAGCAGGAGGTCAGGGGTTCGATTCCCCTAGGCTCCACCCCGTCGCCGTGCGCTTCGCGCGTCATTGTTCGCTTTCAGGACGAGTGTTCGTGCGCACCCCCGAACAATCGTCCCGAAAGCGAACAATCGCGGACGAAACAGCAGAATAAGCCGCGATGTCGCGTCG
>JANYGT010000059.1 GCA_025362355.1 Lacisediminihabitans sp. | reverse complement strand
CAGCGACCAAGACGCTGAACGAGTGGATGTTGTCAGGCGCAAAGCCCGACCCGCAGTAGCCGCTCCGGTGGTCGAGCTTGACGAGACCCTCGCTGCCGAGGTGAGCTTCAGCCCAGCTCGTCGACGCGGATGACGCTACTCAACGTCACCCCGTTCAGGTCGAGGTACAGCTGACCGTCGACCCGCGACACCGTCATCGTGTTGCGCCGCTCGAGCACGGCGGCCGCGGCATCCATGAATCCCGGATCGAAGCTCTGCACGGTGATCTGCTCGAGCTGATGGATGCGCTTGCCGGCCCACGCCGCGATCACTTTCTGTGGATCGCGATGCGTGTAGACCGTCGTGCGGTCGGCCAGCTTGCTCGCGTAGTGCATCCGCTCCGCATCGGGTGCGCCCACGTCGATCCAGGTGGTCAGCTTGCCGGTGAGGTCGCGCACGAGCACCGCGGGCTCGTTCGTCGACGAGATGCCTTCGCTGAAGGTGATGCCGTCCACGTATTCGAGGCAGTACGCGAGCACGCGCGTCATCATGTACGCCTCCGTCTCGGACGGATGCCGGGCCGCCCGCAGCGTGATGTCCTCGTAGACGCCACGATCCACATCAGCCAGCTGCGCCGCGAAGTTGTACATCACTGCGCCGGCTGCCACAGGTGCGAGCTTATGGGGTCGCACGGTGGTCGAGGGGCCTCGACGGTTGAATGCGTCATCGGTGGAGCGCCCCGTTAGTCGAGCTTGTTGAGACCCCGCAAGCGATTCCGGATGGCGCAACTGGGTTGACGCAGAGTCGTCAGGGCGCCTTCAGCGACAACGGAAAAGGCAAGGATTAGCGTCTCCGATTCACGGTGCCACTGGTACCTTGACGACATGATCGACCGCCCAATAGGAAGAGCCTTGGCTGATTTCGTAGCGGAACGCGAATGGGCACAGTTTCACACGCCAGAGAACCTCGCGAAGAGCATCGCCATTGAAGCCGGTGAATTGCTCGAATGCTTTCAGTGGGGCGCCAAGTTTGATGTAGAGCATCTCCGCGACGAGCTCGCGGATGTTCTGACTTACTGTCTTCTGCTCGCTGACCGAATCAGCGTGGACCCTGATGAAATCGTGCTCGACAAGTTGCTCCGGACGGCCGCGAAATACCCCGTCGAAAAAGCACGAGGCAGAAGCGACAAGTATGACCAGCTTTGAGATTAGGCGGCTCCCGTTCGCCCGCGACTCGGTGAGCGCTTGGGCGTCTCTAGACAAACGAAACACGAACTGGCCCGTCGTCTATGTGCTCGATGGCAAGGGACCTTCTGCGAAGAAGAATGAGCCCGCACGAAGTGTTTATGTCGGTGAATCCATAAACGCAGCGGCTCGCATGCGGCAGCATTTAGATTCGCCAGAGAAGAATATGCTCACTAATTTGCGAGTGATCGTCGACTCCAGTTTCAACAAGTCGGTCTGTCTCGACCTCGAGTCGTTCCTGATTCGGATGCTTGCGGGAGATGGTGCTTTTCGAGTTATGAATCGCAACGACGGGATCATCGATGCGGACTACTTCGACCGGCAGAGTTATCGGGAGACCTTCAGCGAGGTATTCGATGAGCTGAAAGACCAGGGCGTTTTCTCTCGAACGATCCCCGAAATCGAGAACAGCGATCTATTCAAGCTCTCACCTTTCAAAGCCTTGACCGATGACCAGGCAGTTGCAGTCGAAGACATTGTGGAAGGACTATTTGACGATCTTGAGTCCGGTGTCGCGAGCACGATCGTTATTCAGGGGGACCCCGGGACGGGCAAGACGATCGTGGCGATTTTCCTACTCAAACTCCTGAAAGACATCGAAGTATCGACAGATATCGAGGATCTGGACAGCGATTCATTCTTTTCTGAATTCTTCGCCGAGGGGTACCGCGAATTGCTCACCGACCTGCACATCGCGCTGGTAATTCCGCAACAATCGCTTCGCGACTCAGTCAAGAGAGTCTTTCGGAAGACCCCTGGTCTAGGGTCTGACATGGTGCTCACGCCATATGAAGTCGGCGAAAGCAAACGCGAGTTTGACGTTCTGATCGTTGATGAGGCGCACCGGCTGAACCAGCGAGCAAACCAGCCGTCAGGGATGCAGAACAAAAAGTTCAAGGCGATTACCGAGCGACTCTTCGGGTATGACGACGTGGCGAAGACGCAGCTGGACTGGATCAAAGCCAAAAGTCGACACCAGATTCTTCTCCTCGACTCGGCTCAGAGTGTGCGTCCGGCAGACCTGCCCAGCGACCTGCTCGCCTCATTGGTCAATCGAGCCAAGGCTGATGGCAGCCACTATCGCTTGGCCACGCAAATGCGAGTGGAAGCAGGGGCAGACTACGTCTCATATGTCCGACGCGTGCTGGGAGTGGCGCCATCTCCGTTGCCAATCGAGCCAGTCGCATTCGCTGGCTACGACTTTCGCCTATTCGACCATCTTGGCGAGATGAGAAGCGAGATCGAGGCTCGCGACGCAGTTGATGGACTCTCGAGGATGGTGGCCGGCTACGCATGGGAATGGAAAACAAAAACGGACAAGACCACCTTCGACATAGAACTCGACGGAGTTTCGATGCGGTGGAACAGCACACAAACGGATTGGATCGCTAATCCGGGATCTCTTTACGAGGTCGGCTCGATCCACACAGTGCAGGGTTACGACCTCAACTACGCCGGGGTCATCATCGGACCTGACCTTCGCTTCGACACCACGAGCGGCCGACTGATCGTGGACCGGAAGTCCTATCGCGATAAGAAAGGCAAAGAGAACAATCCTGTTCTGGGCAAGACCTACAGCGACGATGACTTGCTCCGGTTCGTCACAAACATCTATGCCGTCCTTCTGACACGCGGCATTCGCGGTACGTATGTCTACGTTTGCGATGACGCGCTGCGGGACTATCTGCGAAGTTACATTCCACGCGCGTGAACGAGCAGAAGGTTGGAGAGCGCGGTTGATAGCGCGGGGCGAACGGGCCGCGATTCCTTGACTAGTTTGGGAAGTCGAACCCATGGTGAGGGTCAGCCCAGTTCGTCGATGCGGATGACGCAACTTAGCATCGTCCCGCTCAGATCGGATTACAGCTGATCGTCGACCCTTGACGCGGTCAAGGTGTTGCGCCGCACGACCGCCGCGGGCTCGTTCGTCGACGAGATGCCTTCGCTGAAGGTGATGCCGTCCACGTATTCGAGGCAGTACGCGAGCACGCGCGTCATCATGTACGCCTCCGTCTCGGACGGATGCCGGGCGGCCCGCAGCGTGATGTCCTCGTAGACGCCGCGATCCACATCAGCCAGCTGCGCCGCGAAGTTGTACATCACTGCGCCAGCTGCACGGGTGTGAGCTTATGGGTCGCGGTGGTCGACCCGCGCAAAGCGCGAGACGTTCGGCGACCTAGTGTTGCCGCCTGGCAGGATTGCCCATGAGTTCCCGCCAGAGCAAGGTCACTGTGTACACCGGCTGCGCCTTGGGGCTCTCGGGCGAGCAAGTCCGTTTTGCATCAGTTAATGCGCGTCGCTGCTGCCGCCACTCAACGCGTGGAGGAAAGCGAAGGACGGGCATCCCAATCATTGCGGTCTGCCTGGTGGGGCTCGAACCCACGACCCGCGGATTAAAAGATCGATAGGTGGCGCATCACTAGTACCTATATGGTCTCGAAACCCCGGAAAATCAACGATCTTGAGGGTTTCGAGCAACACGTTGCAATACGGTTTCGTGGGCAAATGTGGGCACGGATCGCCCTCAGGTGCTGAGTCAGGGCGTGTGATGTTTCAGGGCATCTCTCAATTTTGTCTCGACGAAGCCGCCCTCATCGAGCGGTAGCCGAACCCGCCTACAGCACCTCAGCAAGCATGCGCCCGATGGCCGCGCCAAGCTGTACCGGCACCGCATTTCCAATCTGGCGCGCGATGTCGGTGCGTGACCCAACGAATAGATGGTCCTGCCCGAAACCTTGGAGCAGCGCCGCCTCATAATGTGTGATCGCCCGGTGTTCCTCTGGGTGAAGGTAACGGCCTTTCTCGGGCTTGAAGAACTCCGTACGAATAGTTACGGATGGTCGATCCCAATGCATCCGACCCATCACGTCTCCAGCCAAGTCACCGTCACGAAGGGCACCGTTGTGGTGACGTTCGACCCGGCCGCGAAGGGCCTCGACGAGGCGACGTTCGACTCCCTCGCTGCCAACTTCAACTTCGGGTCGTTCCTTGCCACCCCTATCGCCTTCACCGACGACGAGGGCAACCGGCTCCGACCGGCCGTTACCACCATCACCGCGGTCAAGGCCGACGGCACCGCCCTGGGTACCATTGACCACCAAGGCATCCTCGACCTCAACGGCCTGAGCAAGTAGGCAAAGACGGCCTAGCTTCACACGACCACCGGTAGTCGCGGCGACCGATACGCGAAGCACGTGGTGCCCCAAAGAAAAACCCGCCAATCCAGAGAGGGACTGTGTGTCCCACCAATCTGAAACAGCGCCCGGAAGGGGAACCGCGAACGGCCCGGCCTCCGCGAAGCGCTAGCCGCGGTGCGTTCTGGCGACACTGTCGTCGTCGCGAAGCTTGACCGACTCGCCCGGTCCCTGCCAGACGCGCGTGATATCGCGGACGAACTCACGCGGAAGGGTGTCGCGCTCAGCCTCGGTGGCAGTGTCTATGCCCCGAGCGACCCTGTCGACCGGCTGTTGTTCAACGTGCTCGGGATGGTCGCGGAGTTCGAGTCCGACCTAATCCGGATGCGCACGCGCGAGGGAATGGCCGTCGCGAAGGCCAAAGGTCGCCTCCGCGGCAAGAAGCCCAAACTCTCCGCTGCACAAGAAAGACACCTGGTGAACCTGCACCGCCAGGGCGCGCACACCACATCCGAAATCGCCGAGCTGTTCGGCGTCGCACGCTCTACCGTCTACCGCGCCATCCAACGTGCGGACGGACCCAATCCAGCTACGCTCGACTCAGAGCCGGGTGGTGCGTTCGCCGGTTGAGACCACCACCGATTTCGGGGCGACGCCGCGAGGTCGTCACCAGGTCACGACACGCCGCTCGGTCGCGCTGTGACTTTTGGCGCTCTTTGGCGGCATTCTGCGAATCGCTAAGTGGCGCATCGAGTTGAGGCCGCGAGACTCTGGATCGCCCTCATGTCTCGTATCCCATGGGTTATGAGGCGCGTAGTCTACGAGACACCGCTATCGGGATACCAGCCAGGCGCTGTCATTATCCCTCGAGTTGTTGAAGCGAAAACTCCGGCGCCCTTCGAAGCAACGCGATCAACTGCAAAGAGCTTCCACCTAGCTGAGGGGGCTTGCCGCTTCTAGTTTGTTTGCTAACGAAGTGACCGTCCTCGAAATCGAGGACAGTGATTTTTTGCTTCAGCCGAGATCCCGAGAACTGGCTGAGATCCAGCATGTACGCCTCAAACCGAAGACCAGCCTGATGCGAGTCGGACACACCGGAATCCACTAGGTGTATCAACCGCACATCCATCAGGTCGGTGAGGAGGCTGTAGAGCTCAGGGGAGCGCTCCTTGTCTCTATAGCCCACCAAGAAATAGGTGAACGCCTTTTCGTCTAAGCAAAAATCTCTGATCGTCGATAATGACTTGAGGGTGCGCTCGGCGACTCCACTATTCGCGGCCATATCCTCTTCGAGTTCTTGGATCTTCGAGTTCGCTGCGTCGCCAGCAGCCTGGTTCACATCTTGAACGCCCGCCAGGCGGGCGTTGGGACGACGCCGTGCGCGACCTAAGGCGCTTACCGCTAGAACCATATAGTCACGAGGAACCGCTCCCGAGGCGAGCACTAGTCGATCTAAGGCGGTCCGGTTGAATATCCGCGAGAGAGCCGTAACACCCACCCGTCTCGCGTACTCAGAAAGGATGCCTTCCAAGAATCCGCTTGCTTTTTCCGGATCTTGAAGGGTCACGTCCAAGTCGATTAGGTCAGCGTCCTGCCCGCTCTGAAGGCCGGTTGGCGGAGATGCCTGCCACCAATTGGTGAGATGCCGAATGGAAGCTATTTTCAACCAGACGTTGGCGTCTCTCGTCACACCGTGGATCATGTCAAGAAGCAATGGCTGACTATCGCGAGGAACGTAGTAAAAGTCGTCGATGAAGGCAAAAACGCGAACTCCTTCGACAGCAAGAAACTGGGCGAGTGCGCGCTGGGCCCGGGGCACCAAGCGCATCGCTTCATCGTTCGAAGTGACGTCTTTGTTGGTGAGCTGGCGAATCTGCTCGTGCAGTTCGCTCAGCGCCAACGAAAGCGATGACCTATTCGACACGGCTTGTCGCCCAGCAATCGCCGTCGAAATGAGTTCCTCGAGAATGAACAAGAAAATCCTCTGCGGTGTCTCATGGCGGAGCGTCTGAACGTTCGTCCATGAGATGAGGGCTCCCTCGCGTTCAACCTGTCGACGCGCTTCCATGAGAAGCGCCGACTTCCCCGCACCTCGCCTACCGAAGACCAAATGATGGCGACTGGCTGTGACAGTCGACAAGCTGGCGCGTGCATCCTGTACGTAGACGAGGCTCGGCTCGATGCTTGACACGCGGGACCGAGCGCTTATCAGCCGAATCAGCTCATCTACCTTTTGGTCCTGGACGCTTTTGACTCCCGCCAGACCGTCCGGCTGCGACGCGTCTACTTCCTTTCGAACGACAAGGAAGACAGGTTTGGAATCCGTGGTTTGAAGATCCGTCTCGAGAAAACTTGCCAACTCTACTGCCGCTACAAAATCCTGCTCGCGAGCGTAAACGATGATGGTGATTTCGTCCGGGTATGTCTTCGTCTCGAAGCGGACTGGTTCTACGCCGTCCTTGCGAAACGCTGTGCGAAGAGCAGCCTCATCAATGCCCTGGGAAAGAAGGCTCATGAGTAAGGGTTGCCTTTCGACGTGACGTAAGCCCGAGCCGCAGCGACGAAGCTCGTCGCGACGGGCCGGAGGGTGCGAGCTTCCGCCTTGAAATACGTTCGGTTTGATGGATACTGCTCGTAGTCTGCTTCATTGCGGAGGAGTCGAGCGTTCTTGAGGTCATTGCTCGCGAGGGCGGCAGCCGGATAGTCAGACGGAACACCTTTTGTCGACAGTGCGGTGTGGTCGTCGAAATCGTCACCGTTGAAGAATTGGAAAGAGGCCGCTCTCATCGCGTGGTACATGGCGTAGTAGTAGCGAGCAACCGCAGGCCTGGAAAGATCTGTTCTAGAGCGCATTAGTGCGTGCGCCATAGCCAGGAACTCGTCGGCAAGGTTGAGGCGATCTGCGACAGTCTGCGCCATCGCATCGTCGAGGGATCGGGAAAGATAAGACTCGAGACTCACGCCCTCCTTGAGCAGAAGGACAGATTTGTTTGGAAGCTTCGTAACCCGATGCAGGCGCTCTTCCACGGGTGTCAGTGCCAAAATCGCCTCCTGTCCCGAAATACTTACCGCTGACCCGGCAAGATCCTCAATCTACAGGGCGGCGCTTGCTTGCGGTGTCGCATATCCGTATGGATATGGGACGTCCCAAAGACGCCTGAGTTGGCGAGACCATTTACCCGGCTTTCCGGCACACCCCGATTCCCATAACTGTGTGCCAAAAGTTTCTGGTTGAAGAGAGATGTCATTGACGCTTTTGGGACAAGTTGGGGCATTGTTTGGGCAAGTTGATCGGATACGCGCGCGTCTCGACCAAACAGCAGGCCACTGACCGGCAGGGGGTCCATTTTCTCGTCGCCGGGGTGTGCCGAGACGATCTCTACGTCGACCACGGGGTGTCGGGTGCTCGGGCGTCGCGGCCCGAGTTTGATCCTGCTCAGGTCGCGATCCAGGCAGGTCACAACGAGATACCTGTTCGCGGAATGCTGTGCTTCGTCGACGCCGATTGGCCTCTCGTTGGCGGCCATTTCACGACACAGGGCGTGCAGGTTCTGTGGCCGAAGAAAGCTTCTCAGCTGATCGTGAGGTCGGGCGACCTCGAGGCTGATGCCGTTGATCGGATCTTCCGCAGCCTCGCTTCGAAACTGCTTCCTGCCTGAGGCTTGATATCGCGACCGCCGCGTCAGCGCTCGCCGACTAGCCTCTTCCATGAACTCAGCAGCCGTGTACATGAGGTACCGCATCGATCCTCGGCTGGCCGACATCCTGGGGCAACTCAACGGCACACCGCTCGGCCAGGGGCTCGCCGATCGCCTTGCCCAACTCGCCGAGGACGCTGGCCCGACGCCGGAGGGGGACGAGCTGCGGGCTGCCGTGCATCCGCAGCTCTGGTTGCTCGATCGCGTGGGAATCGACGGACTTCCGCTGACCAAGGGCGGCTACCTCAAGCCCGTGGACGTGAAGGCCACCGCGCAGGTGCTGCCCACCATGCGGGACTGGATCTTCCCCGTCACACAAGAGGTGCATGCGCGGCCGGTCGGCGCGTTCCATCACCATCTGCGGGATGTCGGCCTGCTGCGCGCGACCAAAGGAACGCTGCACCTCACCAAGGCTGGTCGGGATGGCCTGAATGATCCCGCGAAGCTCTGGCACCAGCTCGCGACCAGGCTTGCCACCCGTCGTCGTGCGTTCGATGAGATGGCGGCGCTGCTCATCGTGCTGCATGCCGCCACTACTCCGACGGGTCGAGTCGATACGTACGCCATCGCGCGCACCCTCCACCGGCTCGGATGGTCTCAGCCGGGTGGAGCGCCGGTACTCGCCAGCGACGTGCAGTGGGTGTGGAACGACCTCTGGGGTGGGCTGGGGAATGTCGGGAGCGGCGCATCTACGGGGCCATTCGATCGCACACTGAGTTCCGCTGCTGTGTCGCTGGTGCGGGATGCGCTGTTGGTGCGACGGGTGTGAATGCCTCTCTGACTCTTTTCCACCGATACGGCGGAGCGTTGCGATTATCGCAATGATCTGCGTACCATGGAGGAATGGCTGAAACGACGTCTGACCGGGTTCGCGAGATCATCGCCAGATCCGGCAAATCTCAACGAGAAGTTGCCGAAGATATCGGCATCGATGGGCCAAAGCTGACGAAGTCGCTGAAAGGAATCCGTCAGTTCTCGTCCTACGAGTTGGCGGCGATCGCCGAGATGGGCAACCGCACCGTCGAGTGGCTTTTGACGGGCGCCGAGCCGAAGCGACTGGCATTCGCCCATCGATCTGCCCTCACTCCATCAGAGACACTCGACAACGCCGGCAGAGAGTACGCCGCACTCGTCGCGCAACGCCACGCCGACGCACGAGAGATGGGATTCTTGCCCGCACCGAGAGTTCTGCCTACGCCACGGCGTGGGGGCGGCTATCTAGTCGAGGCCGAATACCTCGCGGCCGCGGCTCTCGACCTACTCGACTCGAAGCTGCGACGACTGGAGTGGGCTGCGCTCGTCGCTGCCGTCGAGCGCACCTTCGACATCGATGTCGGTGTTCAGAAGCTAGACGACGGAATCGACGGGCTGAGTCTCGTCGATGGAGACACTCGAATCATCGTGGTCGCGCCCACGGACCACAGCGGACGACAGCGGTTCACGCTCGCGCACGAGCTGGGGCACGTGCTGTTCGGAGACGGTGGCCAGACCGTGATCGAAGAGCGACTGTTCCATACCAAGAACAGGCAAGAGTCGCGCGCAGATGCTTTCGCGGCGTCGTTCTTGATGCCAAAAGGCGAGATCCTCGAAGAACTCAGCGGGCGATCGGCAGCTGAGGGCTTCCTCGACCTGGTCTGGGCCTTCGGCGTCTCACCAAACAGCATGTGCTGGCGCCTGCTAAATCTCGGGCTCATTACTGACGACCAACGTGCTCAATTGGACAGCACGTCGGTGTCGCGCGTCGCCGCGTCGCTCGGGCGGCTCGACGAACATCGGCAACGAATCGAAGCGTCGTTGGGGCACCGGGCTGCTGCTCGGCTGTCTGACGCATACATCGGTGCCTACCTCGCGGGCGAGATCGGCGCGGCACCCGTGAGCGAAGTCAGCGGGTTTCCGCTCCAGACGATCGAGCGTTTGCTCCAGGAAGTCGAATATCCCGACCGGTGGCCGAACTCTGACAGCGGCGAGTAGGTGCATCCACTCCGATGGAGCGATATTTCTTTCCCGACACCACCGTCCTGATCAACTTCGCAGTCATCGATCGACTCGACCTGCTGATCAGCTACCTCTCCGGTCGGGGAAGAATGACGCAGGCGGTGCAGGCGGAAGTGCGCAAATCCAGTCGGATGATTCCCCACCTCGGGCAGTTCGACACCGTGTCGACCTGTGGATCAGCAATCGAGCTCAATGCGCCGGCCGACATTCGGGGCGTCGAAAACCTCCGGAAACGATTCGCTGGCCTCAATGACCCGCCTACCAAGCACCTCGGTGAGAGCGAGACGATTCACGTGATGCGAAGCCGCACCGAGTACTCGCTCTCTCGAATCGTCACCGAGGATCGCGATGCTTACCGCGTTGCCGCAGCCCTCGGACTGTTCACGCACAACACCATGGGAGTGTTTCAAGATCTCGTCGCCAGGGGAGAACTCACCACAGACCAGGCGTTCGAAATGTTGGCAGCGATCGAGGACAGCCCGTATGAGCGCACGCTGCTCGAGCGGCCGAAGAGGCCGCAGGATCTTCTCGTCTGACGTTGCCAGATAGCCTCTCAACATGCAGACCACCGAGCTCGTCACCCTCGCCGTCGTCGGTGTCGTGCTCGTCATCGGCGTCGTGTCGTTCTTCTCCTCGCGCATCGGAGTCGCGGCACCGCTCGCCCTGACCGTCGTCGGGGTCGGGGTGGGTGCCATCCCGGCCATTCCGCACTTCGAGGTCGCGCCGAGTCTCGTGCTGACCGTCATCCTTCCGCCGCTGCTCTATGCGGCCGCGCGGCAGGTGCCGTTCGTCGACTTCCGCCGCAATCTGCGCGTCATCGGATTCCTCGCCATCGTGCTCGTCGTCGTATCTGCCGTGCTGGTCGGCGTGTTCGTGAGCCTGGTCTGGGCCGTACCGCTCGCCCTTGCGATCGCACTCGGGGCCGTCGTCGCCCCACCCGACGCCGTCGCCGCCACCAGTCTCGGCAAGCGGCTCGGGCTCCCGCCGCGCATCGTCACCATCCTCGAAGGCGAAGGGCTCGTCAACGACGCGACCGCGCTGGTGCTGCTCTCGACGATGCTCGCGATCGTGTCGACATCCGTCCAATCTCCAAGCGGATGGATGATCGCACTCACCTTCCTCTGGGCGGTCGTCGGCGCGGTGCTCATCGGCATCATCCTCGGCGCCGTTTCGGTCGCGCTGCGGCGCCGCATCCACGACCCGGTTCTGGATGCCGCCCTCAGCATGGTCGTGCCCTTCGTCGCCTACCTCGCCGGCGAGTTCGCGCACTCGTCCGGGGTGGTCGCCGTGGTGGTCGCTGGCATCCTCGTCGGCAACCAGGGGGCGTACCGCATCCGGGCATCCTTCCGCCTCGCGGAAAGCGGCACCTGGCGCATCGTGACGCTGCTGGTCGAGAACGGGGTGTTCCTGTTCATGGGTTTCCAGCTCTGGCCGGTCATCGGCGCGGTCGCCGGCAGCGGTGACCTGCCGGGCACACTCGGCGTCGCGGGCATCGTGATCGTGCTGCTGGTCGGCATCCGGTTCGCGTCCATGCCGCCGCTGCTGTGGACGATCCGCCACCGCTATCGCCGCCGAGCCGAGCAGGCGGACAAGACCGCGGCCCGTTTCGACAAGGTCACCGAGGAGGATTTCCAGCAGCGTGCCGCGAACTTCCGGCAGCTGGGGATCACATCGTCCCCACTGAAGACGTTCACGCGCACGATGCGGGCGAGGCTCGGGATCGTCACGTCGAAAGACAAGGCGGCACGAGACGAAATGCAGGCGCGCATGACCGAGCTGGCGGCGAATCCGCCGGCCGAACCCGTCGAGATCGACGACACGCAGCGGGCGCGGTTCTCGCGCACGTTCCAGAACTTCCGCAAGCGGCTCGACCAGCAGAACAACGACCTCACCGCCGAACGGGACCAGGCACTCGGATGGCGCGACGGCGTCATCCTCGGACTCTCCGGCATGCGCGGCGTCGTCACCGTCGCGGCCGTGCAGACCATCCCCGCGGGTGCTCCGATGCGCGAATCGCTGGTGCTCGTCGCCTTCGCTGTCGCCATCATCACCCTCGTCGTGCAGGGGCTGCTGCTGCCGCCGGTCGTGCGCCGGCTGCGTCCAGCGGATGACGTGCCAGGCGATGAGCGCACCCAACTGCTCGAGCTGCGGAAGCGGATGAAGGCGGCCGGGGACACTGCGGTCGCTGCGGCATCCGGGAACTCGATAAAGCCGAACGTGGTGGACGAGGTCAATGCTCAGACAGAGAGTTGGCTCGGCCGCCTCGAGATCTGGGCGGTCGCCGACCTCAGC
Organism: Lacisediminihabitans sp.; assembly: GCA_025362355.1. Lineage (GTDB taxonomy): Bacteria > Actinomycetota > Actinomycetes > Actinomycetales > Microbacteriaceae > Lacisediminihabitans. The sequence continues at coordinate 1,723 of JANYGT010000059.1, read as the reverse complement.
GACCCCGACAACGAGGTCGCGCAATACCAGCGGCTGCGGCGGGTGCAGCTCGCCGCCGAGCGGGACGTGCTGCGCGACGCCCTCGAGCGCGGGGCCTTCTCGTCGGAGTCCATCGACGTGATGCGCACCGCCCTCGACTCGGAGGAGATCTCGCTGGATGCGGTGGACGGGCGGATGGGGAGTTAGCTCGCTGCCTACGCGACCGGCGCCTTCACGCGCGAGCCCTTTTCGCGGGCCGCACCCGACGCGAAGCCGGCGACGGCGACGAGCACCAGCACCACGGTGAGGGCGTGCAGCAGGCCGACGTGGTCGCCGAGGAATCCGATCACCGGAGGCCCGACGAGGAACGCGAAATACCCGATGGTCGCGACGGCACTGACGCGTGCGGCGGCGGTGCGCGGGTCATCGGCGGCGGCCGACATCCCGACCGGGAATCCGAGCGACGCTCCGAGGCCCCAGAGCACGACGCCGATGAGGGAGATCCAGAGCACCGGCACGAAGATCACCATCACGAGGCCGATCGTGCCAGCACGGCGGATGCCCGCAACACCGGCACGCGCCCGAAACGGTCGAGCAGCTTCACGCCACCAAGTCGTCCGACGGTCATCGCCGTGACGAAGATGCCGAAGATCAGTGCCCCGCCGGCTTTCGTCGTGCCGTGGCCGTCGACCATGGCGAGTGCTAACCAGTCGTTCGCGGATCCTTCGGCGAACGCCATCCCGAGCACGATCAGTCCGATGACGATGGTGCGTGGATCCTTCCAGATGCCGAGCCGACTGCGCCAGCCCTGTTCGGCGGGCTCGCTCGGCACTGAGTCGGGCTCGGCGGTGTGCTCGGATTGCAGGAAGCGCACCGAGATGAGCGCGCCCCCCGCGAAGATGATCGCGACGACGAGGAGGTGGATGGCGATCGGCACGTGTGTGGCCTCCGCGAGTGCGCCGACCCCCGCACCGAGGATGGTGCCGAAGCTGAAGAAGGCGTGGAACACGGGCATCACCGAGCGTCCGAGCGCCCGTTCGTTGACGGCGCCGAGGAGGTTCATCGCGACATCGCAGGTCGAGAACATCGCGCCGAAGACGATGAGGCCGCCCATGACGACCGCATAGCTCGGGCCGACGGTGGCTCCGAATCCGGCGACCGCGAAGCCCACGGATCCGATGGTGAGCACGCCGGCGATCGTCCTCCGTGCGCCGAATCGTGCGATGACATGGCTGGATGCGATCAACCCGACGATCGACCCGGCCGCGATCCCGAAGATCAACACGCCCATCTCGCTCGTGCTCACGCCGAGTGCCTGCTTGACCGCCGGGATCCTCGCCGCCCAGCTCGCCATCGCGAACCCGCACAGCCCGAAGATCGCGAAGAGGGCGTTGCGCCAGGCGAGCACCTGTCCGCGGGTGAGGTCTGCGGAAATCATGGCGGGTTAACGCTAGTGGTGATCGCGGTTCTTTGTGCTCGTGGCCTCTCGGTGGGTGAGCCGGATCGGTGGTCGAGCCCCATCCCTCCGTTCGTACTTGCGCAACTACTCCTCCACAGGGGTGGGTTCCGTGGGCTTGTCCACAGCTAAAAACCCAGATCAGGGGGATGTTGCGGGGTTCGCGGGAATGTCGGTGGGTGCTGGGAGACTTCTTATATGTCCACCACCCACGCATCCCTCGAAGAGTCGCTCGCCGACTTCGAGCGTGCGTGGGCGGATGCGGCGGTCGGCGGGCTCTCCTCGGAA
>JANYGT010000301.1 GCA_025362355.1 Lacisediminihabitans sp. | reverse complement strand
CTTCGACTCGAGCGCGTCGTTCTGATCGGGATCTACTCGCAGGGCGGCTCGGTGGAGGCGGAGAATTCGATGCGCGAGCTGTCAGCCCTCGCAGAGACCGCAGGGGCCGTCGTGCTCGACGGGCTGCTTCAGCGCCGACCGAATCCCGACCCGAGCACCTTTTTCGGAAAGGGCAAGGCCCTCGAGCTTCGGGATGTCGTCGCGGCATCCGCAGCCGACACCGTGATCGTCGACAGTGAGCTCGCCCCCAGCCAGCGCCGCGCGCTCGAAGACGTGGTGCGCGTCAAGGTGATCGACCGCACCGCCGTCATCCTCGACATCTTCAGCCAGCACGCGAAGAGCCGTGAGGGAAAGGCCCAGGTCGAACTCGCCCAGCTCGAATACCTGCTCCCTCGCCTCCGCGGTTGGGGTGAGTCGATGTCGCGGCAGGCCGGTGGCCAGGTCGGCGCCGGAAACGGGATGGGAAGCCGCGGACCGGGTGAGACGAAGATCGAGCTCGACCGTCGTCGCATCCACACCCGCATGTCACGCTTGAAGAAGCAGATCCTCGGCTTCACACCCGCCCGAGAGGCGAAGCGCGCAAACCGCAATCGCAATTCGGTTCCGTCCGTCGCGATCGCCGGGTACACGAACGCCGGCAAGTCGTCGCTGCTCAACCGCATCACGCGGGCTGGAGCGCTCGTCGAGAACGCGTTGTTCGCGACGCTCGACACCGCCGTTCGCAAGAACATGACGGAAGACGGCCAGACCTACACGCTCACCGACACCGTCGGTTTTGTCCGCAATCTGCCGCATCAGCTGGTGGAGGCGTTCCGTTCCACCTTCGAAGAGATCGCCGATTCAGACGTCATCCTGCACGTCGTCGACGGTTCCCACCCCGATCCCGGCAGCCAGCTGGCGACGGTGCGGGATGTCATCGGCGAGGTCGAGGCGCGTCACATCCCCGAGATCGTCGTGTTCAACAAGAGCGACCTGGTGGATGACGACCAGCGCCTGGTGCTCCGCGGCCTCGAACCGACAGCGATCTTCGTCTCCGCGCGCACCGGCGAGGGAATCGACGAGTTGCTCACCCGCATCGCGGCGACGCTCCCGGCACCGTCGATCGATCTCGACCTGCTGATTCCCTACGACCGCGGGGAACTGGTGGCCTCGCTTCACGATCATGCGCGCATCCTGTCGACGACCTACGAGGAGGGCGGCACGCGCGTCCGGGTACTCGTCACCGAAGAGTTCGCTCCGGCTCTCCGTCCTTTCACGGTGGTTGCGGCGTAACACTCCGTCACCTCGCGCCGTGCCGTGAGTACTGTGGGTGGAGCGCCCGCGAGTATCGGGGCCGCGAGCGACAGCCGAGCCCGGCACCCGCCCACAGCTTCGGTGATCGCCGAACCTGTGACCGGATGACGGAATGGAGCACCGCGTGAGCATCCCGTTCGATGTGCCGTTCTCGTTCGAGCTCTTCCCGCCGCGATCGCCGACGGCGGAGGTCGCCCTCTGGCAGACGATCCAGCGCCTCGCCGCGACCGGTCCGGACTTCATGTCGGTCACCTACGGCGCGAACGGTTCGTCGCGGCAGAGCTCGCTCGCCGTGCTCCGCTACATCCTGAACGAGACCTCCGTCCATCCGCTCGCCCATCTCACCTGCGTCGGGTCGTCGCACCTCGAAGCGAATCGGCTGGTGCGCGAATTCCTCGATGCCGGGATCACGAGTTTTCTCGCACTGCGCGGTGATCCTCCGGAGGGTTCGGTCGAGGGTGACCGGTTTCTCGGTGATCTCGGCAGTGCCTCGGAACTCGTGCAGCTCATCCATCGGGTTCAGACCGAGAGGGCGCAGTACGCGACGCTCGCCTCGCGAGGTGGGCCGGGTGGACGACTCCCGGACAGCCGCCAGAAGGTGCGGGTCGCCGTCGCGGCCTTTCCGAACGGGCATCCGCGATCCATGCGGTCGAACCAGGACATCGACACCCTTCTCGCCAAGCAGGTTTCCGGTGCCACCGTGGCGATAACGCAGCTCTTCTTCCACGCGGACGACTACCTCCGATTCGTCGACGAGGCGCGCACGGGCGGGGTCACCATCCCGATCCTTCCCGGGCTCATGCCGGCGACGAGTGCGATCCGGCTCGAGCGCATTCTCGAGATGACGGGGGAGCGAAGGCCGGATGAGCTCTCCCGGCGCCTGCACGCCACCGACTCGCCGGAAGGGCAACTCGAGATCGGCATCGAGCATGCCATCGCGCTGTCGACGGCGGTGCTCTCCGGAGGCGCTCCCGGGCTCCACCTCTACACGTTCAACCAAGACAGAGCCGTCGTCGCCGTGCTCGACGAGCTTCACCTCTCCCGTCACCAGAGCATGGCCAGTGCGCAGAGCGCGGCCGATCACCAGACCACCGCCCGTCACCAGAGCAAGGAACCAGCATGAGCGCCCCAGCCTTCCCCACCGGCAGCATCCTCGGATACCCGCGCATCGGTCGTCGACGCGAACTCAAGAAGGCGGTCGAGGCCTTCTGGGCCGGAACCATCACCGTCGACGAGCTCGAAGCCACGGCGGCGGAGCTTCGCCGGGTGACGCGTGAGCGGCTCGTCTCGCTCGGGCTCGGGGCGGAGGACTCGTCGATCCCCGAAGCATTCTCCTACTACGACCAGGTGCTGGATGCCGCGGTCACCGTCGGTGCCATTCCCACCCGGTTCGCTTCTCTGGTCGCCGACGACGGCACTCTCGATCTCGCGGGCTATTTCGCGATCGCCCGCGGCACCGGTGACATCGCTCCGGCGGAGATGACGAAGTGGTTCGACACGAACTACCACTACCTCGTTCCGGAGATCGGGCCTGAGACCGATTTCCACCTCGCCTCGGACCGCCTCATCCGCGAGGTGGCGGAGGCGAGCGTCAGCGGGTACCGAACGCGCCCCGTCATCGTCGGGCCGGTCACCCTCCTCCTGCTCAGCAAGCCGAGTGAGGGGGCGCCGTCGGGGTATCGCCCGCTCGACAGACTTCACGACCTGCTGCCGGTCTACGCCGAACTTCTCGCAGCCCTCGCCGCCGTCGGGGCCGACTGGGTGCAGTTCGATGAGCCGGGGCTCGTCAGCGAGAGCATCGACGTGCCGAGGGACGAGGTGTTGCGTGCCACCCGGTACGCCTACGACCTGTTGAGCTCGGTCATCGTGAGACCGCAGATCTTCGTCTCCGCCCCCTATGCGAGCCTGGATGACGCTCTGCCGGTGCTCGATTCCACCCCGATCGAGGCGATCGGGCTCGACCTCGTGCGAGGCTCGCTCCCGAAGGGGTTCACCACCACGAAGACCCTGGTCGGTGGGGTGATCGACGGTCACAACATCTGGCGGGGAGACCTCGCCGGCGCGTTCGCGACCCTCGGTGCGCTCGCCGAGCTGTCGCCGAGCGTCGCGGTGACGACATCCACCTCCCTGTTCCACGTGCCGCACTCCGTCGAGGATGAGCCGCTGCTCGCCGACCAGCTGAAGAGCTGGCTCGCCTTCGCCGACCAGAAGGTCGAACAGGTCGCCATCCTCGCTCGCGGCCTGACCGAGGGCGTCGCGTCTATTCGTGCGGAGCTGGATGCCGCGACCGAAGCACTCGCGGAACGCCACAGTGCCGTCGGGGTGCGGGATGGTGCCGTCCGCGCCCGTGCTGCGGCGCTCGGTGCCGCCGACTTCACGCGCGGCGACTACGCCGGCCGCCTCGCCGCCCAGGATGCCGCGCTCCACCTCCCGTTTCTTCCGACGACGACCATCGGTTCGTTCCCGCAGACCGGCGACATCCGTCGTTCTCGCGCGGCCTTCGCCGCCGGTCGGATCACCGAGGCCGAATATCGCGAGGCGATGCGCGCGGAGATCCGTTCCGTCGTCGAGCTGCAGGAGTCGATCGGGCTCGATGTGATCGTGCACGGTGAGCCGGAACGCAATGACATGGTTCAGTACTTCGCCGAGAACCTCGACGGATTCGCGGTCACCCAGAATGGCTGGGTGCAGAGTTACGGAAGTCGCTGTACGCGCCCGTCGATCCTCTGGGGCGATGTGTCGAGGCCGGCTCCGATCACCGTCGAGTGGTCGACATACACACAGGGGCTGACCGCGAAGCCGGTAAAGGGGATGCTCACCGGACCGGTCACGATCCTCGCCTGGTCATTCGTGCGCGACGACCAGCCGCTCGCCGAGACCGCGAACCAGGTCGCCCTCGCCCTTCGCGACGAGATCGCCGACCTCGAAGCCGCCGGCATCCGCATCATCCAGGTCGACGAGCCGGCGCTCCGCGAACTGCTGCCCCTCAAACGGATCGACCAGCCCGGGTATCTCGACTGGTCGGTCGGATCGTTCAGGCTCGCGACATCCGGCGTGCGTGAGGAGACCCAGATCCACACCCACCTCTGTTACTCCGAGTTCGGCGTCGTGATCGACGCGATCGATCACCTCGACGCCGACGTCACGTCGATCGAGGCCGCCCGGTCGAAGATGGAGGTCGTGGCCGACATCCGCTCGAGCGGATTCGGGCGCGGCATCGGGCCGGGCGTGTACGACATCCACTCGCCACGGGTTCCGTCCGTCGCCGAGGTCACCGACCTGATCACCATCGCCCTTGCGGGGATCCCCGAGCGTCAGGTCTGGGTCAATCCGGACTGCGGACTGAAGACACGGGGGTACGACGAGACTGTCGAGTCGCTGACCAATGTGCTTGCGGCGACCAGGGCGGTGCGGCGGGCGCACGGGATTTAGGCTTGGCGGATGGGGTTCACGCTCAGCCATCCCGCCGCGGTGCTTCCGTTCGTGCGCACGCCACTCCTTCCGGCCGGACTGGCGATCGGCAGCATGGTGCCAGACCTTCCGTACTTCGTTCCGATCGGATTGACCCCCGAATACACGCATTCGCCGATCGGAGCGCTGACGGCGAATCTTCCGCTCGGGATTGCGTGCTTCGTGCTCTGGGTCTTTCTGCTGAGATCGCCTCTGCTCGATTTTGCTCCGTCCTGGCTCAGGGGCAGATTCGTGGTGGCAGGCCTCGATCGATCTCGTGTCGCGGCGGCAGCGCTGCTTGTCGGATCGCTTCTCGTCGGCATAGCGACCCATCTGCTCTGGGATTCGTTCACCCATCCCGATGGGTGGATGGCCATGAATATCGCGTTCCTCCAGGCCCAGCTTGGTCCCTTCCCGCTCTACCGCTGGGGCCAGTACATCAGCAGCGTCGCTGGACTGATCATCATCGCGGTCTGGGTGGCGCGCTGGGTCGCACGCACGGAAAAACCTTCGGCGGTTTACCGTCGCACGACGCGCGAGATCCGTCTTACCGCGTGGTGCGTCGTCGCCGGAATTCTCGTGCTTACCGCGTCGGCGACGTGGATCGGTGGACTGCTACGAGGGCTATTTCCCGTTGACCGCAAACTCGTTTACGACACGGCCGTATTCTCGATCGCACTCTCTGGACTGGTCGGACTGCTGTTCTGCCTCGGCTGGTATCTGGTGCCGGAGCGCCCGAAATCGTCCACTCCGTCGCTTCCGACGGCGAGCTGACTCAGACCGAGCGCAGCACGGCGACGACGATGCCGAGCAGCTCGGAATAGTCGCCGAGGATAGGGGCGAAAGCGCTGTTGCGCGGCAGCAGCCAGGTGTGACCGTCTCGCTGCTGGAAGACCTTCACCGTCGCCTCGCCGTCGAGCATCGCCGCGACGATATCGCCGTTCTTCGCTGTCTGCTCTTTGCGAACGACGATCCAATCGCCGTCGCAGATGGCAGCGTCGATCATCGACTCTCCGACGACCTTGAGCATGAAGAGATCGCCCTTGCCGACCAGCTGCCGCGGCAACGGGAAGACCTCATCGATCTGCTCCTCCGCGGTGATCGGGATGCCCGCGGCGATCCGCCCGACGAGGGGCACCATTGCGGCGTCCCCGATCGGGGTCGGGTTGTCGGAGACGACAGCGCC
>JANYGT010000288.1 GCA_025362355.1 Lacisediminihabitans sp. | reverse complement strand
TCAAGGCGACCACGCTTGCCGAGCTGATTGCACTCGCAAAAGCGAACCCCGGCAGCATCACCTATGCCTCATCCGGCATGGCGCGGGCGGCTGGCGGAGGGGGCCGGTCAGCCCGCGATGTCTAGCAGCACGAAGCCGGAGGCCACGGTCGCCCCGACGGAGGCCGCGAGCCGCGCGATGACCCCGTCTTTGTGCGCGACGATCGGCTGTTCCATCTTCATGGCCTCGAGCACGAGCACGAGGTCGCCCTTGACGACGGCGTCCCCCTCGGCGACGGCGAGCTTCACGACGGTCGCCTGCATGGGTGCCTTCACCGAGTCGCCGGTGGCGGTGACGACGGCGCTCGCCCCGCTGCGACGCCTCGGTGCGGCGCCGAGGGAAGTGGATGCCGCCCCCGGCCCGAGCCGCGCCGGAAGGGTCACCTCGATGCGCTTGCCGTCGACCTCGACGACGATGCTCTGCCGGGGGGCCGCCGCCGCGACATCCTCGAGGGATCCGCTCCACGGCTCGATGTCGTTGACGAACTCGGTCTCGATCCAGCGGGTATAGATGCTGAACGGCGAGGAGGTGAAGGCCGGGTCGCGCACGATCTTGCGGTGGAACGGCAGCACGGTCGGAAGGCCGGCGATCTCGAATTCGTCGAGGGCGCGGCGGGAGCGTTCGAGCGCGTCTTCGCGCGACGATCCGGTGACGATGAGTTTCGCGAGCAGCGAGTCGAACGCGCCGCTGATGACGTCGCCGGTGGTGACCCCGCTGTCGACGCGAACGCCGGGGCCGCCGGGGAAGCGCAGCGCGTGCACCGGGCCGGGGGAGGGCAGGAAGCCGCGGCCGGCATCCTCTCCGTTGATCCGGAACTCGAAGGAGTGCCCCTCGGCGACGGGGTCGCCGTAGTCGAGCGTCCCCCCTTCGGCGATGCGGAACTGTTCGCGGACGAGGTCGATCCCGGTCACCTGCTCGGATACCGGATGCTCGACCTGCAGTCGAGTGTTCACCTCGAGGAACGAGATGGTGCCGTCCTGTGCGACGAGGAATTCGCAGGTGCCGGCGCCGACGTAGCCGACCTCCTTGAGGATGGCTTTCGACGAGGAGTAGAGCAGTGCATTCTGTTCGTCGCTGAGGAAGGGGGCCGGTGCTTCCTCGACAAGTTTCTGGTGCCGTCGTTGCAGCGAACAGTCGCGGGTGGAGATGACGACGACGGTGCCTTCGGCATCCGCGAGGCACTGCGTCTCGACGTGGCGCGGGCGGTCGAGGTACTTCTCGACGAAACACTCGCCGCGACCGAAGGCGGCGATCGCCTCACGGGTGGCTGACTCGAACAGTTCCGGGATTTCTTCGCGGGTGCGGGCGACCTTCAGGCCACGTCCGCCGCCCCCGAATGCCGCCTTGATGGCGACCGGAAGCCCGTGGGTGTCGACGAAGTCGAGCACCTCATCCGCTCCCGAAACGGGGTTGAGCGTGCCGGGCGCGAGTGGTGCCCCGACTTTCTCGGCGATGTGTCGCGCGCTCACCTTGTCGCCGAGTTTGTCGATGGCATCGGGCGACGGGCCGATCCAGATCAGTCCGGCGTCGGTGACCGCGCGGGCGAATTCGGCATTCTCGGCGAGGAATCCGTAGCCGGGGTGTACGGCGTCCGCTCCGGCCCGACGGGCGATGGAGAGCACCTTGTCGATGCGGAGGTAGGTGTCGGCGCTCGTCGCCCCGTCGAGGGCGTAGGCCTCGTCGGCGAGCTTGACGTGCCGGGCTTCGCGGTCCTGGTCGGCGTAGATGGCGACGGAGGCGATGCCGCTGTCTTTCGCTGCCCTGATGACTCGAACGGCGATTTCGCCTCGGTTGGCGATCAGGACTTTCGTGATTCGAGGCATAGTTTTTACAGCCTATTGGGTTGTACGGGCGCTGCTTTGGCAGTCGGACACAAAATAATGGCGCGAAGAAGCGACACGACCTACAAACTCCAAAGACTCGGCCACTCGACACCGAACTGCAGCATGAGCGATCGCAGCGTCGACAGCGACAGCCCGACAACGGCGTGCGGATCACCGTCGACGGCGGTGATGAACGGCGCTCCGAGACTGTCGATGGTGAACGCGCCGGCGACCTCGAGTGGTTCGCCGGTCGCGATATAGGCGTCGATCTCGTCGTCGGTGATGTCGGCCGCGAAGGTGACCGATGCCGTCGACACCGCACCGACCTCCCCGTTGTTCGTTCCGCCGCGATGGTCGATCAGCCAGTGGCCGGAGTGGAGGTGTCCGGTGCGGCCGCGCTGCAGCATCCACCGCTCGCGGGCGATTCCGGGAAGGTGCGGCTTTCCGTAGACCACGCCGTCGAGTTCGAAGGCGGAGTCTCCGCCGAGGATCAAGCCGTCGACCTCGCCGGAGACGATCGCCGATGCCTTCCGTCGCGCGAGCAGCTGCACCATTTCGACCGGGGTGAGCGGGCCGGATGCCGCGACCGCCGCATCCTCGTCGACGAATGAGGGAACGACGATCGGTTCGATTCCGGCGGAGCGAAGAGTCGCGAGCCTCGCCGGCGAGGTCGACGCGAGATAGAGACGGGGCACCGTGGCCTCCTGTGGTTAGCTGGCGGGATGGGCGAATGGGCTGGCAGGCAGATCGAGATCGAGGTTACCAATATCGCCCACGGCGGCATCTCGGTCGGGCGCCACGACGGCCGGGTGGTCTTCGTCAGCGACGCGATCCCCGGTGAGACCGTGCTCGCACGCATCTCGGATGATTCGAAGAAGTCGTTCTGGCGCGCCGAGACGCTCAGCGTCCTCACGCCGTCACCGCACCGCCGTGAGCACATCTGGGCTGAGGCATCCGTCGACCGTGCGCCCGAGGATCGCGCGGGGGGCGCGGAGTTCGGCCACATCGAGAGCTCCCACCAACGCGAGCTGAAGCGCCAGGTGCTCGCCGATTCCCTCGCCCGCATGGCGGGGATCGAGCGTGCCGTCGAGGTCGAGGCGCTCGACGGGCCGGAAGACGGCACCGGATGGCGCACCCGCGTGCGCCTTCACGTGTCAGCCGAGGGAACGGTCGGCCCCTATGCCGCCCGCTCCCACCACGTGGTGCCGGTCACCTCGCTGCCGCTCGCGACGGCCGAGGCCGCTGCGATAGCCCCATTGGATGAGAAGTTCGCCGGCGTCGACCACATCGATGTGGTCGTCCCCTCGACCGGCAATCCCTTCGTGTTGCAGGGGAGCGCCGATCGCGCGGTCAAACATAAGTCGCAACGCATCGTCGAACGGGTGGGCGACCGGGAATTCCGGCTCGATGCCCGGGGATTCTGGCAGGTGCACCGGCATGCGGCGGCGACCCTCACGAACGCCGTCCAGCGGGCGATCGACGCCGATCGCTTCGACCCGCGCGCCGCGAATCTCGACCTCTACGGCGGTGTCGGCCTCCTCGCCGCCGCGGTCGGCGATCGCTTCGGTAGTCACCTGCGGATCACGACGGTGGAGAGCGACCCGCAGGCGACCGACCACGCGGGGGAGAACCTCGCGGAGTGGGTGGGTGCCGCCGCGGTCACCGGACGGGTGGAGAACTACCTGCGCGGCGTCATCCGCGATTCCGGGTCGAGGGAGCGGGAGCGTCTGGCGCTCGGGACCGTCGTGCTCGACCCGCCGCGGTCGGGCGCGGGGAAGCAGGTCGTCGACCAGCTCGCCGAGCTCTCGCCGCAGCAGATCGTCTACGTCGCCTGCGACCCGGTCGCTCTGGCCCGGGATCTCGCGCTCTTCGCCGGCCGGGGCTATTCGTTGACGGGCCTGCGGGCGTTCGATCTGTTTCCGAACACGCATCACGTCGAGGCCGTCGCGACGCTGGTGCGCGACGGGGTTTAGAGCAACCTCCGATTTCGAGGGTGTCGGCGTGTGCTGTGACGAGCGCGGTCCGGATACCATGGGAGGAGGAAAAGCCGTGGCCGCTGTAGCCACGGGAGAGACAGGGTCGATCATGGCGCAAACGACGATTGACGAAACCGGGATCGCGGTTCGCCGCACGGGCGTGAGGGTCTCGGTGGTCGACGATCACGAGTCGGTCAGGCTGGGGCTCAAGGCTGCCTGCATCGACGCCGGGTTCGATTTCGTGCTCGCCGCCGCATCCGTGCAGGAGTTCGTCGACAATCTCGACGGGCGGGAGAACGATGTCGTCGTGCTCGACCTCTCCCTCGGCGACGGCTCGACGGTCACCGACAATGTGAAGCGCGTGCAGGCCACCGGATCCGCGGTGCTCATCCACTCGATCGCCGACCGGGTCGCCTCAGTTCGCGAGGCCCTCGCGGCCGGTGCGGCCGGTGTCATCCCGAAGTCGTCCGCGACGAAGACGGTGATGTCGGCGGTCGAGACGGTCGCTCGTGGTGAGGTTCTCAACAATCTCGAGTGGGCGACGGCGATCGATGCCGACCGCGATTTCGCGAAAGCCCAACTCGGTCGCCGCGAGCGCGAGATCCTTCATCTCTACGCGTCGGGGCTTCCGCTCAAGCTCGCGGCGCAGCAGCTGGGAATCGGGTATTCGACCGCACGGGAGTACCTCGACCGCATCCGCCTGAAGTACGTCGAGGTCGGTCGCCCGGCCCCGACGAAGGTCGACCTTCTGCGACGAGCCGTCGAGGACGGCATCCTTCCGGGCCTCGACCCGGATGGCGGCGATGGCCGGTAGCCCGGCGGCATCCGCCCCCTCCGGCGCCTCGCCGACTTCATCTGCGCTCGCTCCGGCCGGGCAGGCCAAGCAGCCGCGGAATCCGATCAGCCGTCGGCAGATCGAGACCGTCGCCTCCCGCTCCGTCGCGATCTTCGGTCTGGTCTTCGGCGCCCAGACCGTCGCGGCGACCCTCGGGCAGATCGGCCAGGTTCGCACCGACTGGGCCTGGATCTTCGCCGGGCTGCTCTACGGGGGGCTTCTGGCCTCCGTCGCGGCATCGCTCCTCCGCCGGTTCATTCGCGGCGTGAACGCCTACATCGCGATCGTCTTCTTCCTCGAGATCGTAGCGTGGCCGCTTGCCGCGAGTGATCCGCTCGCGGTCGCTCACGATCGTCCGTGGCTCTGGTATCTGGTCACCGTTGCAACAGCGACAGCCGCGATCGCGTTCTCGACGCTCGTCGCCTCCATCTACCTCCTGGTCGTTCCGCTCGCCTACGGTGTCATCCGGATGCTGCCGTCCGGCGGAGGCAAGAACTGGGAGTCGGCAGCCCTCGACGTCGCCTACGCGATCATCCTCGGGGGCGCGGTGCTCCTCATCATCACGCTGCTCCGGCAGGCCTCGGGTTCTGTCGACAGCGCCCAGTCGACGGCTCTCAACCGCTACGCCCACGCCGTGCGCCAGCACGCGACCGAACTGGAGCGGGTGCAGGTGGATGCGATCGTGCATGACAGCGTGCTCACCACACTGCTCTCGGCTGCGCGCGCCTATACGCCGGAGTCGAAGGCGCTCGCGACGAGGATGGCGCGCAACGCGATGGGACACCTGAAGGATGCCGCCGCCGCCTCCCCCGATGACGACGCGACGGTCGGGCTCAACCAGCTCGCCCATCGCATCATGGGTGCGACGGCGACGCTGTCGGCCCCCTTCGCGCTGCGATCGCGTGACGTCGATACCGGCTCGATCCCCGTGCAGTCCGCGGAGGCCGTCTACTCCGCGGCCGTACAGGCGATGGTCAACAGCCTCCAGCACGCGGGCGAGGGAGTCGAACGCTGGCTGGCGGTGCGCGGTTTCGAGTCTCCGGGCTCCCCGGGCAGCGGCATCCAGGTGGATGTCGGCGACACCGGCCTCGGGTTCGCCCTCGACGCGGTACCGACGGAGAGGCTCGGGCTGAGAGTCTCCATCATCGAGAGGGTCGCGAGCGCCGGCGGTTCGGTCGACATCCGCTCGGCCCCCGGCGCAGGAACAGTCATCAGCATCCGGTGGCCGCACTCTCCCGACGCCCTGTCGACAGAGCCGCTGCCCGAATCGGAGTTCAGCAGGGATGAGAGTGCGGCGAGCAGGCAGGACGTCTCGTGATCATCTCCGTCCCGCGCTATCTCATCGTCGGCCTCGCCGCCGTGTTCTCCGCCTACCATCTCGTGCTCGCGTCCGTGTCGGTCGATGTGCCGACCAGCCTCGCCCCCTACGTCGTGGCGATGGTGCTCTACCTGGTCGCGACCGTCATCAGCCTTCTCCCGTTCGGGCCGCGCCGCATGCCGGTCTGGATGGCCGCGTTCAACGTCGCGATGGCGCTGGTGATCCCCCTGCTGGTCACGAGTGTCGTGCACGTCGTGCCGAAAGACAGCTATGCCGCGTGGCACACCGCTGCCATCGGCACCCTGATGGTCATCACGTCGACTCGGCGGCGCCAATCCTTCGCCTTCATCGGCATCGGCATCCTCATCGTTCAGACCGTCGCCTGGTCGGGTTTCGGCGGACTCGTCTCCTACGGCGTGATCGGCAGTACCGTCTGGGTCGCGATCGCCTACGCGCTCGCGCTCTCCCTTGCCAAGGCCGACCGGGATGCCCGGCAGTATGCGCTTGCCGAGCGTGAGGCCGTCGAGTGGCGCGCCGCGCAGGAGGCGCATGTGTCCGAGCGCCAGTTCCGTCTCGGTCAGACGAGTCGGATGGCGCTGCCGATGCTGCGCCAGATCGTCTCGTCCCGAGGTGAGCTGACGGAAGCCCAGCGTCTCGAGTGCCTCTACCTCGAGGGAGCGATCCGCGACGAGATCCGTGGTCGCAAGTTGTTGAACGATCGTGTTCGCGAGCAGATCATGCTCGCGCGGCGAAAGGGCACCATCGTCACCCTCCTCGATGAGGGCGGTATCGACGACCTCGAGGACGGCGAGCTCGATCGCGTGCTCAACCGGCTCGCCGATGCCATCAAAGACACCGCGACAGGGAAGCTCATCGTTCGAACGGTGCCCGAGGGCTCCGACACCGCGGTCACCGTGGTCGGTCTCAGCTCCTTCGACGGCGGGCACGCGAGCGCGCTCGGCAGCCACGGCGACGACGATGAGAACGAGGATCGCGTCGATCTGTGGCTGGAGATCCCGCGGAGCGTCCCGGCTCTCTGAGACCCCGGCGCGGCGACAGCGAATCCACCATCCGCCCCTTAACGGGGAAACGGGACCGGCCCCGAAGCCGATCCCGTTGTGCAAGTCCCGGGTCAGAGCGATAACCCGAATATCGCCCTGACCCGCCCCCACTTCATTAGCCCGCTTACCCTAGTCGGCTAATGAATGGTGATGTTGCTCATTGAGCGACACCTAGCAGGGTTAATACTGCAATGACGACGTTAGTTCGTGTAGTCATCTCTTTGGGGGACCATCGGGGTACATTTCTCAGCCATAGAGAGCATTTCGATGCCAGCATACTCCGATATATCAGTCTATCGAATACTGAATTAGGGGTACAAAGCGCTGGAGCCAGAGTATTTGCCCCGTTGCGGGGGCGTTAAGCCACCGAATCCGTAGCGTATGCAAGGAAACTGCCCATTTGCGCGGACGAGCAGCCCCCCAAACGCGCGCGTACACCCAGTTCGGGGGTGATTACGCAGAAAACCCGCGCCAGGCACCAAAACCCGGAGTCAGCGTGTGACGGAGCTGCTTCTGACTTCTCGACCAGGCCGATGGGCCGGCGTGAGCCCGACGGGCGTCGCTCTCGCCCTGCTCGTCGAGCAGGCCCTGGATCACCGCGGTTACTGCTGCGAGCTCTTCGGGGGACGGGCTGCCGGAGACCACCGAGAAGGCTGTGGATGCATCATCCGCAGCTTCATACGCTGGCAGGTCGCTCACAGCGGGATGTTCCCGTGCTTCTTCGCGGGCTGCGATTCACGTTTCGTGCGCAGCGCCCGCAGAGCCTTGATCACGACGACGCGTGTCGCCGCCGGCTCGATGATCCCGTCGAGCTCGCCGCGCTCCGCCGCGAGGAACGGGGATGCCACGTTGTAGGTGTACTCGTTGGCGAGCCGCGTGCGTACGGCCGCGACATCCTCTCCCGCCGCCTCGGCGGCCTTGATCTCGCTACGGTAGAGGATTTGCACGGCCCCCTGTCCACCCATCACGGCGATCTCGGCGGTCGGCCAGGCGTAGTTCAGATCGGCGCCGAGCTGCTTGGAGCCCATCACGATGTAGGCACCGCCGTAGGCCTTCCGGGTGATGACGGTGACGAGCGGAACGGTGGCCTCCGCGTAGGCGTAGAGCAGTTTCGCGCCCCGTCGGATGACCCCGGTCCACTCCTGATCGGTGCCCGGGAGATAGCCGGGGGTGTCGACGAGGGTGAGGATCGGAATCGAGAACGCATCACAGAAACGCACGAACCTGGCTGCCTTCTCGCCGGCATCGATGTTCAGCGTCCCCGCCATCGTGGAGGGCTGGTTGGCGATTATCCCCACAGCGCGCCCCTCGACGCGACCGAAGCCGATCACGATATTGGGAGCGAACAGCGGCTGCACCTCCAGGAAGTCCGCGTTGTCGACGGTGTGCTCGATGACCGTCTTCACGTCGTAAGGCTGGTTCGGTGAATCAGGAACGAGGGTGTTGAGCTTGCGGTCGGCGTCGGTGATCTCGAGTTCGACGTCGCTCTCGTAGACCGGATGCTCGGCGAGATTGTTGTCCGGCAGGAAGCTGATCAGTGACCTGGCGTAGTCGAGCGCGTCGTCTTCGTCCGACGCGAGCCAGTGGGCGACCCCCGAGACCGCGTTGTGGGTGAGCGCCCCGCCGAGCTCTTCCATCCCGACGTCTTCCCCGGTGACGGTCTTGATCACGTCGGGCCCGGTGACGAACATCTGGCTGGTCTTGTCGACCATGATCACGAAGTCGGTGAGGGCCGGGGAATAGACGGCCCCGCCCGCTGCCGGTCCCATGATGATCGAGATCTGCGGGATGACGCCCGACGCCGCGGTGTTTCGGCGGAAGATCTCACCGTACTTCCCGAGGGCGACGACACCCTCCTGGATGCGAGCGCCACCCGAGTCGAGCATCCCGATGATCGGTACACCCGTCTTGAGGGCGAGATCCATGACCTTGATGATCTTCTCGCCGGCGACCTCGCCGAGCGATCCGCCGAAGATGGTGAAGTCCTGGCTGTAGACGGCGACCTGGCGACCGTGGATGGTGCCCGTGCCGGTGACGACAGCGTCACCGTACGGGCGCTTCTTCTCCATGCCGAATGCATAGGTACGGTGTCGCACGAACTCGTCGAGTTCGACGAACGATCCATGATCGAGAAGCTGCTCGATGCGCTCGCGCGCGGTCTTCTTGCCTTTCGAGTGCTGCTTGTCGATCGCGGCCTCACCGCTCGCCGTCACAGCCTCGTGGTAGCGCACCTTCACGTCGGCAAGCTTGCCGGCGGTCGTGTACATATCGTTCTGAGGCACTGCGTCTTCGGGGGTCACGCGTTCACTTTACCGGTCGGGTTGCGGGCCTCCGGCTGTGGGAAGTGCACAACGTTAGCCTTGGGACATGCAGCTTCCCCTCAGCGTGGCGAGTGCCGGGCACCTCACATTCGTCGATGAATGCGCCTCGACGAATACCGAGCTTGTCACCCGGTCATCGGCCGGAGTCCTTCCCGATTTCACCGTGCTGGTGACCACCAGCCAGACCGGTGGGCGCGGTCGTCTGGGCCGCGTCTGGGTCGCCCCGCCCGGTCAGTCCCTCGCGATCTCCGTGCTGCTGAGGCCGCGGCTGCCGTCGGGGGAGCCGCTCGCCATCGACCACTTCGGCTGGCTGCCCCTGATCGCCGGGCTCGCGATGACCCGGGCGGTCGCATCGCTCGTCCCGTCGCACGCGGTGTCGCTCAAGTGGCCGAACGACGTGCAGGTCGACGGGCGGAAGGTCTCGGGGCTGCTCGCCGAACTGCTGCCGGGGGGTGACTCCGTCGTGATGGGGGCCGGGCTCAACCTGTTCATTCCGCACGGGATGCTGCCGACCGCGACATCCACCTCCCTCGGGCTCTGCGATCCGATCGTCGAGGGAGATGAGCTGGTGGATGCCGCCCTCTCCCGTTACCTCACCGAGCTCAGGTCGCTCGTGGCGGGGTTCCTCAGCGCGGGAGCCGATCCCGTCGCGAGCGGCATCGCGGCCCTGATCGTCGACAGCTGTAGCACGATCGGCAAGGGGGTTCGCGTGCAACTCCCGGGCCGCGACGACCTTCTCGGCACCGCGACCGGCATCGATCCGGCCGGGCGACTGCTCGTGAGCGGCGAACCCGATGGGAAAGCAGTCGCTGTCGCCGCCGGGGACGTCACGCACCTGCGCTATCAGCATGGGGTATGAATAGGTAATGGCAAGCGAGGCGCAGGAGACGGAGCGGATCGTCGCCCGACTGCGGCCGCACGGTCGGGCGCTCTTCTGGCCGTCCCTCGTCTTAATCGCGACCGTCGGGGCCATGGCCTATTTCTACGGAAGTTTCGGCCAGAGCTGGCAGAACCTCGGAATCCTCGCGGCCGGCGCGCTCGTCATACTGCTGCTCTGGCTGCTCCCGCTGCTGTCGTGGCTCGGAAAGCGCTACATCATCACCACCCGCCGCATCGTGCTCCGCAGTGGATTCTTCGTGCGCATCCGTCAAGAGCTTCTGCACAGCCGTGGCTACGACGTCACGGTCAGAAAGGCCGGGCTCCAGTCGCTGTTCGGCAGTGGCGACGTGCTCATCAACACCGGTCTCGACTCACCCGTGCGGATGCGCGACGTGCCGAGCGCCGACCTCGTGCAGGGTGCGCTCCACGACCTGATGGAGAAGAGCCTTAACCCTATTGCGGCGCGTCGGCAGGCCGAGGAGTCCCGCGACGGGTCGCTTCGGGATCCCGGTCCGCAGGTCGATGAGACGACGGCATGGGGTCAGCGCTGACGGAGAGCGCGGTCTCGTCGGCGCCGGCCGGATCGAGCTCCTCGCGGAACACCCAGACCCGGTAGAGCCAGAAACGAAACAGCGTTCCGAGCACCAGGCCGATCACGTTCGTCGAGATGTTGTCGGCGAGTACCGAGGTGAGCCCGAGCAGGTAATGCGAGACGAAGAGGCAGCCGAGTCCGATCAGCAGCCCGCCGATGCTCACGACCGCGAACTCGAGACCCTCGCGAAGGATGTGCGGACGCCGTCGATCGCGGAAGGTCCACAGGCGATTGCCGATCCAGTTCACGATGATCGCGAGGGTGGTGGAGATGATCTTCGCGAGGATCGGTCCGTGGTCGACGACCGACGGCTCGAGGACAGTCGCACGCAGCAGGTTGAAGACACCGACGTCAACGATGAAGCCAACGCCCCCGACGAGTCCGAAACGGACGAGCTGGGCAAACAGCGTGCGCATGCAACTCCCGGGGGATGGACGAAGATGGAGGATACCGTTCAGGATTCTATTCGCACCGAATAAGCGCATCCTGTGTGTGGGTGAGTACTAAGGAGACGTCGTGCCGACAGTCGGAGTCATTGGCGGAGGCCAGCTTGCGCGGATGATGATCCCGGCGGCGATCACGCTCGGCATCGACATCCGTGTGCTCGCCGAAAACGCAGGAGAATCTGCCTCTTTGGCGACAACTATGGTCGGAAACTACCGAAATGTCGAAGAAGTCCTGCGTTTCGCGGAGGGGGTCGACGTGATCACCTTCGACCACGAGCACGTTCCGCAGGAGGTGCTCCGCGAGCTCGTCTCCCGGGGGATCAGCGTGCAGCCGTCCCCGGATGCGCTGCAGTTCGCCCAGGACAAGCTCGCCATGCGCGAACGGCTGGCCGGTCTCGGGCTGCCGATGCCCGAGTGGGCGCGCATCGATTCCGCGGCGGATCTGGATGCCTTCCTGGCCGACAACGGCGGGCGCGCGGTCGTGAAGACCCCCCGCGGCGGCTACGACGGTAAGGGGGTGCGCGTCGTCGGCTCATCAGCCGAAGCAGGGGACTGGCTCGATCTCGGAGAGCCGCTGCTCGCCGAAGAGCTGGTGGAGTTCCGGCGCGAGCTCGCCCAGCTGGTCGCCCGCCGACCGTCCGGAGAGCTGGTCGCCTGGCCGGTTGTCGAGAGCATCCAGCGCGCCGGGGTGTGCGCCGAGGTGATCGCTCCGGCGCCGAGGTCGATGGGAAAGGTCGCGGATGTCGCCTGCGAGATCGCCGTCACCGTCGCCGAGGGCCTCGGCGTGACCGGTGTGCTCGCCGTCGAGCTGTTCGAGACGACCGACGAGCGCCTGCTGATCAACGAGCTCGCGATGCGCCCGCACAACACCGGGCACTGGACGATCGACGGATCGACGACGAGCCAGTTCGAGCAGCACCTGCGGGCGGTGCTCGACCTGCCGCTCGGGGCGACCGGATGCCGCGACCAGTGGTCGGTGATGGTGAACATCCTCGGCGGCCCGGTATCCGGATCCCTCGCCGACCGCTACCCTCGAGCCTTCGCCGACGAGCCGACCGTCAAGATGCACAACTACGGCAAAGATCCGCGTCCGGGCCGCAAGGTCGGTCACGTCACCGCGAGTGGGCACGACCTCGACGACGTCGTCTACCAGGCGCGTGCCGCGGCCTCCCATTTCGATGACCAGAACATAGGCTGAGCGCCATGCCAGAACCCCTCGTCGCCGTGCTCATGGGCTCCGACTCCGACTGGACGGTGATGGCGGACGCCGCGGCCGTACTCACCCGCTTCGACATCCCGCACGAGGTGGAGGTCGTCTCGGCGCACCGCACCCCGGAGAAGATGATCGCCTACGGCAGGGCGGCGGCCGGTCGCGGCATCCGCGTCATCATCGCCGGAGCAGGGGGAGCGGCCCACCTCCCCGGCATGCTGGCCTCTGTCACGACCCTCCCGGTGATCGGCGTTCCGGTGCCGCTCGCGAAGCTCGACGGGCTCGACTCGCTGCTGTCGATCGTGCAGATGCCCGCCGGGATCCCCGTCGCCACCGTATCGATCGGAGGCGCGCAGAACGCGGGCCTGCTCGCCGTGCGGATGCTCGCGACATCCGATCCGCGGCTCACGACGGCGCTCGCCGAGTATGCGGCCTCGCTCGAGACGCTCGTCGCCGAGAAGAATGCGGCGCTGCAGGCGAAGCTGGGGAGCGCGCGATGAGCGAGAGAGTGTCGCACGAGTCTGGGGAGCCGGTCAACGCCCGAAGCCGGGCTCGCCAGCAGCCGTCAACCTCCCGGTTCGCTTCCCTCGACGGCTTGAGGGGAGTCGCCGCACTCGTCGTGGTCTTCCATCATCTCTTTCTGGTGCTCCCGCAGGTCGCGGCGCTCGGCTCGGGCCCCACCGTCGGGTCAGCGCCGGTTCTCGGATACACGCCGACCGTTTCACCGCCGCCGGTCATCGGGACCCTGATCTGGTTGTACGAGAGCACGCCGATAAAGATCGCGACCGCCGGAAGCGAAGCGGTGCTCGTGTTCTTTGTTCTCAGCGGAATGGTCGTCGCCCTGCCGGTGATGAGAAAACCTGGGTACGACTGGATCAGTTATTTTCCTCGACGAGTGGTGCGCCTCTATTTGCCCGTGCTGGCGTCCATCGTCTTCGCGGCTATCTGCATACTCATTCATCCGCAGGTACTCGGGCCGCGGATGAGTGCGTGGCTCGCATTGGACAGTGTCTCGAAGCCGACGCTCGGTTTATTCCTCGGTTCGACCGACGTCTTTCTCTCCGACAACGTCGTCAACAACCCGCTCTGGACACTTCGGTGGGAAATTATCTTCTCGCTTGCTCTACCGCTGTTCGTCGCGGGGGCGGTTCTTCTCCGTCGCAGATGGGTATTCGTCCTTGCGGGGGCATTCGTCCTTGTCTGGATCGGGTCCGCAACAGGCAACGGGATGCTGCAGTTCCTTCCCGTTTTCTTCGTCGGGACGTTACTCGCGGCCAACTCGGAGCGCCTGTCCGAATGGGCGTCAAAGACGCGCGGAGTGCGCTACAGCGGTCTCGCGTGGCTTGCAGTTCTCCTCGGGGGGCTATCCCTTCTCATCATCGGATGGCTGGTCTGGCCGCTGGTCCCCGGCCTCACGGGTGTTCGCCAGTTCGTGGGCGCGTTCGAATTCCTCGGAGCTCTCCTCATCGTCGCAGTTTGTTTTCTCTGGCAGGGAGCCGTCGGCGTGCTGTCGATAGCCCCGATCCGCTGGCTTGGAAGGGTGTCTTTCAGCCTCTACCTGGTTCACGTTCCGATCATCTACGCTGTGGCGAATTTCTTCGGTCCCGGACACTGGGCCGAAATCGTAGCCGTTTCGCTCCCTCTCGCGCTGATCATGTCCGAGATCTTCACCCGGCTTGTCGAGCGACCCGCCCACGTGCTCTCGCGGCGGATCGGCGGTGCTGTCTCGACTCGCTACCGACAGATGTCAGCTCTCGCTGTCACGCCGAGAGATGTCGATGCGTCATCGTCCGGAATTCGTGATTCGCGGGACCAGCTCCCGCGGGATTCGCGGTTGGGAGACTTTTAGCCAGCTCAGAGGTCGGCGTGCAACTGCCAGACCCGGTCTGCCGAGTCGGCCCAGCTGAAGGTGCGGGCGCGATCCTGGCCCTCGAAGCCCATTCGCTTGGCGAGTTGCGGGTCGTCGAGCACTGCCCTGATCGCGGCGGCCAGTCGCTCGTGGTAGGTCTCCGGTTCGGCTCGCGGAACGGCCAGCCCCGCGCCGGCCGACACCTCGAGCACAGCCGGATCGTCGGAGTGCACGACGGGCGTCCCGAGGCTGAAGGCCTCGACGACGGGGAGCCCGAACCCCTCGGCAAGACTCGGGAAGACGAAGACCGCGGCCCGATCGAGCGCGACGGCGAGGTCGGCGTCGGCGAGGTATCCGAGTGAGCGCACGCGGCCGTCCTCGAGACCGGCGTCCCGCGCGAGACCTTCGACGTCGAGTCCCTTCCAGCCCTCCGGCCCGGCCACCAGCAGCGGGATGCCGTCGAGCTCGGGCAGCGCGAGCGCCTCGATGAGCCGGCCGATGCCTTTGTGCTCCTGCAACGTTCCGACACTGAGGATGTATTTCTCCGGAAGCCCGAGCCGTTCTGCGCGCACGTCGGGGTCGACCGGTAGCCGGAGCTTCGTGCTGACTGCACCGCCGATGACCCGCACGCGCTCGCCGAAGTCTACGATCTCAAGCAGTTGACCGGCAACCGCGTGGGTCGGCACGACGACGGCGTCGGCGTACTTGTACGAGCGTTTGACCATCGCCTTGTACCAGCCGACCCTGCGCGGCGAGAGCGCCTCCGGATTGGTCCACGGGATGACATCGTGGATGGTGACGACGGTCTGCGAGCCGGCCTCGTTCACCCGGTCGTGCTTGAACAGCGGGGCGAAGAGGCCGGTGGCGTGCAGCATCCCGGATCCCGGCAGCCGCGTGAAGCCGTGCTGCCAGGCGAGTTCGAGCTCACGGCGGGCAAGTGCGCTCTTGAAGAGGTCGGTCATGCCGGGAAGTAGTGTCGCGATGCGCTCGTAGTCCGCCTCAGGGGAGGCTGAAACCACCCCCGAGACGTCACAGCCCCGCGGTGCGCGGCGGATCAGTTCCCGGGTCAGCTCCTCGGTGTAGCGCCCGATCCCTCCGGGGATGGGAGCGACGATCTGGTCGACGATCACACGAAGAGTGGTCGTCATGGAGCTCCAATTTTCTTTCGGGCCGGGCACGCCCGTCGAAAATACTTTACCAGCGTCGATACCCCCGTTAGGGGGTGGTCACCCCGGCCTGCGGCGCCGTACTTTCTTAGAGCGCCGCGCGCTCCTTCAGCGGCTCCCACCAGGCGCGGTTGTCGCGGTACCAGTGCACGACATCCGCGAGCCCCTGCTCGAACGGCACCCGTGGCTCGTATCCGAGCTCGGCGCGGATCTTCCCGATGTCGACGCTGTAGCGAAGGTCGTGGCCGAGCCGATCCTGCACCCGGTCGACGTACGACCAGTCGGTGCCGGTCGCATCCAGCAGCAGTTGGGTGAGGGCTTTGTTGGTGAGCTCCGTCCCGCCGCCGATGTTGTAGATCTCGCCAGCGCCGCCACCGACGAGCACCATGGCGATACCGCGGCAGTGGTCGTCGACGTGCAGCCAGTCACGGATGTTGTTGCCCTCCCCATAGAGGGGAACATGCTTGTCGTCGATCAGGTTCGTGACGAACAGCGGGATGACCTTCTCGGGGAAGTGGTAGGGGCCGTAGTTGTTCGAGCAGCGCGTGATCGACAGGTTGAGCCCG
>JANYGT010000286.1 GCA_025362355.1 Lacisediminihabitans sp. | reverse complement strand
GGACGCGGACGTCGGCGGCGACATCGTCCCCAGGATCGTCGGGCTCCAACGCAGGGCCCGTCGCCCGTCGTGCGCGGGGTAATCCCAGTCGAGGAATTCCATGCGCTCACCGTGCTGGCTGAACGAAGCGGCATGGGCCGAAGCGAATTGGTTCGACAACCTGAGCACGATCTGCTTGTGGCCGAGAACCTCGTCGGGATCAGGAAGTGATCGAGGGACGAACGGCGGTTTGGTCCGCCATCGGACATGGTCGGCAAAGAAGCCAACAAAGCAGCTATCCATTAACTGGCGAAAACCGTTATCCGTTTTTACACCAAAGTGCCCTCATAAAGTCCAGGGCAGTGGGTCTCCCGTCGCACCTGTGAAAGAATCTGCGTATGGATGCAGATACGCAAGCGGAACAGGAGCCGGATAGCCAGTTCGTCGAACTCGCCGTCGAGGTATTCGCCATGCTCGCGGATGCCACACGCGTGCGGATCATCCTCGCGCTGCGTGACGGTGAGCTGTCGGTGAACCACCTTGCGGACGTGCTCGACAAGCCCGCGGCCGCGGTGTCGCAGCATCTAGCGAAGTTGCGCCTCGCCCGGATCGTCTCGGCCCGCCAGGAGGCGCAGCGTGTGTTCTACAAGCTGGAAAACGAGCACGCCTCGCAGCTGGTCTCCGACGCAATCTCCCAAGCAGAACACTCACTCGGCGGCATCCCCCGCCACCATGAGGACGGAACCGAGGCATCATGAGTAGCCACCACGAGCACGAGGCCGCAGTCGGTCATGACCATGCCCATGCCCACGATCACGGGCACGATCATGGTGATCATGACCACGGGCCGGGAGGGCACAGCCACCCAACCGGGATCAAGGGATTCTTCTACGGCCTGTTCGTGCCGCACTCCCACGACGCGGCCGACTCGATCGACGACGCCCTCGAGGCGAGCAAAGAGGGTGTCCGGGCGCTGAAGATCAGCCTGTTCATTCTCCTGGGCACAACGATCCTCCAGCTCGCCGTCGTGCTCATCAGCGGCTCGGTCGCGTTGCTGGCCGACACGATCCACAACTTCTCCGACGCCCTCACGGCGGTCCCACTGTGGATCGCATTCATTCTCGGACGCCGGGCTGCGACCCGCACATACACCTTCGGCTACGGCCGCGCCGAGGATCTTGCCGGACTGTTCATCGTCGCCGTCGTCGCTCTCTCCGCAATCGTGGCCGCTTGGCAGTCCATCGCTCGGATCATCGACCCGCAGCCGCTGCACAACTTGTGGTGGGTGCTTGCCGCCGGAATGATCGGGTTCATCGGCAACGAGGCCGTGGCCGTTTACCGCATCCGGGTCGGGCGGAAGATCGGCTCCGCTGCTCTGGTGGCTGATGGGGTCCACGCCCGCACCGACGGCTTCACGTCGCTCGCCGTTGTCGTTGGTGCGGCAGGGGTGATGCTTGGCTTCCCGCTAGCAGACCCCATCGTCGGATTGCTGATATCGGTCGCGATCATCGCCCTGCTCTGGGGCACCGTCCGGTCCATCGGCCGCCGCCTCATGGACGGCATCGAACCGGAGCTCGTCGAAAAAGCGGAGCACAGCCTCGAGCACACGCCCGGTGTGCTTTCTGTTCCGCGAATACAGCTGCGCTGGATCGGCCATCGCCTCCAAGGCACCGCCACGATCCAGGTTGCAGCTACCAGCACCCTGGTTGAGGCCGAAGCGATCGTGCACGAGGCTGAGCATGAACTAGGTCACGCCCTCCCCAACCTCGACGACATGCTCATCAGCACCGTCACAGCCCCAATGAGCTCATCAGCTCCACACTCGCACTAATTGCGGGGTCAGGGAAGGCTCTACGGGCAGACCGCTCACGAGGTGAACGGTCTGCCCGTGCTCTGTTACATCGAGGCGAGCAGATCCTTCATTGTGGCAATTTCCGCAGTTTGCGCGGCCACGATCTTCTTGGCCAGGGCGAGGGCATCCGCGTCTTTGCCTGACGTCAGCTCCTCGTTGGCCATATCGAT
>JANYGT010000285.1 GCA_025362355.1 Lacisediminihabitans sp. | reverse complement strand
GTCGCCGCCGGCAAATCGCTCATGGATCCGGCCCTCAGCCGCCGCGTGGTGCAGAAGATGACCACCGATCGCGCCACCGACCCGCGACTCGGATCGCTCAGCGTGCGCGAGAGCCAGATCCTCACCCTGATCGCCGATGGACTGACCAATCGGCAGATCGGCGCGGAGCTCTCCCTCGCCGAGAAGACGGTGAAGAATTACGTGTCGAGCCTGCTCAGCAAGCTCGGGCTCGAGAGGCGCACACAGGCGGCCATCCTGCACCTCGGAGCCCATCCGACCGCGTTGTGATCCGTCGTGCCCCGCTCACGAGCGGGGGATCCCGGCGGTGAGTCCGCCGTCGATGACGAACTCGGCCCCGGTCGAATAGCTCGATTCGTCGCTGGCGAGGAACAACACGAGCCGCGAGACCTCGATCGGGTCGGCCGCGCGACCGAGGGGTATCTGGAGATGATGCGGATCGAGCCCGTCCGTCATCGGCGTGCTGATGAAGCCGGGGTGGATGGAATTGACCCGGACCCTGGCGTGCGCGAGTTCGACCGCGACGGACTTCGTCAATCCGCGAACAGCGAACTTGGAGGCCACATAAGCGTGGAGTCCCGCGCTGCCACGAAGCCCCTCGACGGACGAGACGTTGATGATCGATCCGCCCCGCTGGGCGACCATGTGGCCCGACACCGCCTGGATGCCGAGAAAAGTTCCGGTGAGGTTGATGTCGATCGTCCTCTGCCACGCTTCGATCGGAAACTCGCCGATCGGCGCGCCGGTGGCGATCCCGGCATTGTTGACCAACACGTCGACACGGCCGAAATCGCTGACGCAGACATTCACCGCGGCAGCCCAGTCGTCGGCCTTCGTCACGTCGAGGTGCACGTAGCGCGCCATGTCGCCGAGCGACCGGGCGAGAGCGGTGCCTTCCGCGTCGAGCAGGTCGCCGAGCACCACCCGCGCGCCCTCCGACACGAGCAGGCGGGCGTGGGAAGCGCCCATGCCGCGCGCCCCACCGCTGATCACGACGACCTTGTCACAGACCCTGTCCATGCTGACCCTCCTTCGTTCCCGCCGGTGCCCTCAGAGCTTTGTCGCCCGCGTCGTGATCTCAGAGCGCCGGTGACCGCTGTGCGAGAACGGAGTGCACGAACCGCCGACCGTGGATGCTGGTCGGTGAGATGCGCACGTAGACGGGCGGGGCTGTGGGAACCCACTCCGGCAGCGCAGCGGATTCCGCGTCAGCGATGTCGAACGGATCGTGCAGGATGTCTGCCGTCCCCTCGACGATGACGCTCCACGACTCATCCCGAACCCGCTTGTCCGCTTCGAAGGAGACCCGGTTGTTCCGCAGCAGGTCGCGGAGCTTCGTTCCCTCCGCCGTGCGGAACAGGATGCTGTGGCCATCGCAGGCGTAGTCGAGCGGGAAGATCGCCGGCTGGTTGTCGACCGACACGGCGAGGCGCCCGAAAGAGGCCTGGCCGAGCAGCGTCCAGCTGTGGTCTGCCGAGAGCTCGACGACCGGACCCTGCGGCGTCCAGCCGTCGCGGTCCTTGGCCCGCTGCTCGATCCGTGCGCGGATCATTTGACGAGATCCAGTTCCGGGGTGAGGTCCGAGAGGTGCGGCTCGAACTCGAAGACGAGTCGAGCGGGGATGCTGCCGGAGAGCACCTGCTCGATCGAGTCGTTGACGTCGGCGAGATCACGCGTCTCGGCGATGACCTTCGTGTGTCCGGCCGCGTGCAGTGCGAAGACCTCCGCGACGTCCTGGCGGGTGCCGACGATCGAGCCGATGATCGAGATGCCCTTGAGCACCGTCTCGAAGATCGGGATGCTCATCGTGCCCTCGGCCGGCAGAGCGACGCAGATGAGGCGACCCCCGCGGCGAAGGGACGCGAAGGCCTGCTCGAATACCTTCGGGGACGCGGCGAGGACGACCGCGACATCCGCGCCACCGAGCTTCTGGATGCCGTCGACGGGGTCCGTCTCCGCCGCGTTGACGGCGAATTCGGCGCCGAGTTCGATGGCGAGATCGAGCTTCTCCTTCTCCACGTCGACCGCGATCACCGAGCCGCCCATGATGCGGGCGTACTGAACGGCGAGGTGGCCGAGACCGCCGATCCCGAAGATGGCGACGCGTTCGAGCGGTGCGACCTTCGCGACCTTGAGTGCCTTGTACGTCGTCACGCCGGCGCAGGTGAGCGGGGCGGCATCGAAGGCGCTGACCCCGTGAGGCACCGGAACGACGAACTTCGCGCTGGCCGTCGCGTATTCCGCGAAGGCCCCGTCGTGGGAGTAGCCGCTGTTGAGCTGCTGCTCGCAGAGCGTCTCGCGCCCGTCGACGCAGTACTGGCACTCTCCGCAGGCATACCCGAGCCACGGGATGGCCACCCGCTCGCCCAGGAAGCGGTCGGTCACGCCGGCACCGAGTTTCTCGACGATTCCGACACCCTCGTGACCCGGGATGAACGGAACGGTCGGCTTCACCGGCCAGTCGCCGCGTGCGGCATGGATGTCGGTGTGGCAGAGTCCGCACGCCTCGAGCCGAACCAGCACCTCACCGGCGGCGGGCTCCGGGATCGGCCGGTCCTCGATGACCAGCGGATGGTTGAATTCGGTGACGACGGCGGCTTTCATGACGTACCTTCCAGCGGGGGGCATCGCGTCGGACTTCGAGGGATTCGAGTCAGTGCGGTGCGGTGTAGTTCGAATCTGTCATCGTCGGCCGGGTCATCCCGGGTCGAAGGTCCCGCTGTGTTTGTTGTTGCCTCCCCAGGCAGCACGAAGCGTAAGTACACCGAAAATGCACGCCAGAGAGGCGATTTGGTGCATTTTCGGCGTACTCACGCGGGTGGGGACCTCAGACGAAGAAACCGAGCGGCTTCTGGTCGTGGTTGTCGAGCACGTTCTTGACCTCCTGGTAGTTCTTCAGGGACTGCTGGTCGGTCTCGCGTCCGTAGCCGGACTGCTTGTAGCCGCCGAATCCAGCGCCGGCAGGGTACTGGTGGTACGTGTTGACCCACACCCGGCCGGCACGGATGCGCTGGCTCGCCTCGAAGGTGAGGTCGGCGTTGCGGCTCCAGACCCCGGATCCGAGACCGTAGATGGTGTCGTTGGCGATCTCGATCGCCTCGTCGAAGTCGGAGAACGATGCCACGGTGACGACCGGTCCGAAGATCTCCTCCTGGAAGACCCGCATGTCATTCGTGCCCTGGAACACGGTCGGCTCGACGAAGTAGCCGCCGGCGAGATCTCCGGCGAGCTCCGCCCGGTGGCCCCCGGCGAGAACGTTCGCACCCTCCTTCGGGCCGAGGTCGAGGTATCCGGAGATCTTCTCCAGCTGCTCGAGACTGTTCTGCGGCCCCTGCTCGGTTCGCGTGTCGAGCGGGTCGCCGACGATGATGCGATTGACCCGCGAGACGGCCTCCTCGAGGAATCCGGCCTGGATGAGGCCGTCCTGCAGGAGCGCGCGCGATGGGCACGAACACACCTCGCCCTTGTTGAGCGCGAACATGGTGAATCCCTCGATCGCCTTCCGCCAGTAGTCGTCACGGTAGCGGGCGACGTCGTCGAAGAAGATGTTCGGCGACTTGCCGCCGAGTTCCATCGTGGTCGGGATGATGTTCTTCTGGGCGTACCCCATGATCTCGCGCCCGACGGCGGTCGACCCGGTGAAGGCGACCTTGCCGATGCCGTCGTGCTCGACGAGCGGGCGTCCGAGCTTCGAACCGCTCCCGTTGACGATGTTCACGACCCCGGGGGGCAGGATGTCCTGGATGAGCTCCATCATGTACAGGATCGAGATGGGCGTCGCGCTCGCCGGCTTCAGCACGACGGTGTTGCCAGCCGCGAGTGCGGGGGCCAGCTTCCACGCCGCCATCAGCAGCGGGAAATTCCACGGGATGATCTGCGCGACCACCCCGATCGGCTCGTAGAAGTGGTACGAGACGAGGTCGTTCGAGAGCTTCTTTATGGTGCCCTCCTGGGTGCGGATGGCGGCCGCGAAGTAGCGGAAATGATCGATGACGAGGGGGATGTCGGCGCCGAGGGTCTCCCGAACGGGCTTGCCGTTCTCCCACGATTCGAGCACCGCGATCTGCTCGAGGTGAGCCTGGAGGCGATCGGCGATCGCGATGAGCACTGCGGCTCGATCGGCGGTCGAAGTTGCCGCCCACCCTGGGAAGGCCGCGGTGGCCGCGGCGACGGCGAGGTCGATGTCCTCGACGGTTGACAGGGCGTATTCGGCGATCGGCAGTCCGGTGGCCGGCGCGAGGTCCTCGGCATACTGCCCCTTGACCGGTTTGACCCAGCCGCCGCCGATGAAGTTGTCCCACTGCGTCTTCAGCGTCACGATGCTCGCGGACGTTCCCGGTCGGGCGTAGATGGTGAACGCCGGAGCGATCGGGTCGGGCGACGTCGGACGGTCCTGGGTGACGATCGTTCCTGTTGCGGTTTCGGCGAAGATGGTCATTTCCGTACTTCTTCCTTGTTGTGTGGGTGGTGCGATCAGGCCGAGACGTACTCCTTGACGGCAAGGATCACGTCGGCGAGACCCTTCTTCGCGTCGGCGAAATACATTCCCGTCTTCGGATCGCTGAAGAGCGGATTGCCGATCCCCGCGTAGCCCGGGCTCATCGAGCGCTTGAGCACCACGACCGACTTCGCGTGATCGACATCGAGGATCGGCATTCCGGAGACCGGATTGCCGGGCTTACGTGCGTCGGGATTGCAGACGTCGTTGGCGCCGATGACCAGTGCGATGTCGCAGGTGTCGAAGGCCGCGTTCGCCTCGTCGAGCTGCAGCATCTGCGTGTAGGGCACGTTGGCCTCGGCGAGCAGCACATTCATGTGCCCGGGCATCCGACCGGCGACCGGGTGGATGGCGTACTTCACATCGATGCCGTGGTCGGTGAGCAGCTTCGCGAGATCTGCAGCTTCGTGCTGGGCCTGGGCGGCGGCGAGGCCGTAACCCGGCACGATCATGACGTGCTGGGCGTAGGCGAGCTGGATGGCCACATCGTCGGCCGTCACCTGTCGGATGTTCGTGAGGTCGGCATCCACCGGTCCGCCGCCGGCTGAGCTGTCGGCCGTCCCGAATCCGCCGAGCACGATGCTCATGACCGACCGGTTCATGGCCTTCGCCATCTGGAGGGTCAGGATGGTTCCGGCAGCCCCGACGAGAGCGCCGGCGATGATCATGGCCTGGTTGTCGATCGCGAAGCCTGCCATGGCGACGGCGAGACCGGTCAGCGCGTTCAGCAGCGAGACGATGACCGGTGCGTCCGCCCCACCGATCGGCAGCACCATCAGCACGCCGAAGATCAGCGAGGCCGCGAGGATCACCAGCACGAGCACGAGGCTGTGGGTGTTGAACACGAACAGCACCGCAGAGGCGAGCGCGATGACGACGACGGCGATGTTGAGGATGCGTGACCCCGGGAAGGTGATCGGCTTGCCGGAGATGACCCCCTGCAGCTTGCCGGCCGCGATGAGCGAGCCCGAGAAGGTGACCGATCCGATCAACACGTCGAGGGCGATCGGGATGGAGGCCGTCAGAGGCAGCGTGCCCCCGGTGATGTGCAGCACGAAGTCTGCGAGAGCAACCGCCGCCGCAGCGCCACCGCCGACCGCGTTGAAGAGGCTGACCAGCTGGGGGATGTCGGTCATCTTGACGGTGCGGGCGCGGATCACGCCGAATGCCCCGCCGACCGCGAGGCCGAGAACGAGGGCGACCCAGGCGACGAGCTGCCCGCCGGAATCGATGAGTGCGAAGACGACGGTCGCCACGATCGCGATCGCCATTCCGGTCGCCGAGACGAGGTTGCCGCGCCGTGCCGTCGACGGGGCGCGCATCTGGTGCAGGCCGACGACGAAGAGGACCGCGGCGAGTAGGTACGCCGATCCGACGATGAAAGCGGTGCCGGTCATGATGCGTCTTCCTTCGTGAGAGTACGGGCGGGGGTCGGCTTCGTGAACATCCGCAGCATCCGGTCCGTGACGACGTAGCCGCCGAAGACGTTGGCCGCGGCGAGGGCGGCGGCGATGAAGGTGAGGATGTAGCCGGCCGGGCTGTTCGCGAGCGACGCCGTGACGATCGCACCGGCGATCACGACGCCGTGGATGGCGTTCGCGCCCGACATCATCGGGGTGTGGAGGGTCGACGGGATCTTCGAGATCACCTCGAACCCGACGAGCAGGCTGAGCACGAAGATGGCCAGATTGCTGAAGAGCGTCTCGATCATCGCGTCGCCGCTTCCGTCTCGGTCAGTGCCGCGAGGGCTGCGAGCACCGCGACGTTGGTCACTTCTCCGTCGTGCGTCACGACGATGTTCTTGTGCACCTCGTCAAGCGGATCGATGATGATCTCCCCGTCTTTCGTCAGCGAGGCGACGACGGCGACGACGTTGCGCCCATACATCTGGGACGCGGATGTCGGCAGGTCTCGAGCGAGATCGCCGGCTCCGACGATGGTCACCCCGCCTGCGGTGAGCACCCTCTCATCCGCCACTGAACCGGCGACGTTGCCGCCGCGCTCACTCGCGCCGAGGTCGATGCAGACCGAGCCGGGCTTCAGGCTTGCGACAGTGGCATCTGACACCAGCACCGGGGGTACATGTCCTGGCACGCGGGCCGTCGTGATGATGATGTCGAAGTCGACGAGTGCGGCGGCGAGTTCGGCCTGCTGCACCTTCTGCTCGTCGGGCGTCATCGGCCGGGCGTATCCGCCCTCTCCGGCACCCGTTGCGACGGAGGAGGTGAGAAACTGCGCACCGAGGGATTCCACCTCACCGCGAGATGCCGCGCGCACGTCATAGCCGGTGACGACCGCGCCGAGGCGCCTTGTCGTCGCGATGGCCTGGAGCCCGGCGACTCCGGTACCGATCACGATCACTTTCGCGGGCTTCGCCGTTCCGGAGGCGGTGATCATCATCGGGAGGTAGCGTCCGAAGGTCTCGGCGGCGACGATCCCCGCACGGTAGCCGGCGGCGCTCGCCTGGGAGGAGAGGGCATCCATCGACTGGGCGCGACTGAGCGTTCGCGGTAGCAGTTCGAAGGCGACGGCCGTGACCCCCTGCGTGGCGAGGGAGCGGATGTCGTCCAACCGATTCAGCGGATCGAGCAGTCCGACGATGGCCTGCCCCGATCGCAACCGGTCGGTCACGGCGGCCTCGGGCATGCCGATGACGGCGAGCACGGAGCATCCATCGACGACTGCAGTGCGCCCGGCGAGGGTCGCACCGGCGTCGGTGTAAAGCGTGTCCGGGAATCCGGCGGCCACCCCCGCCCCGGGCTGCACGAGCACGTCTGCTCCGGATTTCTTCAGACGGATGACGGCATCGGGGTCGAGTGCGACGCGGCGCTCGCCGAGGGCGGACTCCGTGACGACTCCAAGGGTTATCGGCATGCTTCGAGTCTCGATCGCGGCCCCGGCGTCCACAGTGCCGAAGGTCCCGCCGACCGTGGGACTTTCGGCTCTACACCGTGCCATCACGCCCGCGCACGCTTGTGGCATGACTACCACACGAGAACTTCAATCAGACCTTGAGATCCAACAGGACGTGCTTGACGAATTGGAGTGGACCCCCGAGGTCAATTCCGCCGAGATCGGCGTCTCCATCCATGACGGCGGCATCACGCTGCGCGGCGAGGTCGGCTCCCTCCCGGAGCGACTCGCCGCCGTTCACGCAGCACTCCGCGTCAAGGGGGTCTCCGCCATCGCCGACGAGATCACCATCCGCGACACGGCCGTCACAGCTCACACCGACACCGAGATCGCCGCTGCAGTGCAGCACATCATCAACTGGACGAACGGACTCTCG
Organism: Lacisediminihabitans sp.; assembly: GCA_025362355.1. Taxonomy (GTDB): domain Bacteria; phylum Actinomycetota; class Actinomycetes; order Actinomycetales; family Microbacteriaceae; genus Lacisediminihabitans. The sequence continues at coordinate 13,526 of JANYGT010000285.1, read as the reverse complement.
AGCGTAAAGGCACAGGTCGTCGACCACGCCGTCATCCTCAGCGGGGATGTCGAGTGGGACTTCCAGCGCCAGTCCGCCCGCCGCGCCGTTGAGCAGCTCGTCGGCGTGCGGCGCGTGAACAACCGCATCGAGTTGACGGAGCGTCCGTCCGCGGTCGACATGGAGGAGCGCATCCGCACCGCGCTCGTTCGACACGCGACGATCGACGCCGGCGCGATCACGGTCACTGTAGATCGCGGAGAGGTGACGCTCCACGGCCACGTCGAATCCTGGATCGAGAAGAACCAGGCGGCGCAGGCTGCCTGGGCATCGCCGCACATCACACGGCTGGTGAACCACATCGAGGTGCGTCCGGTGTAGCGTGACGCCCGTCCCTACCACTTACCTTTTTTCCAACCACTTGCGTGTGCGCACAGGACGGTGGTCGGAAAAGGTGGAAGTGGATGTCGCGGCAGCGGTCAGCGGACGGGCGTCGGCACGAGCGCCGCATCCCCGGGCGTCGACAGCGTGAGCACAGCCCGCTCGACGTGCTCGCCCTTCTCGATCTCGGCCTCGATGTCACGCAGCAGTATCGCGAGTCGGGTCTCGACCTCGTTACCGGTGAAGTCGACGGCGGCGACCACGAAGAGCTTGCCCGGTCCGACGAATTCGAGATGCAGGTAGGTCACCTTGTCGATCTGCGGTCGTTCGAGCAGCGCGGCGAGCAGTTCGTTACGGAGGTCGGCGTCAGGAATCTGGCCGACCAGGAACCGCCGATTGCGGTCGATCAGCACGACCGCGACGACGCCGAGCAGGATGCCGATGAGGATGGATCCGAGTGCGTCGAAGATCGCGAGCCCGGTTAACTGGTGAAGCAGGATGCCGACGAACGCGACGAAGAGACCGACGAGCGCGGCGGCATCCTCAGCGAAGACCGCTCGGAGTGTCGCATTCGAGCTGGTGAGAGCGAAGGCTCCCGTGCTCTTGCCGAGGGCCTTTCCGCCGGAGCGCGCCTGCCGGTAGGCCTGGCTGAACGACGTTCCCTCGAGTACCGCCGCAACGGCGAGCACGATGTAGTTGATGAGGAAGTCGGCGTCTTTCTCGACGGCGAACAGCTGCTGGTAGCCGTGGACTATCGAGACGACCGCCCCGGCCGTGAAAATCCCGAAAGCGGCGAACATCGACCACACGTAAGCCTCACGCCCGTAGCCGAGTGGATGCGACCCGTCTCGCTCGCGCACCGACCGGCGGTCGGCGATGAGCAGGAAGATCTCGTTGCCGAAGTCCGCCCAGGAGTGCGCTGCCTCGGCTACCATCGAAGCGGAGCCGGTGATGACGGAGGCGATCGTCTTCGCGATGGCGACGAGCAGGTTCGCGCCGAGGGCGACGAGGACCGTCAGGGAGCCGCCGGTCTTCTCTTTGGTTGGGTCAGACATCCTCTCAAGTCTGCCAGTGCTGTGAGGTCGTCATGGCTGAAGTCGGTCGATCGACCAGCTCGTCGCGGTGCGCGTGTAGCGGATGCGGTCGTGCAGCCTCGAGGTGCGGCCCTGCCAGAATTCGATCCGATCGGGTCGCACCCGGAACCCGCCCCAGGTCTCGGGTCGTGGCACGTCGCTGCCCTCCGGATACCGCTCCTCCAACTCCCGGACGCGGGCCTCAAGCTCAGCACGGTCCGCGATCGGCTGTGACTGGTTGCTGGCCGTCGCGGCGATCTGCGATCCGTGCGGCCGGGTCGCGAAGTAGGCGTCGCTGACCTCTGCCGTTGTCGGATGCGCGCTGCCGTAGATGAGTATCTGGCGATGCTGCGTGTACCAGGGGAAGACGATCGAGACGAGCGGGTTGGTCAACAGCGCCCGACCCTTGCGGGAGGTGTAGTCGGTGAAGAATTCGAGGCCGTCACTGTGCACTCCGCGCAGCAGTACGGTGCGGCTGCTCGGATGCCCATCCGGGTCGATGGTGGAGAGAACCATGGCGTTCGGCTCGTAGATCCCGTCGGACTCTGCGTCGTCGAGCCAGGCCGCCAGCTGCACGAACGGGTCGGGGGAGACATCCGCTTCGGTCAGCGAGACGGAGCCGTAGTCCGTGTGTCGGGCGAGCGATTCCCCGTGGATGACCGGGTCGGCCGGGGCGGAGTCTGAGACAGTCATACTCCATTCATACTCCGTGACCGACTGACGAGGTCCCTTTCGTCATTCGGTCCGACCCGCGGTTAGCATTTCTCTACCGAGGGAACGGGGCGAACGGATGTCGACTGTTGACGACGAGGTCGGAGGCCTAGTTCGTACTCGGCGAGGCCGGTCCGCCAGGGTACCCGGACGAGGCGGTGTCAGGATGCTCCGCGACATCCTCATCATCCTTCTCGCCGCAGTCGTGCTGTCGTTCGTCATCAAGACGTTCCTCGTGCGCTCCTTCTACATCCCGTCGGGGTCGATGGAGAACACGCTCAAGGTCGACGATCGAATCCTGGTGAATGAGCTCGTGCCGAAAATCATCCCGCTGCAGCACGGCGACGTCATCGTGTTCACCGATCCCGGTGGGTGGCTCGGCCCTGAGGAGTCGACGCCGACCACCGGAGGCAATCCCGTCCGTAACGGAGTCGGATGGATTCTGACGCAGGTCGGACTCGGAACCTCCGACAGCAACAATCACCTCGTGAAGCGGGTGATCGGCCTGCCGGGCGATACGGTTTCGTGCTGCAACGCCTTCGGACAGGAGGTCGTGAACGGTGTGCCGCTGAACGAGCCTTTCATCGCAGTGCCGCCCGGCGCTCGCGCGGTGCCTTCCACCTTCTCCATCACTGTGCCACCGGGCGATCTCTGGGTCGAGGGGGACAATCGCGACTTCTCGGCCGACTCTGCGAACCGTTTGGACAGACATCTGCCCAAGTACTTCGTCCCCATCCGGGATGTCGTCGGCCGGGCTGACATCATCACCTGGCCGGTCCAACGGTGGGCACGCCTCAGCAACTACCCGCTCGTCTTCGGCGGAACCGACCGCGGGCGCCATTAGTGCGTGGCTCCTGATGGTTGGCTCCAGATGGTGATGGCACGTTTGCTGTGGTGAGAGGCGAAGTGGCGTTCGACGACGTCTGGCGCCATTCCCCTGTGGGGTGATGTAATTCGCGCTCAGACAGCTTCCGCCTATCTGAGTGCGAATTACATCAGCGTTTGTCGCCGCGGGCATCGAGCACGCGAGGCCGGCCACCCGCACCGCCACGCCGTATCGAGCCCCCCCGACCGGCCGAGGGCCCTGTGGGATCGCTTAGACTTGGCACAACGACATCGATCCGGCCATCACCGGGGAGTCGCCGGAAGAACGGCGTGGAGCAGCATCCACCGCTCATTAGAACCGGATGTACACGAGTGGCTCCGACACACGATGGCGCGTGACGGTTGCAAGCGGGGTGGTACCGCGGCCAACAGGTCGTCCCCGCGGAACACCGCAACCAGGAGCACACGATGTACCCACGCAGCGAAGGATCACCGGGCGGCCCGCTCACGCCGAGCCCGAATTTTCCCGAGGTCGAGCGGGGCATCCTCGCCTTCTGGAAGGGCGACGACACCTTCCGCGCGTCCGTCGAGCAGCGGAACGGATGCGAGGAGTGGGTCTTCTACGACGGCCCGCCCTTCGCGAACGGCCTTCCGCACTACGGGCACCTGCTCACCGGCTATGCGAAGGATCTCTTCCCGCGCTACCAGACGATGCGCGGCAGGCAGGTGCACCGCCGCTTCGGGTGGGACACCCACGGACTCCCGGCAGAGCTCGAGGCGATGCGCCAGCTCGGCATCACCGAGAAGCAGCAGATCGAAGACATGGGCATCGCCGTCTTCAACGCGAAGGCGCGTGAATCCGTGCTCGAGTACACGGAGGAGTGGGAACAGTACGTCACCCGCCAGGCTCGCTGGGTCGATTTCGACAACGACTACAAGACCCTCGACATCACCTTCATGGAGTCGGTCATCTGGGCCTTCAAGCAGCTCTACGACAAGGGACTCGCCTACGAGGGTTTCCGCGTGCTTCCGTATTGTTGGCACGACGAGACACCGCTCTCCAACCACGAACTACGGATGGATGACGATGTCTATCGCATGCGGCAGGACCAGTCGGTCACCGTGACGTTCCCCCTCGACGGAGCCAAGGCGGAGAGCCTCGGCCTCACCGCTGTCAAAGCCCTCGCCTGGACGACCACCCCCTGGACACTCCCGACGAACCTCGCACTCGCCGTCGGCCCCGGCATCACCTACGCCGTCGTTCCGAGCGGCCCCCTCGGGGCAGCGGATGGCTCGGCAGAAGGCTCAGCCGCCTACCTGCTCGCCGCCGACACCGTCGCCGCCTACGCGAAGGAGCTCGGCTACGAATCGGCCGCCGCCGCCGTCTCGGCGGTGAGCCGAACCATCCTCGGCGCAGAGCTCGGGGGAGTGAAGTACGGGCGCCTCTGGGACTACTACGCCGACACCGAAGTCTGGGGCACCGAGAACGCCTGGCAGATCCTGGTCGCCGACTACGTCGCCACCGGCGAGGGCACCGGCATCGTTCACCAGGCGCCCGCCTACGGCGAAGACGACCAGGTCACCTGCGCCGCCGCCGACATCCCGGTCATCATCTCGGTGGACGACGGCGGAAAGTTCCTCTCGATCATCGAGGATGTCGCCGGCCTCCAGGTCTTCGACGCCAATAAGCCGCTGACCCAGAAGTTGCGAGCCGACGGACGGCTGCTGCGTGTCGCGAGCTACGAGCACAGCTATCCGCACTGCTGGCGCTGCAAGAATCCGCTCATCTACAAGGCGGTCTCGAGCTGGTTCGTGAGCGTGACGAAATTCCGCGACCGCATGGTCGAGCTGAACCAGGACATCAACTGGGTTCCCGACAACGTCAAAGACGGCCAGTTCGGAAAGTGGCTGTCGAACGCGCGCGACTGGTCGATCTCGCGCAACCGCTACTGGGGGTCGCCGATCCCGATCTGGAAGAGCGACGATCCGAACTATCCGCGTGTCGACGTCTACGGGTCACTCGACGAGCTCGAGCGCGATTTCGGCGTGCGCCCGACAGACCTTCACCGCCCGTACATCGACGAGCTGACGCGTTCGAATCCGGATGACCCGACCGGCCGTTCGACCATGCGGCGCATCGAGGATGTGCTCGACGTCTGGTTCGACTCAGGCTCGATGCCGTTCGCGCAGGTGCACTATCCGTTCGAGAACTCGGAGTTCTTCGAGCAGCACAATCCGGCCGACTTCATCGTCGAGTACATCGGGCAGACCCGCGGCTGGTTCTACATGCTGCACGTGCTCTCGACGGCGCTGTTCGATCGTCCGGCCTTCCGCAACGTGATCAGCCACGGCATCGTGCTCGGCAGCGACGGGCAGAAGATGTCGAAGTCGCTCAGAAACTATCCCGACGTCTTCGAGGTCTTCGATCGGGATGGCGCGGATGCGATGCGCTGGTACCTGATGTCGTCATCCGTCATCCGCGGCGGCAATCTCGTCGTCACCGAGGAGGGTATCCGCGAGGGCGTGCGCCAACTCATGCTGCCGCTGTGGAACAGCTACTACTTCTTCAGCCTGTATGCGAACGCCTCTGGTCATACGGCGGTGTGGCGCACCGATTCGACGGATGTGCTCGACCGCTACCTCCTCGCGAAGACCCACCAGCTCGTGCTCGACGTGACAGCACACCTCGACGGGCTCGACAGCCCGCTGGCGGCCGCGTCCCTTCGCGACTTCGGCGACGTGCTGACCAACTGGTACGTGCGCCGCAGCCGCGATCGCTTCTGGTCCGGCGACAGCCCAGAGGCCTTCGACACGCTCTACACGGTGCTCGAAACGCTGTGCCGCCTGGCCGCCCCGCTGCTGCCGCTCGTCACCGAGGAGATCTGGAAGGGGCTCACCGGTGAGCGCAGCGTGCACCTCGAAGACTGGCCGTCGGCCGACAGCTTTCCCGCGGATGACGCGCTCGTCGCCACCATGGATCGGGTGCGGGAGGCGGTCTCCGTCGGCCTCGGCGTGCGCAAGGCGACGGGGCTCCGGGTGAGGTTGCCGCTGCCGAAGCTCACCGTCGTGACGAGCGACCCGAGGGGTCTCGATGCGTTCGCGGACATCCTGCGTGACGAGCTGAACGTGAAGGCGGTCGAGTCGATCGAGCTGACCGAGCACAGTCTTGAGGCGTTCGGAATAACCCGCAGCCTCACGGTGAATTCGCGAGCGGCCGGGCCACGCATCGGCAAGCAGGTGCAGACGGTCATTCGCGCCGCGAAAGACGGCGACTGGCAGCCGAACGGCGAGAACGTCGTCGTGGGAGGTGTCGAGTTGCTGCCAGGCGAGTTCGAGACGAGATTCGAGCTGCCGATCGGCGCCGACGCGATCGCCTTCCTCGCCGACGGCGGATTCGTCATCCTCGACACCGCGGTGACGCCGGAACTCGCCGCGGAGGGACTCTCCCGCGACCTCACCCGCGCCGTCCAGGAGACCCGCAAGGCAGCCGGGCTCGACGTGAGCGACCGCATCGACTTGGCCTTGTTCTTCGCCTCCCGCGACGAATTCGGCAACGTCATGCCATTTCGCGAGACGATGGCGAAAGAGACACTCTCCCTCGAATTCGAGGCCTACTGGACCGGGGAGATCGTCGCCGAGACCTACGCTGCCCAACACGGACGCGTCGGTGCATTCCGAGTCGTCGTGCCGGCGGGCCAATACGCTAACACCGGCGACATCGTCGTCGAACTGACAATCCACGGAGCTGCAACCGATGTCTGACCTGACCGACGACCCGGAGCTCGGCGACGACGCTCTCTTCCAGAAGGACGCGGATGTCGTCTACGACGAACTCCTCTCCCGCATCGGCGAGGCGCACGCGCAACCGCGGCTCGGGCCGACCAGGCGTGTCGTCGAGTTGCTCGGGGATCCGCAGCGGTCGTACCCGATCATCCACATCACCGGTACGAACGGCAAGACCTCGACGAGCCGCATCGTTGAGTCGATCCTCCGTGCCTACGACCTGCGCACGGGGCTCCTGACCAGTCCGCACCTCGTCAGGGTGAACGAGCGGATCATGATCGACGGCGAGCCGATCTCGAACGAGGCGTTCGTGGCCAACTATCGCGACATCCAGCCGTATCTGGAGATCGTGGATGCCGAGCTCATCGGATCCGGCGAACTGCCGCTGACCTTCTTCGAGGCCTTCACGGCACTCGCCTTCGCGAGCTTCGCGGACGCCCCGGTGGATGTCGCGGTCATCGAGGTCGGAATGGGCGGCGAGTGGGACTCCACCAACGTCGGCGATGGCGTGGTCGCCGTCTTCACCCCGATCTCGCTCGACCACATGTCGAGGCTCGGCAACACGGTCGCCGGGATCGCGCGCACGAAGTCCGGCATCATCAAGCCGCTGGCCGCTGTCGTCACCGCGACCCAGCCGGCCGAGGCCCTTGCGGAGCTGGAGCGGGCTACCGAACTGACCGAGTCGACGATCGCCGTTCAGGGAACGGCCTTCGCGCTCGAGTCCAACACCGTCGCGGTCGGGGGACAGGTCATCTCCGTCCGCGGACTGGCCGGCACCTACAACGACCTGTTCCTCCCGCTGTTCGGCGACCATCAGGCGCAGAATGCCGCCGTGGCGATCGCCGCGGTCGAGTCGTTCCTCGGCGGCGGCAGCCAGCTGCTGGTCGGCGACGTGCTCGCCGAGGGCATCGCGACGGCATCCTCTCCCGGACGCATGCAGGTCATCGGAATCGAACCGACGGTGATCATCGACGCGGCGCACAACCCCGACGGGGCGCTGGCGCTTGCGAAGGGTATTGCGACCTACTTCACGTTCGACGAGGTGGCCGTCGTGCTCGGCGTGCTCGCCGACAAGGATGCCGACGGAATCATCGGTGCGCTCGCCACCTTCGCGACACGTTTCGACGTCGCCGCGTCTTCGTCGGAGCGAGCGGTTCCGGTGGATGAGCTGGCCGAGACCGTCGCGCGGCTCACCAGCGAGGATGCGACGCTGCGCCACGATTCCGTGAGTGACGCGATCGCGGCCGCACGGGAGTGGGCATCCGAGGCTCCGCGCCGTGGCGTCGTCATCACCGGATCGATAACACTCGTCGGTGACTCTCTCGTGATCGCCGACGCCGAGGGCTGGAAGCGATGAGCGCCGCGCCGTCGGGAAAGCCGCGTCGTCGCCGCGGTGCCCAGGAGTCGCTGCTCTCGATCGTGCTGCTGCTCGAAGCGATCGTGATGTTCTTCGTGATCCTCGTCGCCTACGGTCTCCGGGTGCTTCCCCTCGGCGTGATCTTCGGTGGGGGAGCAGTGCTCATCGCGCTGATGCTGCTCGTCGGACGCTCTCTTCGTCACCCGGTGGCACTCTGGATCGGATGGGCGCTGCAGGCCGTGCTCATCCTGCTCGGCCTGCTCATCAACGTCATGTACGTCATCGGGGTGCTGTTTCTCGCCCTCTGGATCTACTGCTTCATCATCGGTCGGCGCCTCGATCGTCGCAACGCCCAGTTCGCCCCGCAACCGTAACCCTCAACCCCAAGGAGCTGTCGTGACCGACATCCAGGAAACCCTCGTGCTCGTCAAACCCGACGGCGTCTCACGCAATCTGACCGGCGAGATCCTGCGCCGAATCGAGGCGAAGGGCTACCAGCTCGTCGACCTCAAGCTCGTCGAGCCGAGCCGCGAGTTGCTCTCGAAGCACTATGAGGAGCACCAGGGCAAGCCGTTCTTCGAGCCGCTCATCGAGTTCATGGAGAGCGGGCCGATCATCGCCGTCCGGGTTGCGGGAGAGCGCGTGATCGAGGGATTCCGCTCACTCGCCGGCACGACCGACCCGACGACCGCGGCGCCCGGAACAATCCGCGGCGACCTCGGACGCGACTGGGGCCTCAAGGTGCAGCAGAACCTCGTGCACGGCTCGGATTCGCCGGAGTCGGCAGCCCGCGAGCTCGCCCTCTGGTTCGACTAGCGCCGCCGCGCGCCCGGCGCACTCCGGCGGTCGCCGCGCCCGCCATTGTTCGGTTTCGGGTCAATTGTTCGCCGGCGCCCACGAACATTCGTCCCAAACCCGAACAACAGCCACGCGGATCGGGCGTCGGGGCAGCGCGTTACTTGGTCGAGGCCGTGACGAACGCCATGAAGTCGTCGGAGTTGTTCCACCGCTTGCCGTTGACGAATGCTGTCGGCGTTCCGAATTTCCCTGAGGTCGGGTCGACGAGCGCCGCGTTCGACGTCGTACGCGCTGTCTCCTTGGTCACCCAGGACGAATAGGTCTCGTTGTCGATGCACTTAGTGACCGACGCGTTCTCGGCACCGGCGTTCTTCACGAGAGTCTTCATTGCCGCATTCGTGAGTCCGCTCGACCCCTCCGCCGGCTGATTCTCGTAGAAGGCCGTCTGCACGCCGAGGAACTTCTCGGGCTCGAAGTTGGCGACGCACGCCGCGACGTTCGCAGCACGGCTGGCATAGCGACTGCCGGGGTAGTTGGCGTCGAGGATCGAGATCGGATGTACCTCTAATGTCGCCTTGCCACTCTTCACGAGGGAAGTGATATTCGCGGTATAGGTGGCCTCGAAGGTCTTGCACACCGGGCAGGCCCAGTCGACATAGGTGACGATGTGGGCAACGCCCGAGTCGGTCGGTGCGGTGGTAGCAGTGACGGCCGGAACCTTGTCCACCGAGACGGCCGCGCTCGTTGTGGCCGTCACCGCGCTGCCGTCGCCGGTGAACAGGATGCCATCGCTCGCCATGTTCTTCGGGGAGACCTTCGACGCGGTAGCCGTCGGCGCATTGTTCATTCCGGCGATCACGAGCACGATCACGGCGACGATCGCGATCACTGCGACCCCGATTCCGCCCTGCAGGAAGATCTTGTTGCGCCGCTCGCGCTTCTTCTCGGCCTCTCGCTCGAGCCGAGCTGTTTCGCGTGCCGCCTCGCGGCGATCCTTTTTCCCCAGGGGGCTTGCGGTGCCGGGAGTGGCCATCGTGTATTACGTTCTCTCGGTGGAGGGCGGTGTGCCGGGCGTGGTCATCCGCCAGGAGCACAAGTGCACTGTGAGGATATCGGACCCCCACCGGAGGGCAGCCACCCTCGGCTGAATGTCTGCCTAGAAGCGATTGATCACGTCGAGCCGAACCTGGGCGATGAGAAACACGACGAGGTAGCAGATCAGAGTGATCAACGGCACGTAGGTATAGGCGACCCCCGCCACTCTGACCGCACCCGCGGGCAACGGGATGTTGCCCTCCTTGAGGTTGTACAGGGTCACCAGCCAGAAGGCGGGGATGACGACCGACCAGGTGGCCATGCACCATGGGCAGAGGGTATGGAGATCGAAGATGCTCTGCGTGATCAGCCAGATGATGAAGGCCAGTGCGCCGAGCATCCCGACGTTCAGGGCGATCCAGAACCAGCGGGCGAAGCGCATTCCGGCAAGGATCATGATGCCGACCATCAGCACGGCGACCCATCCGCCGACCCCGATGAGCGGGTTGGGAAAGCCGAAGATCGAGCCCTGGGGCGACCCGAGGTTCTTGCCGCACTGCACGAGCACGCTCACGTTACAGGTGGGCGCGACATCCGGGTTCGTGAAGGTTCCGACCTTGTCGACGACGAGCCGGAAGGCGGCGAAGAACCCGCTGACGGATGCGACGACGAGGAACACACCGAGGGCAATGGATGGCGTCTCCCGCGGCATCCGGATGATGGCGATCGCCGCTGCTCCGGCAAAGAGAATCAGCTGAACGAGGGGGAAGACCGTGAACGCGCGTCCGACGAGCGCGAGATAGAGCACCCACACCTCGAAGACCGAGCCGATGAGCAGCAGCGGCGTCATCCCGCTCCACCAGCCCCGGCGGAATTCTGCGCCCGCCAGTTGAGCTACTCCCACCGCCAAGATCACCGCGAAAAGCACCAGCGCGAACGCGGATGAGGGAAAACCGAGCTCATTATCGGCACCGATGAGCTTCACGCCCTTGGCGGCCGCTTCGATGCCCTTGAAGGCGACGACGGTGCTCACGAACGAGGAAATCACCCCGAGTGCCCCCGCGGCCGTCAACAGTAAAGTGAGTCGATCCGGCCGCGTGCTGGGGTCTGTGGTGGACACCCTCGGATTATTGCATGCCCGAAATGCGGGGTTCGCGGCAATGCGTGCGATAATTTGGGGTAGTCGCAGGAGCCGCGCTCCCGCGACGCCAAAGAATGCTTACCGGGCACCAAGCCGGGCCACGCACAGACAGGCTGTCGACAATGACAGGGTGTCGGTGAAGAACGTGTCGGATAGCGAGTTCCGAGAGTTTCACCACAAACGAGCGTGACGCAGAGCCAGAGCCACACCAGGCCAGAGCCGGTCACGGAGCGTAAGGATTAGCGGAGGCCCGCCGAGGCGGAAGATCGCGTTAGAGAGTACCCGGCGGGTGGCGCGGTTGCCCGGCCCGGGCTAGGAGCACACCAGCAATGGTGGACACACACGACAACACAACCGGTACCAACGAACCAACCGAGGGCAAGAGACGCGGACGACTCTTCGGTCGGAGGTCACAGGCGAAGACGGCTCCGGTAGCCGAAACGCCCGTCGTCGAAGCCCCGGTCGCCGAGATCCCGGTCGAAGAAGCGCCGGTCCCAGAGGCGCCGGTCGCAGAGGCGCCGGTCGTTGAAACGCCGGCCGAGCAGGCTCCCACCACCGTGGCGCCGCCGGTCGAATCGACCTCCGACGAGGCTCCGACGGCAGAGAAGGCCGCGCCGGTCAAGCGCGCACCCGCTCGCCGGGCGGCAGCCCCCAAGGCGAAGACCGAGGCGAGCTCGGAGCCGGACGTGGATGCCACGGCAGCAGCCGAGGTTCCGAAGACCACCCCGACCCGCAGTCGCGCACGCAAGCCCGCCGCCGAGGTTGTGACGAGCTCGATCACCGAGGTTGCGACGGGCTCGACCCCCGAGGGCCCCACCGCTGAAGCGAGGGCACCCCTCCGTCCAACCACGTCGCTGCTGTTCCAGGCGCCCGATATCCCCGTTCTCCCGGCGCGGCAGAACGACCGCAACCAAAACGACCGCAGTCAGAACGACCGCAACCAGGGTGGGCGTAACCAGAACGATCGCAATGGCAACGATCGCAACGGCCACGACGACCTCGACGACGGCCAGTTCGACTCCGACGAGCCCGGCACCCTCCGCCGCCGTTCGCGCCGCCGCGCGGGGGACGAAGACCGCGACTCCGGCACCAACAACGGTGGCAACGGCAACCCGACCAACACCGTCGTCAAGGTTCGCACACCGAGGCCGCAGCCGGAGCTCAGCAACGAGCCGACCAAGGTTCGCGGTTCCACTCGCCTCGAGGCGAAGAAGCAGCGCCGCCGTGACGGCCGGGACGCCGGTCGCCGTCGCCCGGTCATCACCGAATCCGAGTTCCTCGCCCGGCGCGAGAGCGTCGACCGGGTGATGGTCGTGCGGTCGAAGTTCGACCGCATCCAGATCGGCGTCCTCGAAGACGGCGTACTCGTCGAGCACTACGTGGCGAAGGCGGCCGATGCGAGCCTGATCGGCAACGTCTACCTCGGACGCGTGCAGAACGTTCTCCCGAGCATGGAAGCGGCCTTCGTCGACATCGGACGCGGTCGCAACGCCGTGCTCTACTCCGGTGAGGTCGACTGGGAGGCTGCAGCGGAGAACTCCGCCGAGGGCAAGAGCCAGGCGCGCCGCATCGAGCTTGCGCTCAAGCCGGGCGACAAGGTGCTCGTGCAGGTGACGAAAGACCCGGTCGGTCACAAGGGCGCGCGACTTACGAGCCAGGTCAGCCTTCCGGGCCGCTACCTCGTCTACGTGCCGAACGGATCGATGAACGGCATCAGCCGCAAGTTGCCCGACACCGAGCGCGCCCGCCTGAAGAAAATCCTCAAAGAGGTGCTTCCGGATAACGTCGGTGTCATCGTCCGCACCGCGGCCGAGGGTGCGACGGAAGAACAGCTGACGCTCGACGTCAACCGTCTCACCACCCAGTGGTCGGCGATCAGTGCAGCGCTCGAGAACGTCCAGGCGCCCGCGCTGTTGCACAGCGAGCCCGACCTTCTGGTCAAGATCGTTCGGGATGTCTTCAACGAGGACTTCCACACGCTCGTGATCGAGGGAGCGGATGCCGAGGCGACGATCTCGACCTACCTCAGCCAGGTGGCTCCCGACCTCGTCGATCGCCTGCAGACCTACACGGGAACGGTCGACTCGTTCGATGAATACCGCATCACAGAGCAGATCGAGAAGGCGCTCGACCGTAAGGTCTGGCTGCCGTCCGGCGGATCTCTCGTCATCGACCGCACCGAGGCGATGACCGTCGTCGACGTCAACACCGGCAAGTTCGTCGGCTCCGGCGGAAACCTCGAAGAGACGGTCACCAAGAACAACCTGGAGTCGGCCGAAGAGATCGTGCGCCAGCTGCGTCTTCGCGACATCGGCGGCATCATCGTCGTCGACTTCATCGACATGGTGCTCGAGTCGAATCGCGACCTGGTGTTGCGTCGCCTCGTCGAGTGCCTCAGTCGCGACCGCACCAAGCACCAGGTGGCCGAGGTCACCTCGCTCGG
>JANYGT010000042.1 GCA_025362355.1 Lacisediminihabitans sp. | reverse complement strand
GACGCACAGTACCCCCGCAACCGCTACGGAGCCGCGGTGACCCCCGGCGAGCGGCGGCGGCGCGAACCCGCCAGCGTGACGAAGAACACGGCGGCGTAGGTACCGCCGAAAGCGATGGTGCTGAGAGAGAGACCGATCATCAGTACCTGGGCGACATTGCCCGGCTGCAACACGAGCCCGAGAATCTGGGTGATCGCCATGCAGATGGAGGCTGCGAGCAGACCGGACTGGGCCGCACCGCGGTGATTGGTGGTTGATGAGGCGGACATGTGGATTCTCCTTGAGAGTGGTGAACTCCGCACGAGCGATGCGGATTATTCTGAACGTAGAACGCCCGCCTCCGGCCCGGCAATCTTGCCCCGAAACGTGACGAACAGGTGGTGGATCCGGTGGAACTGAAGCGATACCGCTGGACGTCCGGAGCGACGGATGTGCCATTTCTCATGGGCGCGGTCGGCGCCTCCGCACTCAGCGGGCCCGCATTGGTCGACCTGCTTCAGCTGCTCGGCCGCAGCGAATCCGCGGCCCGCAACCTTTTGACCCGGATGAGCGCTCTCGGAGCGCTCGAGGTGCAGCCTCAGGGACGGATCAACATCTATCGACTGGCGCGGTCATCCGCCGCCCGGTATCAGGAGGTAGAAGGCACCTCCGATGAGAGTTCGTGGTCGGGTGAATTCCACACCCTCATCTACCACGTGCCGGAGACCCAGCGAGTGCTTCGGGACAGGGTGCTGCACGTCGGGCAGCATGCCGGCTACGGAATACTCCGCCCCGGGGTGCTCATCGCAGCGGGTGACCGGTGGGAGCGGCTGCGTCTCGCCGATGATGAGTTCGTCGGTGACGCCTGGATCAGGCGCGTCATCCTGAAACCGGATTCGCTGGCCGACGCGCGCGATCTGGCCCGCCGAGCATGGGATCTCGCGGATTTGGCTGCGTCGTATCGAGCGGCGTTGCTTGCCTGCTCGGATGTTCCGCAGGTCATCGCGCCGGGACCGGAGGCGCTCATCCGCTGGCGGGATCTCTACGGCGACTTCCTCGGGGCGCAGCTGAAAGATCCGCGACTCCCGGATGCACTCCTGCCCTCGGACTGGCCGGCGACTCGTTTTCAGGAAGCCCAGAAGAACGTCAACCTGCTCATAGGCGGTGTGCTGCAGCCCTACCTGCGCGAACGGGCTACCCGCCTCGATCCCTCCGGCGTCAACGTCTTCTACGACAGTCCATGGACGCGATCACCGGAGTAGCGCCCCGCGATCATCCCCTCTTGCAAGCCTCGCTCGGACTCACTGTCCCCACGAGAACTTCTCTTTCTGTGAGAGAGTCTGTTCGATTCCGGAAGTGATTTACCTCGATCGGAGTAAAAGACATGAGAAGACTCACCGCGGGCCTCTTCCATTCGGTGGATGGCGTCGTCGAGGCGCCGAACCTGTGGCAGGGGCAGAGCTTCGACGCGGAACTGGGAGTCGAACTCGGAACGGTGATCAGCCAGGTCGACACCGTCATCCTCGGCCGGGTCGGCTATCAGGAGTGGGCGGACTACTGGCCGACAGCCGCGGCGGATGACCCGTTCGCCGGGTTCATCAATCCCGTCAAGAAATATGTCGCGTCGACCACGCTCTCCAACGACCTCGCGTGGGAGAACTCCGAACTGATCGTCGGGGACCTCGATGAATTCGTGCGTGACCTGAAGAACACCGAGGGTGGTGAGATCGCCATCATGGGCGGAATCTCCCTCGTTCGCCACCTCTTCTTCGCCGGGCTGCTCGACTCACTCACGCTGATGACACATCCGGTGATCGCCGGCGTCGGACGTCACCTTTTCACGTCAGCGGATCCGATCACGGCCCTCCAGCTTCAGAGCTCGGAAATGACGAGCAGGGGAAACGTCATCTCCCGGTACGGGCTTGCGACCAGCTCCTGATCGGAGGGGGTCTGTGATTGTTCGCCCTCGGGACGATTGTTCGGGGGCGCGCAAGAACAGTTGTCCCAAAACCGAACAGTCACCGGGTCATCCGGTAGGCGAACGCTGAATCTGCGCTGTAGAGAGCCATTCCTCGCGCAGGATCGCGTACATGCCGGTGTCACCCCAGTCGCCCTTGAACCAGAGGTCCTTGACGAAGTGAGCCTCCTCGCGCATCCCGAGTCTCCGGCACAGCGCGATGGATGGGCCGTTTCGTGGATCGAGTTCGGCGACGACCCGATGTAAACCGATCTGCTCGAAGGCCACCGCGAGCATCGCACGTGCAGCCTCGGTGGCATATCCCTGGCGCATGAAATCCGGATGCAGTGTCCAGCCGATCTCCCCGCGGGAGTTTTCTAGACTGCTCAGCTTGAAGTAGGAGTCGCCGATGACGCGGGGTCCGCCCTCTGCCGTCGGAAGTTCGACCGCCAGTTGCAGGTAGTCGCCCTCGATCGCGAGGCTCGAGGCGGTGGCGTATGTCGCGACCTTCTCTGCGACCTGTTCGCGGGTTCGCGGCTCGAACAGCTCGTAGCGCACCACGTCTTCGCGGGACTGGTACGCGAAGATGTCATCGACATCCGATTCCACCATCAGCCGAAGGCGGAGGCGTTCGGTGTGAATCGGCGCGGTGAACTCGTACGGCAGCGTCGGTTCAGGTCTCATGCCACCAGAGTACGGACCGACTCGCGGGCGAGGGAAGATCGGCTGTTGCGTAGCTCTGCAGTCAGGATTGCCCTGCCGCGCTCAGTCGCGCGTCACCTGGTAGATGCCGTAGATGACGCCGGGAACGTGACCGAGCAACTGCAGCAGAAATGCCCAGAGCACCTTGATGGTCAGACCGTCGTTGAGAAGCACCGCAAGGAACGGGAAGAAGAAACACAGGATTATGAGGAACAACTTGCGCAAGGGATTCCAATCGTCGTCGGGATGATTCTTCTTACGTTATTCGCCACGCTTCACAGAGTGGTCGAAAGCGGTCTCCGTTAGCGGAGCTGGACCACGCTGCTCGTACGCGACGCTCGTCACGCAGGACGGTAGGCAGCGACGAACGCATCGGCTCCGGACTCGATGTATGCGGTCAGCGTGGCATCCTCCGGAGAGCGGTATTCACCCAGGAACATCACCCGATTGCTGGGGATCCAGAGCAGCATTCCGGCGAGATGTTGCGCTGCCGTGTGCGGATCGGCGATGGTGAGCCGACCCGTGTCGGAGAGTACCCGCAGACACTCTGCAACCGAGTTGAGAACACGCTCGAACCCGCGCTCCCAGTAGAGCCGGGCAAGCTCGGGGAAGCGAGCGGCCTCGGCGATCACCAGGCGTCGAATCTGCTGTACCCGTGTGTTCATGATGGAACGGGTGAACTGGGTCGCCAGCATCCGCACGGCCGAGTCGGCGTCGCTTGCACCGCGCATCGACTCGACCATCCGCTCGAACGGATCGTCGATGGTGTCGCCGACTTCGAGGATGAGCGCTGTGAAAAGTCCTTCTTTGTCGGTGAAGTAGTTGTAGATCGTCTGTTTCGAGGCAGAGGCCGCGGCCGCGATCTGATCGGTGCTCGTTCCAACGAATCCGTTCGCGACGAAGACATCGAGCGCACCGTCCAGGATTCGTCGCCTG
This sequence comes from Lacisediminihabitans sp., assembly GCA_025362355.1. Classification (GTDB taxonomy): domain Bacteria; phylum Actinomycetota; class Actinomycetes; order Actinomycetales; family Microbacteriaceae; genus Lacisediminihabitans. The sequence goes on along the minus strand of JANYGT010000042.1, from coordinate 9,140 downwards.
TTCACCTCCCCGCGCGACCTGGTGATCGACGGGGCTTCGGGGTTTGTCATATTGACTCCTAACGTACTACTTAGTACTGTACTAGATATTACCGTACTAATCGGTACTACTGACCATGTTGGAAGGCACGCAATGATAACCACCCAGTCACGCACCGTCGCATCTGCTGACGGAACGCGAATCGCATACAGCGTCGTCGGCTCCGGGCCGGTGCTCGTGCTGGTCGATGGAGCGTTGTGCAGTCGAGCCTTCGGGCCGCTCCCCGCGCTGGCCGACGAACTGGCCGACAGGTTCACGGTCGTCACCTACGATCGCCGCGGGCGCAACGAGAGCGGAGACGCCGAAGAATACAGCCCCGACAGGGAAACGGATGACCTCGCCGCCGTGATCGAGGCGGCCGGCGGTTCCGTCGCTCTCTACGCGGTCTCCTCGGGCGCCGTGCTCGCACTGCGATCGATCCAGCACCTGCCCGGGGTTCTGGCCGCGATCATCTATGAGCCACCGGTCATGGTCGAAGGGCATGGAATCCCTGTCGACTACGTCTCGCGGTTGACTGCCCTTGTTTCGCAGGGGAAGAACGCCGACGCACTCGATCTGTTCAACACGGAGATCATCGGTATTCCGCTGGAGTACCTCGCGCCGATGAAGGAAATGCCGATGTGGCCGCTCATGGAAGCCATCGCGCCGACCCTCGTCTACGACTCGCTCATCATGGGCGGCAGTCAAAGCGGCGCACTCGACGACGACCTGATCTCGGGTATGACAGACATCACGATCCCTGTTCTCGTCGTCGATGGCGACGCCAGCATGTCGATGATGAGCTCCGGAGCGGATGCCATCGCCGCCCGCCTACCGAACTCCGTGCGTCGCACGCTACCCGTGCAGACCCACGAAGTGGATCCGATCGTCATCGGTGCCGCGATCACCGAATTCCTCGGGGACTGACCGCGGGAACCGAGGAGGAAGACACTATGGGAATCATCCGGGCACAGCTCTTCAGTTCGCTCGACGGCGTGGTCGAAGCGCCCGAGAAGTGGCACTTCCCATTCCTCGACGATGACATGAAAGGGTCCGTCAGCGACCTTTTCACCGGTGCGGACGCCCTTCTCCTCGGCCGCTCGACCTTTCAGATCTTCGCCGCATCCTGGCCGAAGCTGACGGGCGATCAGTTTCTTGCCCGCCGAATCAATTCGATGAAGAAGTACGTGGTGTCATCAAGCCCCGACCTTCTCGAATGGGAGAACTCCTCGATTCTCGACACGGTCGACCATTCGAGCATCGAGAACCTGAAAGCCGGCCACAGCGGCGTGATCGCCATTGCCGGCAGTATCACGCTCGTGCGGTGGCTGATCCAACACGATCTGCTCGACGAACTCGAGCTGATCCAGCATCCGATCGTGCTCGGCGGCGGGCGGCAGCTTTTCACGCCCCCGATTCGGCCGGATCCGATCACCTTCGCACTGATCTCGAGCACGCAATTCTCTACCGGCGTTCTCGACCTCGTCTACGGGCGCACGGCGGGTCGGTGAACCGAAGGTGATCAGGAGCCGACCCGGTAGCGCAGATACACCACGCCGCTCGCGAATCGGCGTTCGTCGAGCAGCTCGAGTGTGGCCCGGACGCCGTCGGGAAGCGCGCGTTTGCCGCCGCCGACCACGATCGGGGAGAGAAAGAGACGCACCTCGTCGACCAGTCCGGCGGCGAGCGCCCGACCGGCGAGCTCGCCACCCCCAATGGAGATGTCTGCTAGGGATTCCTTCTTCAGCCGGCGCACCGCATCCGGCTCGAAGGTGGCTTCGATCCTCGTCTTCGCGCTCGATGGCTCCTGCAGCGTGCGCGAGTAGACGACCTTCTCGGCCGCACGCCACAGTGCTGCGAAGTCCTGGATCGCCGCCGGCTCGGATTCGGTGTCGACGGTCTCCCAGTAGATCATCGTCTCGTACACCCGGCGACCATAGAGGTAGGTGCCGACCGGTCGCTCGAGGTCGTTGATGAACGCGTGCACCGTCTCATCCGGCGCCGCCCAGTCGAACCGGCCATCCGTGTCTTCGAAGTAACCGTCAAGCGAGCAGAGTGTCGTGTAGATCAGCTGTGCCATCTCTGCTCCACTCGATCGGTTCGCGCCGTGCGACAACTGTCCCGGCACGGGGCACTCGCCGTCAAGCATCCGGTCTTCCCAGTGGCGGGCTACCAGAAAATACCGCTCGCGCAAGGGTCCTGACGTTGGTGCGCATCCGACCTACTGTGGAAGATATGGCTTCTCGTGATCAGTACAGTTTCGAAAACCCGGTCGAGCGGTACAACCGGGTGGAACCGCCGCTCCAGCATCAACCGGAGCCCGGTGTGCAAGCACGGATGACCCCGGTACCCGACCTCGGAGAAGAGACCTATCGGGGCACCGGCCGCCTGACCGGTCGCAAAGCACTCATCACGGGCGGTGACTCCGGCATCGGCGGGGCCGTCGCGATCGCGTTCGCGCGCGAGGGGGCGGACGTCGTGATCGTGCACCTGCCGGCAGAGCAGGAGGATGCCGACCACATCCTCGGTCTGATCGAGGCCGCCGGCACGAAGGGGCACGCGATCGCCGCAGACATCACTGACGCGGCTCGGTGCCGCGACCTGGTCGATGAGGCCGTCCGCCTGCTCGGCGGGCTCGACATCCTCGTCAACAACGCGGGCAAGCAGGTCGCCGTCGAGAGGATCGAAGACCTGACCGACGAGCAGTTCGAGCTCACCTTCCGCACGAACGTCTTCGCGAATTTCTGGATAACGAAGGCCGCTCTCGCACACCTGCCGGCGGGCGCAAGCATCATCAATACGGCGTCGCTCGAGGCCTACAAGCCGGCACCGGATCGGCTGGATTATGCAGCCACGAAGGCCGCGATCAACAACTTCTCGAAGGGGCTGGCCCAGCAGCTGGCGCCCCGCGGCATCCGCGTGAACGTGGTCGCACCCGGCCCGGTCTGGACAGCGCTCCAGGTATCGGGCGGCGTCTCGGACGAGCAGATGATGGCATTCGACGACGAGAGCACCTACCAGCGTTCCGGGCAGCCGGCCGAGCTCGCTCCCGCCTTCGTGTTCCTTGCCTCCGCCGAATCGAGCTACGTCTCGGGCGCGACACTCAACGTCAATGGGGGCATGGTCACTCCGTGATCGGTTACGACGGCACCATCTACTTCCTCGCCGGTCTGGGTTTCGGCGCCGCGGCATCCGCGCCCCTCGCGCACTGCCTCGGCGAACGATTCCACGTGGTCGGTATCGACCTGCCTGGCCAGGGCGGCGCTTCGGATGCCGCAGACGGCTCCGTGCAGACGATGGCCGATGTCGCGCTCGCCGCGATCGAGGCCGAAGCAGACGGCGGACCCTTCCTGCTCGTGGCACACAGCATGGGCGGCAAGGTCGCCGCGCTCGTCGCCGCCCGCCTGCTGAGCGGCAGCGCGAACGTCTTCGGCCTCGCCGGCGCGGTACTGCTCGCGCCGTCTCCACCAGTCCCGGAACCCATGGACGACGACAAACGCGCGCTGATGCTCGCATGGCTAGCGGACGGCGGACTTTCAGAGGTCGATGCGCGCGAGTTCGTTGCGCAGAATGTGGCGGAACCGCTCAGAGAGAGCTCGGAGCAGGATGCCGTCGCCCAGGTTCGGCAGACCTCGCCACTCTCCTGGAAGCGCTGGCTCACCGAGGGCAGCACCGAGGATGTCTCGGCAGTCGTCGGCGTTCTCGACCTGCCCGTCGTGGTGCTGGCCGGCGAGGATGACGAGGATCTCGGCGCGTCGGCCCAGCCGCGCCTGCTCGCCGGCGTGTATCCACGTGCCCGCTTCGTCTCCCTCGCCGAGACGGGACACCTGCTCCCGTACGAGCGCCCCGATGAGGTCGCGGCCGAGATCGAGCGCCTCTGGCAGACGACCGTCGAGGCATCCCCGCAGGTGCCAGCCGAGTGGGGGCGGCTGATCGCTTCCGGCCGCACCGGCACAGAAGAGCGCGGCATGCTGGCACGGCGTGCGATCGCCGACGACCCGCACTACGCACCACGAGCGATCTCCCAAGCGCAGCTGACCACCCTCCGAGCGCTCGCCGACCGGCTGGTACCGCAGCCGGGCATGCGCCGCATCGACCTGGCCGCGCGCGTCGACGGCGACCTCACTGCCGGTCGTGGTGATGGTTGGCGCCCCGCCGAACTCCCGGATGACATTTCCGCCTACCGAATCGGCCTCGACGCCATCGCGTCGGTCTGGCCGCACGACGCCGAGCAGCAGGACACCCTGATTCGCCGGATCATCGCCGGTGAGCCGGTCACCGACGCGCCCTGGGACGACGACGCGCTGAGTTTGTGGTTCGAAGACGTTCGCAACGATCTTGCGCGCGCCTGGCTGGCTCACCCGGCATCCCTCGCCCGCGTCGGATACGACGGTTTCGCGACCAGCGCGGAAGGGGTCGAGCCCGCCGGCTTTGTGAGCCTCGGCGCCGGCCTGCGCGATCCGTGGGAGCCGGGCGACCTCGGCACCCCCGTGACTGTATCGGAGGCCGACGAGTGAACCTCGACGACATGCGCACCCATGCGGATGACGACATCGTCGATGTCGTCATCGTCGGCACCGGCGCGGGTGGTGCCCCGCTGCTCGCCCGTCTCGCGGAACGCGGCCTCCGGGTCGTCGCACTCGAGGCCGGGCCGAATCTCGGTCCCAAGGGCTTCACCAACGACGAGGTCGGCGCCCCCAGGATCAACTGGATGTCCGAGCGGCTCAGCGGTGGAGACGCGCCCACCGCATTCGGGCCGAACAACAGCGGCTGGGGCGTCGGCGGCGGAACGCTGCACTGGGGGGCGTTCACGCCGCGCCCCGACATCCGCGACCTGAATCTGTTCACCGAATCCGGGGTCGGTGCCGACTGGCCGGTCGACCATGCCGAGCTCATCCGCTATGTCGCCGAGGTCGAGCGCACGATCGGTGTCTCGGGGCCGAACCCGTACCCCTGGGATCCGGATCGCGAATACCTCGACCCGCCCGTCGATCGCAACGCAGCCGCCGACCTCATGGCGATCGGCTGCGACCGCCTCGGCATCCGGGCGACGGATGCGCCCGCCGCCATCCTCAGCCGCGCGCGCGACCAGGCGCACCACGGTCACCGTCACGCAAGCCGGAACCTCGGCACCATCCACCAGGGCGAACGTTTCGGCACGAAGGCGACCACCGCGAACACCTACCTCCCCGCCGCTGTCGCCGCCGGGGCTGAGATCCGGCCCGATTCGATGGTGCATGGCATCGAGCGCGATTCGCTCGGCCGCATCTCGGCGGTCGTGTACCGGCACGACGGTCGGGAGCACCGTCAGCGCTGCGCGACCCTCGTGCTCGCCGGCGGCGGCATCGAGACCCCGCGTCTGCTCCTCAACACGGGTCTTGCCAACTCGAGTGGGCAGGTCGGACGGAACTTCCTCGCCCACGGCGGAGTGCAGGTCTGGGGCCGGTTCGACGAGCAGCAACGCGCCTATCGCGGGTATCCGTCCGCGCTCATCAGCGAAGACTTCGTGCGGCCGGACGGCGTCGACTTCGCCGGTGGATATCTCCTGCAGAGCCTCGGCGTGATGCCGCTCACCTATGCGACGGCCCTCGTGCGCGGCGGCGGGCTCTGGGGCGACGACCTCATGGAGGCGCTCGATTCGTGGCGCTACAGCGCCGGCATCGGCATCAACGGCGAGTGCCTTCCCGCCGAGGACAACAGGCTCGTGTTGAGTGACGAGGTGGATGAGTGGGGCATCCCGCGCGCGATCGTCGCCTTCTCGCCCGGCCAGAACGAGCGCGCGATCGACGAGCACGCGACGGCGACGATGACCCGCATCCTCGAAGCCGCCGGTGCGCTCGGGACGCGCGTGCTGGCCCGCACCGCCCATACCCTCGGCACCTGTCGGATGAGTGCCGACCCGAGCATGGGTGTCGTCGACGGCGACGGGCGCAGCCACGACATCCCGAACCTCTGGATCTCGGACAACTCCACCTTCCCGAGCTCGCTCACCGCGAATCCGGGACTGGCCCAGCTGGCCCTCTCGCTTCGGACCGCGGACCGGATGCTGCGCTGACCCTCGCCGTGCTGGAAGACTGGGCGGTTACAGCGCACTTTCCAGGGCGCACGCTGCGGCGAACGGACGGGTGAGGAGAATCGATGGCGAAGCGGCCGACCGTCTACGACGTAGCCGCTCTTGCGAACGTCTCGACCGCGACCGTCTCGTTCACCTACAGCAAGCCGGCGCGGGTGAAACGGGAGACGCGGGAGCTCGTCCTCGCGGCCGCGAAGACGCTCGGCTACGTTCCGAGTGCGAGCGCCAGGGGCCTCGCGGCCGGGCGCACCGGAGTGCTCGGCCTGTACTCATTCGACCTCTTTCTCGATGACTCCGGGTCTGATCGCGTCACGCCTTCCCGTCGTGCTCCGTCCGGAGGCAATGCTGTACCCGCACGGGCACAGCGTCACGCTCACCTGACACCCCGACAACGCGTGAACGACGCCGGTCGTCAGCTGAACTGCTGTTGCCCCAGGACCGCCAGCAGCTCGAGTTTCTGGAAGGCTTCGGATCGTGGTGCGGCGGTGAGCACGAGAAGTGCCTGACCCTGGTCTTCGGTGAAGAGAGCCTGGCAGTCCAATTCGATCGCACCGAGCTCCGGGTGGATCAGGGTCTTGTGAGCCGCAAATCGCGTCGAGACTTCCTGCAGTTCCCAGATTTCGGTGAATTCCGGGCTCACTTTGTGCAGTTCGCGTATCAACGCAGCGGCGCGTGAGCGGGGCCCGGATTGACCATAGGCAGCGCGCAGGCTCGCCACCTGAGCCTTACTCTGCTGACGTTGATCATTCGTCGGATACGAGTCACGCTCCCCGGGGTCGGTGAACCAGCGGTAGACGCTGCTGCGGGACAGGCCGGCGTACGCAGAGTGGTCGCCGAGCAGCGCTCGGGAAAGCGCATTCTGTGCAAGCGTCTCGCCGAGGCTCGAGAGGATCAGCGCCGGAGTGTCATCCAACCGGTCGAGCACTCGCATGAGGGCTGGTGCCACATGGGTATCGAGGGGCGTGCGCGCGGGCGCACCATGGCCGGCGAGACGGTAGAGGTAGTCGCGCTCCTCTGTGCTGAGCCTCAAAGCACGCGCCAGCGCAGAGAGCATCTGCTCCGACGGTTGAGGACCACGGGCCTGCTCCAGCCGCACGTAGTAGTCGGTCGACATCCCGGTCAGACCGGCCACTTCCTCGCGCCGCAGTCCGATGATGCGCCGGCGAGGTCCCGCCGAGAGTCCGACATCGTCGGGGCGCAAGCCGCCGCGGCGGGAGCGGAGAAATTCGGCGAGTGCCTGGCGATCCATGTTTCCATCATCCGACAAAGTTCGATGCTTAGTCAGGGATCGGGAATCCTACGATAGCTGCTCCTCTTTTGCCACCGTGGCTCTCGGCGCATGCTCCAGATATGAATATCACTGGAAACACCATCTTCATCCCCGGCGGAACGTCCGGGTTAGGTCTGGGTCTCGCCCTTCGCTTTCAGGCGGAAGGAAACACCGTCATCGTCGCCGGGCGACGAAAGCAGCTCCTCGAGCAGATCGCGATCGATCACCCCGGCCTCGAGACCTTCGTCATCGACACCCAGGACGCTGACTCGATCAGGTCGACCGCGCAGGCGGTTCAGGAGAAGTTCCCGAGCACAAACGTCTTGATCACGATGGCCGGCATCATGCTTCCCGAGGACTACCACACGGGCGATTTCCTCGCGGTGGCGGAGTCCACCGTGACGACGAATCTGCTCGGCCCGATCCGGCTCATCGCGGCATTCACCGAATTCCTCGCCGGGCAACCGGATGCGACCATCATGACCGTCTCGTCTGGTCTCGCATTCGTCCCGCTGCCATTCACCCCGACCTACAACGCCACAAAGGCGGCTATCCAGCTGCTCTCGGAGGGCATCCGCGTGCAACTGGCCGACACCAGCATCACGGTCATGGAGCTCGTCCCACCGGCTGTGCGCACGTCGCTGATGGGTCAGGAGAACGCAGAAAACGCCATGCCGGTTGACGAGTTCCTTTCTCAGGTCATGGAGATCATCCGCACCCAGCCTGACGCGAAAGAAATTCTGGTTGAGACCGTCAAATTCCTGCGGTTCGCCGAAGCCCGCGGTGACTACGACAAGGTGCTCGGACTCCTCAGCGGTCACTGATCGAAACAAAAAATCCGTGAAAGGAAATTCAATGTCTGTCATCCTCATCACCGGCGCATCCACCGGAATCGGCAATCTGAGCGCCAAGGCGCTCGCAGCTGCGGGCCACACGGTCTACGCGAGCATGCGAGACGTCGAGGGCCGAAACGCGGATCGGGCCGACGATCTCCTGGCTTTCGCGAAGCACCACCGGAAAGACATCAGAGTCATCGAACTCGACGTCCAATCCCAGGACTCCGCTGACCGCGCGGTCCAGGCAGTACTGGATGACGTCGGCATGCTCGATGTCGTCATCCACAATGCCGGGCACATGTCCATCGGGTACACCGAAGCCTTTACCGTTGACGAGTTGGCCCACCAGTTCGACGTCAACGCGTTCAGCGTTCACCGGGTGAATCGCGCTGCCCTTCCCCATCTTCGGGACCGCGGATCAGGCACGCTGCTCTACGTGGGCAGCACGACGACCGTGAGCGTTCCCCCGTTCCTCGGGCCGTATGTGGCATCCAAATTCGCCTTCGACGCCCTTGCCCAGGTGACCGCCTACGAGGTGTCTCAGTTCGGCATCGAAACGGTGATCGTCATGCCGGGCGCATTCACTCAGGGCACTGATCACTTCCCCAACGCAAGCCATGCGCTGGACGAGAGCATCACCCGCGCATACTCACGACTTGATCCGATGTTGGAGCGATACGGGGACGCCACCGAAGCACTGTTCGAGCCGGGATCCTCTGCCGATCCGAGCAGGGTTGCAGACGAGATAGTGAGAGTCCTCGCCCTGCCGTTCGGGCAGAAGCCGCGGCGCACGGTGGTCGACTTCACGCGGTCGGATGTTGCGGAAGTGAACGAGGCCAACGAAGCATCGTCACGAGGCTTCCTCACCCGGATGGGCTATGGCGACCTCCTCGAGGTGAGGCAGTAAGGGCAGAAGGCCGAGCCCTCTCGTCGAGATGGCTCG
>JANYGT010000253.1 GCA_025362355.1 Lacisediminihabitans sp. | reverse complement strand
TGGATGAACCGACCGCAGCCCTCAGCGGCGTCGAGGTCGAGCGACTCTTCGCCGTCGCGCGCAGCCTCCGCGAGCGCGGAACGGGCATCCTCTTCATCTCGCACCGCTTCGATGAGGTCTTCGATCTCTGCGACCGCATCACGGTCATGCGGGACGGCGCGTTCATCGCGACGCACAACACCCCCGACATCACCGTCGACGGACTCGTGCGCGAGATGGTCGGCCGCGACATCGCGACGCTCTTCCCCAAGCAGGATGCCGAGATCGGCGCAGCGGTGCTCTCCGTGCGCGGCCTCACCAGGAACGGCGTCTTCAGCGACATCAGCTTCGACGTGCACGCCGGGGAGATCGTCGCCCTCTCCGGTCTCGTCGGGGCCGGGCGCACCGAGGTCGCACGGGCGATCTTCGGCATCGACCGTTACGACAGCGGATCGGTGACGATCGGCGGGAGGCCGCTCAAGCGCCACTCCCCCCAGGCCGCGATCGACGCCGGAATGGGATTCGTGCCGGAGGATCGCCGCAAGCAGGGCCTCGTGATGGATCTCTCGGTCGCCCGCAACGCGACCCTCACGCTGCGGAAGCAGCTGTCGAAGTTCGGCCTCATCGACTCACGGCGTGAGCACGCCTCCGCGCTCGAGTGGACGAAACGCCTGCAGGTGAAGACCGGATCCCAAGACCTGTCGGTCGCGACCCTCTCGGGTGGAAACCAGCAGAAGGTGGTCATCGCGAAGTGGCTCGCCACGAGCCCGAAGCTGCTGATCGTCGACGAACCGACCCGCGGGATCGACGTCGGCACGAAGGCCGAAGTGCACCGGCTCATCTCTGAACTCGCCGTGCAGGGCATCGCCGTGCTGATGATCTCGTCCGAACTGCCCGAGGTGCTCGGAATGGCCGACACCATCCTCGTCATGCACGAGGGTGCCATCTCGGCAAGCCTCGGCCGGGAAGAGGCGACGGCGGAATCCGTGATGCTCGCCGCCTCTTCGAGCGGGCCAGACGCGAGCCCGACCCCATCCGAAACCAGCCAGGCGGAGACCGTCGCATGAGCCAGCAGGTACTCAGCCCCGCCATCCATGAAGGGCGCGCCGGACGCACCTTCGGTCGCATCTTCGTCTCGCGGGAGTTCTCCGTCTTCGCCGCCCTCGCCGTGCTCGTGATCGTCACGGTGGTCGTCAACCCGCGCTTCCTCTCCGGGCAGGGCGTCAAAGACCTCCTCCTCAACTCGACCATCTTCGTGATCATGGCGGTGGGTCTCGCCCTCGTCGTGATCACCAACAACGTGGACCTGTCGATCGGCTCGATCCTCGGCCTCGCCGCCTTCGGTACCGGTTCGCTGTTCCACGCGTTCCCCAGCATCCCGATCCCGCTCGTCTTCCTCATCGGAATGGGTTTCGGAGCGGTGCTCGGGGCGATCAACGGTCTGGTCGTGACGATCGCCGGGGTGCCATCCCTCGTGATCACCCTCGGAACGCTGTACATCTTCCGCGGCATCAGCAACGCCTGGGCGGGAAGCACGCAGTACTTCATCGGCAACGAGCCGCCCGCGTTCGGCAACCTCTCCGTTCAGACACTCTTCGGCATCCCGCTCTTCGCGATAGCGGCGCTCATCGTCGTGATCATCGCCGCGGTCTTCATGTTCTCGACGCGTGCGGGCCGCGACCTCTACGCGATCGGATCAGACACGGATGCCGCCCGCCTGTTCGGCATCCCGGTCAATTCCCGCGTCGTCGGCGCGTTCATCGCGAGCGGTGCACTGAGCGGACTCGCCGGCGTGCTCTACGCCTCGCGCTTCAACTCGGTCGGCGCCGACACCGGCACCGGCTTCGAACTGCAGATCGTCGCGGCCGTCGTCGTCGGCGGCGTCGCGATCTTCGGCGGAAGCGGAACCGTGACCGGGGCCGCCATCGGGGCCGTGCTCCTCACCACCATGACCGGCGCGCTCGCAGCCCTCAACGTGAGCAAATTCTGGCAGCAGGCCATCGTCGGGGTGCTCATCATCGCCGCGATCCTGCTCGACCGGATCCTGTCCATCAGAACCGCCCGCAAGCTGCGGGTCAGCGAGGCCCGCAATGTCTGACACCCCGACGATGACCCCGAATACGACACCACACCAGACGACGCGCACCACGGCGACCGCCGCGCCGGTCAAGGCGAGGAGCACCGCCCGCCGCCTGCTGCTCGGCCGGAACGCGAACTCGGTGTACGTGCTCGTGCTGATCGTGATCCTGGCGAGCATCCTGGTGCCGTATTTCGCCGGGACGGCGACCGTGAGCTTCCTGCTCATCGATGCCATCCCGATCCTCCTCATGGCGATGCCGATGGCGCTCATCATCATCAGCGGCGAGATCGACCTCTCCGTCGCGAGCACCGCCGGCCTCTCCGCCGCCACCATGGGGGTGCTCTTCCACAACCAGCACTGGAACATCTGGTGGGTGTTCGTCGCCTGCATCATCATCGGGTTGCTCTGCGGTGCGTTCAACGGCGTGCTCATCACCACGTTCGGCCTCCCGTCGCTCGCCGTGACGATCGGCACGCTCGCGCTGTTCCGCGGCCTCGCACTCGTCGTGATCGGCGACAGCGCGGTGGCCGACTTCCCGACCGATCTCACCGCATTCGCGACATCCACGATCGGGGCGACGGGAATCCCGACCTTCATGATCTTCGTCGCCGTCGTCGTGATCGTGTTCGCGGTGATCCTGCACTTCACGCCGTTCGGGCGCGCGCTCTACGCCCTCGGCTTCAGCACGGAGGCGGCGAGCTTCGTCGGCATCCGGGTGAACCGTTCGAAGTTCTGGCTCTATGTCGCGAGCGGCGGCATCTCGGCGTTCGCCGGCATCTTCTGGGTGCTTCGCTACTCGAGCGCACAGAGCGACAGCGTCTCGGGGCTCGAGCTGAGCGTCGTCGCGGCCGTGCTGCTCGGCGGGGTATCGATCTTCGGCGGATCCGGCGGCATCGTCGGGGTCGTCGCCGGCGTGCTCATCATCCGTACGGTCAACTACTCCCTGCAGCTCGCCGGACTCCCGGACACCGTTCTGACCATCGTCACCGGCACGCTTCTCGTGCTGTCGGTGATCGCCCCGAGCGTCTCGGCCCGCATCCGTCGGTCAACCGAGAAGCGACGTAACCACAACATCACCCGAGAGGTCTCCTCCGCCTGACCTGCGGACCAACACTGTCGACGCCGAGCACCCGGCGACGATTCCATGAGGAAAGGGAAAACAATGAAGTTATTTCATCTGACGGGGGGCACGTCCGTCACCACACGTCGCGTTCTTGCGATCTCCGCAGTGGCGACGGCCGCCGTCATGGCACTCGCCGGTTGCGCAAGCGGCGGAACGGGCGGAACCACGAGCGGAAGCTCGTCCAAGTTCAGTATCGCCTTCGTTCCTAAGCAGCTCAACAACCCGTACACCGACGTCGAGCTCGGCGGCGGCAAGAAGGCCGCGGCCGGCCTCAGCGGAGTGAGCTACTCCGTCGTCGGCCCGAACACGGCGAGCGCCTCTTCGCAGGTCAGCTACATCAACACGCTGACCCAGAAGAAGATCAACGTGATCGCGATCGCCGCCAATGACCCGAACGCCGTCTGCTCGGCGCTCAACCAGGCGAAGACCGGCGGCGCGAAGATCATCACGTTCGACTCCGATACCGCCAAGTCGTGCCGCAGCCTGTTCATCAACCAGGTCGTGTCGAAGGACGTCGGGCTCATCGAGGTGAAGCAGGTCGCCGAGCAGATCAACTACCAGGGTGACATCGCCATCCTCTCGGCCACCGCCAACGCGACGAACCAGAACGCCTGGATCGACTACATGAAGGCCGAGCTGAAGTCGAACCCGAAGTATTCGAAGATCAACCTGGTCGCGACCGTCTACGGCAACGACGACGACACCACGTCGTTCCAGGTCGCACAGGGTCTGCTCTCCACGTACCCGAACCTCAAGGGCATCATCTCCCCGACGACGGTCGGCATCGCGGCGACGGCTCGCTACCTCTCGACCTCGTCGTACAAGGGCAAGGTCGCGCTGGTCGGTCTCGGACTCCCGAACCAGATGCGCGAGTACGTGAAGGACGGCACCGTCAAGGCCTTCGCGCTCTGGGACCCGGCGAAGATCGGAACCGCAGCGGTCTACGCGGCGAAGGCGCTCGTCGCCGGAACCATCACGGGCAAGGAGGGCGACACCTTCAAGGCCGGCGACCTCGGAACCCTGAAGGTCGGCGCTGACAACACTGTCATCGTCGGTCCGCCGACCGAGTTCGACGCGTCGAACATCGACAAGTACAACTTCTAGAAAATCCGTCTCCGGGCCGTCCTCCCTGCGAGGGCGACCCGGGGACACCCCTCAACTTCTTCCGGAGATCTCGATGAACACCCTTCTCGCCGCAGCGGGCATCCTGCCGCCGAAGCGTCGTCGCAAGACCAGGATCGGTCTCGTCGCGGGGGGCCTCGCCGCCTACTGGCCCCAGTTTCCCGACCTCCTTCCGCAGCTGCAGGAATCATCGCGCTACGTCACCTCCCGGTTCAACGCCCTCGACGCTGAGGTCGTCGACGTCGGATTCGTGTCGGATGCGCAGGAGGCGAACGTCGCCGCCGAGAAGCTGCGCGTCGCCGACTGCGACCTGATCGTCATCTTCCTGACCACCTATCTCACCTCCTCGATGGTGCTGCCGATCGCGCAGCGCACGAAGACCCCGGTGCTCGTCATCGACCTGCAGCCGACCGAGGCGATGGACCACGCCAACTTCGACACCGGCAAGTGGCTCGCCTATTGCGGCCAGTGCCCTGTTCCGGAGGTCGCCAACGTGTTCCGGCGGGCGGGCATCCCGTTCCGTTCCGTGTCCGGCCACCTGAAACAGGAGTCGGCCTGGGCGCGGATCGATCAGTGGGTACACGCTGCCGGTGTGCGCGCGACGCTCCGCACCGCCCGTCACGGTCTGATGGGGCACCTCTATCCGGGGATGCTGGATGTCTCGACCGACCTGACCCTCGTCTCGACCCAGTTCGGTTCGCACGTCGAGGTGCTCGAATTCGACGACCTTCGCGTGCGCGTCGCCGAGGTGACGGATGCGCAGGTGCGCGAGCGGATGGACCTCGCGCGGCAGCTCTTCACCCTCGACGATTCCGTCAAGGACGAGGATTTCGCCTGGGGCGCGAAGGTGTCCGTCGGCCTCGATCGGCTCGTCGACGACTTCGAACTCGACTCTGCGGCCTACTATCATCGCGGCCTCGAGGGCGAGCAGCATGAGCGACTCGGCGCCGGGATGATCCTCGGCTCGTCGCTCCTTACCGCCCGCGGCATCCCGTTCGTCGGCGAGTACGAGCTGCGCACGTCACTCGCGATGCTCGCCGCCCACTCGATCGGCGCCGGGGGGTCGTTCACCGAGATCCAGGCGCTCAACTTCTTCGACGGCGTGGTCGAGATGGGCCACGACGGTCCCGCTCACCTCGCGGTGTCGGAGCGCGATCCGCTGCTGCGCGGCCTCGGCATCTATCACGGCAAGCGCGGCTACGGCGTCTCCGTCGAGTTCGACGTCAAGCAGGGGCCGGTCACCACGTTCGGGATCGGCCAGGATCGCGACGGCAGCTTCACCTTCATCACCAGCGAGGGTACGGTCGTTCCCGGCCCACTGCTGGCGATCGGCAACACCACCTCCCGCGTCGACTTCGGCGGGGATCCGGGACTCTGGGTCGACGAGTGGTCGCAGACCGGGATCGGCCACCACTGGGCGCTCTGTGTGGGGCACCGGGCCGACGACATCCACGCCGCAGCGTTGCTGCTCGGGATCGAACACCGGCACGTCGACATGGCGCACCTGCCGAGGTGGCACTGATGACCCTGCGACGGGTCTGCTTTCAATTGCAGGTGAAGCCCGGGCACATCGACGCCTACCGGATCGCGCACGCGGCCGTCTGGCCGGACATGCTCGCCGCGCTGAAAGAGACCGGGTGGCAGAACTACTCGATCTTCCTCCGCCCCGACGGGCTGGTTATCGGATACTTCGAGACGAACGACCTGCAGGCGAACCTCGACGGGATGGCGGCGACGGCGGTCAATGCTCGCTGGCAGGCTGCCATGTCCGAGCACTTCGTCGAGCTCGATGTGCCGGCCGACCAGGCTTTCGTCTACCTCGACGAGGTGTTCAACCTCGACGACCAACTCGGCCGGGCATCCAACGCAGCCGCTCCGGCATAATTTGCAGTACCCTGATTGAAACGATTCAAGCAAAGGCGCATCACCATGGCAAAGTTCAGCGACATCGAGCCCCTGCTCGCCCAACAGGCCATCGAGCTCCCGTCCTGGGCGTTCGGAAACTCGGGCACCCGGTTCAAGGTCTTCGGCACGCCCGGCACGCCGCGTACGCCACAGGAGAAGATCGCGGATGCCGCC
>JANYGT010000230.1 GCA_025362355.1 Lacisediminihabitans sp. | reverse complement strand
CGGACTACCCGGTGCTGCGCGAAGCACTGGACAAGCTCAAACTCTCGGATGCCGCACTCGTCTACGAACCCGAGACCTCCGTGGCTCTCGGTTTCGGGTTCCGCTGCGGATTCCTCGGCCTCCTTCACCTCGAAATCGTCACCGAGCGCCTTGAGCGCGAATTCGGGCTCGACCTTATCGCAACGGCTCCCAGCGTGATCTACCAGGTGACCACGGACGACAAGAAGACCGTGACTGTCACCAACCCGAGCGAGTTCCCTGGCGGCAAGATCGCCTCGGTGAGCGAGCCGGTGGTGAAGGCATCCATCCTCACCCCGAAGGACTTCGTCGGCACCGTGATGGAGCTTTGCCAGGGGCGCCGCGGCACCATGCAGGGCATGGAATACGTCGGCGAGGATCGAGTCGAGCTGCATTACACGATGCCGCTCGGCGAAATCGTGTTCGACTTCTTCGATCAACTCAAGAGTCGCACAGCTGGTTACGCGAGCCTGGATTACGAGCCGACCGGCGACCAGGATGCAGACCTGGTCAAGGTCGACATCCTGCTCCAGGGAGAGGCTGTGGATGCTTTCAGCGCTATTGTGCACCGCGACAAGGCTTACGCGTACGGCGTGCTCATGACCGAGCGGCTCAAAAAACTCATCCCGCGCCAGCAGTTCGAGGTGCCGATCCAGGCCGCCATCGGTGCGCGCATCATCGCCCGCGAGTCGATCAGTGCGATGAGGAAAGACGTGCTCGCCAAGTGCTACGGCGGTGATATCACCCGCAAGCGAAAGCTGCTCGAGAAGCAGAAAGAGGGCAAGAAGCGCATGAAGATGGTCGGCCGCGTCGAGGTTCCCCAGGAGGCGTTCATCGCCGCGCTCTCGGGCGACACAGAGGCGAAGAAGGCGAAGTAGCTCTGACACGCCTCGCTCGATGTGTGGTTTCCTTTCGATGTGTGGTTTCCTTTCGATATGGGGAGCCATTCAGGAGTACCGCAACCAGATGAACTGCGTCTGCCAATCTCTCACGTGCTCAAGGGACTGGAAATTCATGCACTGGAGCCCGGCGATACGGCCATAGAGGCATTCATTCTCATCAAGTCTCTTGACGCCGGGGGCGACGTTGCATGGGGTTATAGGACGACCAATCGACTCAATCGAGAGGAACTTCTCGGCGCCCTGACTGTGCAGGTTGCTGTTCTGGCCAAGGAACTGAGAGACGAGTGGGATGACGACTGAGCCGCGCACGCTTGACAACAGTTCATTGATGCAGGCGTTCGACTAATTGGTGACACCGAGGCCAAGAAGGCGAAGTAGCGCCTGTCGGTTCTTCATGCCCGTCTGAATGAAGTTCCGATCACGAGCACACATCGCTCCCCATCCGAGAACTAGCGAAAGTGCAGAAATCGTTGCTCCCTGCGCCATCTTGCAATCATTTCTGACTTCTCGTGGAGTCGCGTGCAACACACTTCGATTCACCACGATTGTTCGCTTTCGGGACGACTGTTGGTGCGCGCCCCCGAACACTCGTCCCGAAAACCAACACTTGCCGCACAGAACGTCGGTCGCGCTCCGAGCGGCCCCTTACCGCGCAACGCCCTTGAATCGCTCGCCGGTCTCCACTGCTTGACGCACGAGAGTGCGCAAATGGTTGCTCCCGCCCATTCTTGGAACAGACTTTGCCCTTTCACCACACGAAGGGCCCGACGGGCGGTGATCCGGCCCGAGTGACGAGATTGTCGACGAACCGTCGCGGACCTGAACAGGCGCCATAACGTCTTCGATTTCGCGAACCCGCCGCGAACGACAATCGCCCACGACATCCTCCGCCGCTATCTTGTGACTCCGCACAACGATCTCGCTCGCTGCATAGCCCGGACGTATGCTGACAACCGTGAGCGACTACCGACCCCCCGTATCCGATCTTTCCTTCGTCCTCGAGCATGTGGTCGGCTATCCAGCCGTCGCGAAGCTTCCGGGCTTCGAGCATGCCGATCTCGACACCGTCGCCGGACTCCTGGCGGAGTGCGGCGAGTTCATGTCGGATGTCGTCGCTCCCACGAACTACTCCGGTGATGTCGAGGGGTCGCACCGCGAGTCGGACGGCACGGTCGTCACCCCCAAGGGTTTCAAGGAGGCGTACAAGAAGTACGTCGACGCCGGCTGGGGTTCCGTCCCGTTCCCGGAGGAGTTCGACGGCGGCGGGTTCCCGTGGTCGGTCGGCCTCGCCATCCAGGAGATGCTCGGCTCGTCCAACATGGCGTTCGCCCTCTGTCCGCTTCTCACCCAGGGCGCCATCGATGCGCTGCTCCACTATGGCGATGACGAGCAGAAGCAGACATATCTGCCGAAGATGATCAGCGGCGAGTGGACCGGAACGATGAATCTGACCGAGCCCC
>JANYGT010000196.1 GCA_025362355.1 Lacisediminihabitans sp. | reverse complement strand
TTCGAGCTGCTCATGGGCAATGACGTCGCTCCGCGGAAGGACTTCATCATCGCCGGCTCCGAGGGGCTGTCCCGCGAGCGCATCGACGTCTGAGAGTGGTGCTGCATCTCCCAGCGCCCGTTCACCGTGCGTCGGTAATCTTCCCAGAGTGACTACGACTTCCCGTCAGCCGGTGCCCCGCACCCGCGCCTCCACCGATTTGCTGCGCGTCGACGTCACCGGCGGGACCGTGCAGGGTGTCGTTCGTCGGGGACTTCGGATGTGGCGAGGAATCCCCTATGCCGCGGCTCCCGTCGGCGCACTGAGATTCCGGGCTCCCCGCCCGGTGGAGCCGTGGACGGGAATCCGCGACGCGGGCGAATTCGGATTCGTCGCGATGCAGGATCCGAAGGGTCAGTTCATCGGAGCGAGCGCAAAGGTCCCGATGTCGGAGGATTGTCTCAATCTCAACGTCATCGCGCCGGCCGAGCCATCCGACTCCCTCCGCCCGGTGATGGTCTGGATCCACGGTGGTGCGTACAGCGTCGGATCCTCCCGGGAGATGCGGCACCAGGGTGAGAGCTTCGTTCGCGACGGAGATCTGCTCTTCGTCAGCATGAACTATCGGCTCGGGGCGCTCGGGTACCTCGATTTCACCAGGTTCTCGACCGAGACTCGCACCTTCGAGAGCAACCTCGGGATGCGCGATCAGGTCGCAGCGCTCGAATGGGTTCGCGACAACATCCGCTCCTTCGGTGGGGATCCCGACAACGTCACCCTCTTCGGCGAATCGGCCGGGGGTAACGCGGTCACCACCCTTATGGCCGTGCCGTCCGCCCGCGGACTGTTCGCACGGGCGATCGCCGAGAGTTCACCGGCCGATGCGGTCTACCCGAAAGAGCTGACCGCGGTGTGGGCGCAGGACTACGTCGAACTGCTGAGCGAGATCGTCGACGACCAGAGCACCGACAGCACCTCCGACGAGGAGGCCGCGGCGCTTCTCGACACGGCGGCGGCGATGCCGATCGTGCTCGCGACGACACGGATGCAGCGGCTCACCCCCGATCGCGCGCCCGGTACCATCAGCCTCTGTCCGGTGATCGACGGCGACTTCCTCCCTGAGCGCCCGATCGATGCCTTCGATCATGGGCGGGCGCATCCCGTTCCCCTCATCATCGGAACGAATGACCGCGAGGGATCGCTGTTCAAAGGACGGCTCGACATCCTCGCAACGACGCCGCCGCGTATCCGTGCGATCTTCGCCAAGACGAAGAAGAAGTCGCGGAAGCGGCTGAAGGCGCTCTATCCCGGCCTTCCGGCTCAGCGTCCGGCTGCCGATTTCGGCGGGGACTACTCGTTCTGGTACCCGTCGATCCGCGTCGCCGAGCGTCATGCCGACTTCGCGCCGGTGCATTTCTACCGATTCGATCTCGCACCGCGACTCATCCGGATGGTCGGACTCGACGCCACCCACGGAATCGAGCTGTTCGCGGTGTTCGACCGCTCGCGAGGACTCTTCGGGCGAGCCATCGGTATCCTCGGCGGGTACCGGGCTTTCGTCAGAGCGGGGGAGCGGATGCGCGCCCATTGGCTGCGATTCGCCCGCTTCGGTACCGTCGACCCGGCCTGGCCCCTCTACACGACCCGCAAGCGCAACACCCTGATCATCGACGCCGTCGACCGGGTGGAGGCCGATCCGCGCGGAGACAAGCGCACGGCCTGGCAGGCCTTCGTTCCGCACGTCTGAGCGGCCTTCTCGACGCATGATCTTCCATATCGCACACCGGTCCGACTGGGACTCCGCAGTCGTCTCCGGCGACTACCGTGTCTCCTCCCGCGGGAGGACGATCGACGATGAGGGGTTCATCCACGCGTCGACCGCCGAGCAGCTGTCGGCGACGGCGATACGGTTCTACGCGGACGACCCCGAGCCGCTCGTGGTCCTCGGCGTCGACGAGGACAGGATCGCGGCATCCGGTGTCGAACTCCGCTGGGAAGGCGGCAGCGAGCTTTTCCCGCACATCTACGGGGCGATAGTGCCGCAGTGGGTGACGGCGGTGCACGATGCAGCATTCGTCTACGGCAGGTTCGTCGTCAACTCTTAGCGTTGCGGTTCTGACCGCGTCAGGAACCGGGTCTCACTCCCTGGCCAGCGGCACCGATCGACGTTCCGATGGACGCGACGACGCCGTCGAGCGGGGTGCCGGAGGCGTCCCGTCTCGAGCCGGAGTCGGGAAGAGCCCGCTGGGATCCGTCGGCGCCCACAGCGAGTGCCGGGGCCGGACCTGCCCAGGCCACGGAGAGCAAGTCTTCGCCCTTCAGGAATGCGTGCGCCCGCACCCCTCCGGTCGCCCGACCCTTTCCCGGGAATTCGGAGAGTAGCGAAACTTTCGCGCGACCGAAATCGGCACCCGCGATAGTCGCACTGCTCGTCGAAATCGTCGCGACGACAGGGTCGGTGGAAGGATCGATCGACCCGAAGAAGACGACCGTCGCCTTCGCTGCGAGCGAGATCCCCGCCATTCCACCGGCTGTCCTGCCCTGGGGACGCACCGCGGAAGCCGCGAAGTGCAGCAACTGGGCGTCCGAGCTGATGAACAGCAGCTCATCGCCATCGCCCGACTGGCGCACGCCGACGACCTCATCACCGGGTTTGAGGGCGATCACCTCGAAGTCGGGACGGTTCGGGTGATCGCCGGGCGCGAGACGCTTGACGACTCCCTGGCGCGTGCCGAGAGCGATCGGCAAGCCGGACTCGAGCGAGACGAGAGCAAGCACCCGCTCCCGCTTCGGATCGAGTGCCATGTACTCGGCGATGCGCACGCCGGCACCGAGCTGCACTGAATTCTCTGGCGCGACCGGCAGGTCGACGGGCGACACGCGGATGAGCCTCCCGAGATTCGTCACAGCGCCGATCTCGGTTCGACTCGTGGTCACGACGCTCGAGAGGATCGCATCGTGACGGCTGCGTCGGATGGCCCGTTCAGGCACAGCACCGCCGTCGGCCGATGCGCTGGATAGGTCGACTCTGATCACTCGGCCCGTGGTCGACAGGAAGACCCGACACGGTGCGTCAGCGATCTCGAGGGCCGGTGCCGAGGACCGCGACGACGTCGCAATGCTCGGCCGAGCCTCGGTCAGCAGTGTGCGCCGCGGTGTGCCGAATTTCTCGGCGACCTCCTCGAGCTCGTCCGAAACGAGCTGGCGGATCCGCTGGGGAACGGCCAGCAGTTCCTCGAGCTCCGCGATGGCGGAGAGCAACTCGTCGCGCTCGGTCTCCAGTTCGATGCGGGAGAACCTGGTGAGGCGACGGAGACGCAGCTCCAGGATGTATTCGGCCTGGATCTGTGTGAGATCGAAGACGTCGATGAGGCGGGTTCTCGCCTGCTCGGTGTCATCGCTCGCACGGATCACCTGAATGACCTCATCGATGTCGAGGATCGCGATGAGTAGACCCTCGACGAGGTGCAGCCGCTCCCTTTTGCGCGCCAGCCTGAACTGGCTGCGACGGGTGACGACCGAGATGCGGTGATCGACGTAAACCTGCAGCAGTTCCTTGAGGCCGAGGGTGCGCGGCCCGCCATCGACGAGGGCGACGTTGTTGATGTTGAAACTGTCTTCGAGTGGTGTGTGGCGATAGAGCTGCTCGAGCACGGCATCCGGGCTGAATCCGGTCTTGATCCCTACGACGAGACGGGTGCCGTGGGTGCGATCGGTCAGATCGGTAACGTCGGAGATGCCGCTGAGCTTCTTCGAGTTGACGCCGTCCTTGATCTTTTCGATGACTTTCTCGGCCCCCACCATGAAGGGGAGTTCGGTGATCACGAGGCCGGTCTTCCGGGCGGTGAGCGCTTCGACGGAGACGCGTGCCCGGGTGCGGAACGCGCCGCGCCCGGTCTCATAGGCGTCACGGATGCCGGCGAGCCCGATGATCGTGCCCCCGGTCGGCATGTCAGGCCCCGGTACGAACGACATGAGCTCCTCGAGTGTCGCCTCCGGGTGTTCGATCAGGAAACGCGCGGCGCCGACGACCTCGATGAGATTGTGCGGCGCCATGTTGGTCGCCATTCCGACGGCGATCCCCGATGCCCCGTTGACCAGCAGATTCGGAAAAGCCGAGGGCAGCACTTCCGGCTGCTGCAGTTGGTTGTCGTAGTTCGGAACGAAGTCGACGACGTCTTCGTCGAGATTCTCGGTCATCGCCATCGCGGCGGGAGCAAGTCGAGCCTCGGTGTACCGTGCGGCGGCCGGTCCGTCGTCGAGGGACCCGAAGTTGCCGTGCCCGTCGATGAGCGGCACCCGCATGATGAACGGCTGGGCGAGACGCACCATCGCGTCGTAGATCGACGAGTCGCCGTGGGGATGCAGCTTTCCCATCACCTCGCCGGTTACTCGCGCAGATTTGACGTGTCCGCGATCCGGACGGAGCCCCATCTCGGTCATCTGGTACAGGATGCGGCGCTGAACCGGCTTCAGTCCGTCGCGCGCATCAGGGAGGGCTCGGGAGTAGATGACGGAGTACGCGTACTCCAGGAAAGAGCCCTCCATTTCGGCGGAGACGTCGACGTTGTCGATGCGCTCGCCCGGGGACTCTGAGAGGGGGATTTCGGAGGTAGCCATAGGATTGCCCCCATGCTACCGGCCACCAAATCGCACCGGTTCAGCCTTGCCGACGTCATGCCAAGTTCGTTTTCGGCGGTTTCCGGTCTCGCGAATCCGTTGGGCCTTCCGCCGGTCGACAGGGTGGTCGTCCTTGTGGTGGACGGGCTGGGCGCAACGTCGCTCGCCGCCAGCGCCGGCCACGCGCGAACCCTCGCTCCGCTGCTGTCACCGGCCGCGACGATCGGGTCGCGATTCCCGACGACGACGGCCTCGGCGCTGGCGACCCTGACGACGGGACAGCCCCCGGGCATCCACGGTCTCGTCGGCTACACGGTGTTCGACGCCGCGAACGACCGGGTCGTCAACGAGTTGAACGGGTGGGATGACCGGCTCGACCCGGCGACCTGGCAGCGTTCGAGAACGCTCTTCGAGACGGGAGTGGATGCCGGCATCCCGTCGTTCGTGATCGGAATGGAACGGTACCGCAACTCCGGCTTCACTCGGGCGGTCCTCCGCGGTGCGCAGTATCGATCGGGCGCCACCCTCGCCGATCGATTCACGGAAGCGCGAGCCGTGCTCGACGAGTTCGATCGCTGCGTGCTGTATGTCTACGTGCCGGAGCTCGACCAGGCCGGTCACGCGAAGGGCTGGCAGTCGCCGGAATGGACGGCCGCGCTCGAAGAACTCGACGGCGCCGTCCGCACTTTCTCGCAGACGCTCGGCAACCGCGAGGGGATGCTCCTCACCGCCGACCACGGGATGCTCGACGTTCCGGAGAGCTCACACGTGCTGTTCGACACCGATCCGCGGCTGATCGACGGTATCCGTCACATCGCGGGGGAGCCGCGGGCGCTACAACTGCACTTCGAGCCTGATGCCGGTGGCGCGCTGAGAGAACGGGTGATCGACCACTGGCGCTCGGTCGAGGGATCGCGATCGTGGGTGGTCGACCGCCGTCAGGCCGTCGAATCGGGATGGTTCGGTGCACCTGTCGACGATGCCGTCGTTCCGCGGATCGGAGACGTTATCGTCGCGGCACGTAAGGCCATCGCCTACTACGACTCTCGAGCGAAGCGGGGACACCAGATGATCGGACAGCACGGATCCTGGTCCCTCGAGGAGTCCAGCGTGCCGCTTCTGAGATTCGGTTCATTCTCTCAGCCCGCCAGCTCCTAGCGGGCCAGCTCCTAGCCCGCACGTCGACCCGGTGGTCGACGCGACGGGGGCCGGATGACTCAGTCCTCTTCTGATCGCGCCCCGAAAACGATGTCATCCCAACTCGGCATCACGGCCCGACCCTTTCGACCGGATCGAGACTGGAGCATCGGCAGAACCGAGCTGCTACCCACTGTCGGCTGCGGAGACGTGCCGCCCGGTGTTTCATCGTCTACCGACATGCCGGGAAGCGCGATGTCGACGAGCCGGATCGTTCCGGTGGAGGGGTGTGCGGCTTTCGCTTCTTCATCGGCGAAGTTCGCGCTTTCGCGTTCTCCCCGCCGTCGGCGAAGCGCCTCGAGCAGATCTGCCGTCTGGTTGGACTCGACCTCTGCCTCGGCCGGGGCACGATTGATCGCCGCGTCGGAAACGCCCTGTGGCGCATCTGCCAGGCGACCAGAGGAGACGGTGTCGAGCGCGCTGGACTGTTTGCGGTCCGGTTGCTGGCGCTCGGCGAGGTCGTGGTCGGTGAATGCTCCGCTGTCGAAGCGCGACTGATCGGGCATCCGCTCCTCGTCTCCGACAGCACGAAGCCGCGGAATGAGTGCGCCGGACATTTCTCCCTGCTGGGAGAGAGTGATCGCTTCACTGTTGAGAGGTGCGAGGGCGGACTTCTTCGGATCGAACCGCCAGCGGGCATCGTGGTCGATCTGCTCGGCGGTGAATGCCAGCTTGACGATCCAGCCACCCCCGATCTCTTTCCAGCTCGCCCATCGCTCGTTCACTGCGCCGAGGTCATAAAGGCGCTCTCGGATGACCGATCCGAAATTCGAACCGTCGATCGGGCCGGTATCGGCGGCGGTGCGCACCGGGACGGCCAGGGCCGAGGTGATCACGAACTCGCGCTCGGCGAGCACCGGTCCCTCGAACTTCTGGATGTAGTCGATCGGCACGCCGGTGATCTGGGACACGTCTTCTGCCGACATCCCCGATCGAATGTGCGCCTGGATCTCACGTGGGGCCAACTTGCGTCCGGCACCCGGATCGGGAATGGCCTGGCGCAACTTCGACTGGAGCACCTCGTCGATCGCCACTCTGTATCGGGCACCGTCGTCCGCTGCCACCAGGAGTGCGCCGTTCTCCACTCCGATTACTCTCAGGTCCTGCATATCTGAACGCCTCTCGCGGTCATTGGTAGGCCAAGAGTGTCACGCGAAAGACCAGAAAGTCGGGAATATCCCGGGCGTGCCGCAAGTTGCTCATTTGTCGGATTCACGGCACGTTCGCGGCGGTTTGCTATTCGCAAACTAATGATGCAAACTGTGGCCGCCGATTGAGATCAATCGATATTTTCAAGAACTGGATGGGCATGGCAACCGACTACGACGCACCTCGTAAGACCGACGACGACTCCGAGTCGATCGAGGCTCTTAAAGAGCGCGTCCCGGACAAGATGTCCGGCGTCGTCGATGTCGATGACGCCGACAACCCCGGGGGGTTCGAACTCCCCGGCGCAGACCTCTCCGACCTCGATCTCGATGTCGTCGTGCTACCACCGCAGGCCGACGAGTTCACCTGCGTGAGCTGCTTCCTCGTGAAGCATCGTTCGCAGCTCGATCACGAAGAGAAGCTCGGTCTCATCTGCCAGGAGTGCGCGGCGTAACCACGGGCCCTCGCTCGGCGACGACCTCCTACAGCTTGGCCTTCGCCCCGTCGATCGCGCCCGCAAGAGCTTCGGGAGCGCGCGAAGAAACGATCCAGTAGGGAGTCGGGTCATCGGGATCAAGGATCTCGACCCGCACGACCGGGGAGATCCATCCACGGATGAGCAGCCACGCGCGCGCATCGAGTTGCTGTCCTCGCTGGATGGTCGCGCTGTCGTCCCGGTGGGCGGAGACCTCTCCGACGAAACGAAGCGGGAGCTTCGCGCGTCCGGCGACGAAGGAGTCTTCCGTCACCTCGATCACCGGCGAGCCGATGGCGAGAGCGACGACGACTGCGGCGTACATCAGCAGTGCGACGACGACCCCGGCGACCGGGTTGATCGGCAGGAAGACCAGAAGGCTCGCGGGGATCACGAGGGCGGTCGCTAAGAAAACCCAGGGTGAGGCCCACAGCCGTTCGCGGTAGATCGTCATGACCCCATTCGATCAGACTTTGGCGTGCACTACCCTCGTGCTGTGCCAGAAAGCGTCGAAGTCCTGATCGTCGCGCAGACGATTCCCGCATACGCCCACCCGGGCGACGCTGGAGCAGACCTAACATCCAGCGAGGTCGTCGAGCTGCCGCCGGGCGGTCGGGCCACGATCGGAACAGGGGTCGCGATCGCCCTTCCGGATGGGTTCGTAGCGTTCGTCGTGCCCCGCAGCGGTCTCGCGGCCCGTCACGGAATCACTATCGTCAACAGCCCGGGCACGGTGGATGCCGGCTACCGCGGCGAGATCCGGGTGACACTCCTGAATACCGACAGCAGCGTGCCGTATTCTGTGGCAGTCGGTGATCGCATCGCGCAGTTGGTGATCATGCCGGTGTCGCGGGCCCGCTTCGTTCCCGTCGAACAACTTCCCGGCAGCCACCGCGGTGAGGCCGGCTTCGGCTCGACCGGTTACACCGCCCCCGTGGATGTCTCGGGGTCCGTCGGCTCCGAACAACCATCCACCGCACCACTAGGAGAACTTTCGTGACCGATACCACACCGCCCAGCGAGCCAGAGGATGACGGCAGGGAGCTGATCCATGAGAAGTCAGCGCCGGCCGACCGTGCTGTCAACGGCCCGCTCGACGAGAGCGAGGCGAACGCGGTTCGCCCGTACGTCGACCTCGGAGGAATCAAGATCCTCCCTCGCGAGGGCCTCCATCTTCGCCTCGAGGTCGAGGAGGGAAGCCAGCGGGTCGTCGCCGTCGGGCTGGACTTCGCCGGCTCGACTCTTCAGGTGCAACCTTTCGCCGCACCGCGCTCGTCCGGGCTGTGGCACGAGATTCGTGAGCAGATCACGGATCAGATCGCCAAGCAGGGCGGAACCACCACGCTCTCCGACGGCCCGTTCGGTCCGGAATTGCTCGCGGAGATCCCGGCGGCGATCGCCGGGCAGCCGAACGCCAAACGCATCGCACGCTTCGTCGGTGTCGACGGGCCGCGTTGGTTCCTCCGCGGGGTCATCGCCGGGGAGGGAGCGCTGGATCCGGTGGCCGCGCAGCAGATCGAGGAGCTCTTCAGGAGCGTCGTGGTGGTGAGGGGCAAGACCCCGATGCCCCCCCGTGATCTCATCCCGCTGCAGATGCCGAAGACCGCGACAGCCGACGAATCCTGACCGTGGCGGATTCAGAACCCGAAGTGCCGCCGGAGCCGACTTTTCGGGAGAGCTTCGCGGATGCCATGCGCAAGACGGGCATCGGACAGGTGGCTCCCGGAGAGGTGCCAACCGCAGGCTCTCTCCTGAAGGCCGTCGGGGGAGTGCGGGGGATCGTGGAATCCATCGTTCCGGGGCTTGGTTTCCTCGTCGCGTTCAGCCTGACGAAGAATCTGCCGCTGAGCGTCTTCATCCCGCTCGCCCTCGCCATCGTGTTCCTCGTCATCCGCATCGTCTCCCGCAGCGGTCCACTGCAGGCGGTTACCGGAATACTGCTGCTCGCCGTCTCCGCTGTGATCGCCCTGGTGTCGGGAAAAGCGGAGGGCAACTTCGTCGTCGGCATCTGGACCAATACGGCGTTCCTCGTCGCCATCCTCATCAGCCTCGCCGTCCGCTGGCCGCTGATCGGGGTGATCGTCGGCTTCCTCACGAACGAGATCACGGAATGGAGAAAAGATGCCTCCAAGCGACGCGTGCTCGTCATCACCACCTGGCTCTGGGCTCTCCTGTTCGGTATCCGGCTCGCGGTCGAGCTCCCGCTGTACTTCGCGCACAACGCCGCGGCCCTAGCGGCGGCGCGCCTGGTGACCGGCATCCCGCTGTACGCGATCTTCCTCTGGATCACCTGGCTGCTCGTGCGTACCGTATATGCGCAGAAAAAAGATCCAGGCAAGGACTAGCTCCGTCTCCGCGGACGCCGTCCGTGCCTATAATGATTTATCTTGATGTCAAGATACTTTCGCGATTGTGACGGAGCTTTCCCGAGCTGTCCGACTTAGGCTTGCCTTGCTGGCAGGCCTTCCGGTGCACAGGGAGGATTGCCACGGCGATTGGTGCTTTAGGGGCCCGACGGCCCAGCAAGGGAGACGACGCAATGTCGCAAGTCAACAGCTTCGGTTCGAAGGACACGCTGACGGTCGGATCGACCGACTACGAGGTGTTCCGTGTCGATACGGTGCCGGGGTATGAGAAGCTCCCGTTCAGCCTCAAGGTGCTGCTCGAGAACCTCCTCCGAACCGAGGACGGCGCGAATGTCACCCGATCGCAAATCGAGGCGCTCGGCTCCTGGGTTCCGACGGCCGATCCCGACACCGAGATCCAGTTCACCCCGGCCCGCGTGATCATGCAGGACTTCACCGGGGTTCCGTGCATCGTCGACCTCGCAACGATGCGAGAAGCGGTCGGCGCGCTCGGCGGCGACCCGAACAAGATCAACCCGCTCGCTCCGGCGGAGCTCGTCATCGACCACTCGGTCATCGCCGACCTCTTCGGAAGCGAGAACGCCCTCGAGCGCAACGTCGAGATCGAGTACGAGCGCAACGGTGAGCGTTACCAGTTCCTCCGCTGGGGCCAGACCGCCTTCGACGACTTCAAGGTCGTCCCGCCGGGAACCGGCATCGTGCACCAGGTCAACATCGAATACCTCGCCCGCGTCACGATGACCCGTGTCGTCGACGGCGTGCTGCAGGCCTACCCGGACACCTGCGTGGGCACCGACTCGCACACGACCATGGTCAACGGCCTCGGCGTGCTCGGCTGGGGCGTCGGCGGCATCGAGGCCGAGGCGGCCATGCTCGGCCAGCCCGTCTCCATGCTCATCCCCAAGGTCGTCGGCTTCAAGCTCACCGGCTCCATCCCCACCGGCGTCACCGCT
>JANYGT010000194.1 GCA_025362355.1 Lacisediminihabitans sp. | reverse complement strand
CGACGCTGAGTGCCGGCGAATCCCGCACATCATCGGTCAACGGCTTGAACGCAGCGCCGAGAACACCGATCCGCCTGTTCAGCACAGACCCACCGCACGCCTCGATCGCCATGTCGATCACCCGCTGGCGCTGCGACATGTTGATCTCGTCCACCTGCTGGAGCAGCGACGCGGCTTTCATGGCACCGAGTTCGCTCGAACGGTGGATGAGGGCCCGGATGTCCTTCGGAAGGCATCCGCCCCCGAATCCGAGGCCGGCATTCAGGAATTGGCGTCCGATGCGCACGTCGTGACCGAGCGCATCCGCCAGCACGGTGATGTCGGCACCGGCGGCTTCGCACACCTCGGCGATGGCGTTGATGAAGGAGATCTTCGTCGCGAGGAACGCGTTCGCGCTCACCTTGACGAGTTCGGCGGTCGGCAGGTCGCAGACGACGACGGGTGTTCCGGTCGAGATCGGGATGGCGTAGACCTCGCGAAGGACGGCTTCCGAGAGCGGTGTCGTTCCGCCCATGACGATGCGGTCCGGGCGGAGCGTATCGTCGACCGCCTTGCCCTCGCGGAGGAACTCGGGGTTCCAGACCAGCTCGGCCTCGATCCCCTCCGGGAGATTCTCCAGGATCATTTCCCTCAGCGCCTGGCCCGTTCCGACGGGGACGGTGGACTTACCGACGATCAGCCCGTCATGCGTCAGGTTGCGAGCGACCTGGCGGGTGGCCTCCCGAACATAGGTGAGGTCTGCGGCGTTGCTTCCGCGCTGCTGCGGCGTCCCGACGCAGATGAAGTGGACGTCGGAGATCGCCGTTGCCTCCGCGATGTCCGTCGTGAAGCGGAGCCGCCCACTCTCGACGTGCTTTCGGATGAGCTCAGGAAGTCCGGGTTCGAAGAACGGCACCCTTCCCTCGCTGAGGGCCTTCGCCTTCTCCGGGTCGTTGTCGACCCCGACGACCTCGAATCCCATCTCCGCCATCGCCGCGGCGTGTGTCGCGCCGAGGTATCCGGTGCCGACGACACTGATCCGCGGAGGGGTGAGTTGGCGTTCGACCACGGGCGGTGCATCCTGCGCTGCTGTTTTCTTCATGGTGTGCTCCTTAGTGCGTGGATCTTCTGGCGGAGGGTCATTTGGGTGAGAGCCTGAAATTCGATCCCGGGAGCGCGAGGCCGGCGGTGAATGCGGCGAGTGACTCGGGTCGCGAGTCGATTCGCCAGTCGTTGGTCTGCAGCACACCTTCGGTGTAGCTCGTGACCGCGAGGTTGAACCATGAGAATCCGATGATGTCGCTGTTCTCCGGTTGAGAAAGCGCCGCGAAGAAACTCGTGATCCAGGCGGATTTATGTCCCCCGGTCTCCGAGGCACCGACCTCGGCCAGGAAGATCGGTTTCGATGTCAGGCTCCGAAGCTGCGACAGGCTTTGGCCGAACGAGTAGTCGAAGGTGAAGTCGTTGGCCGGGACGTACGGAGGACGGAGGTAGCCGGACAATCCGACGAGATCGACGTTGCCGTCGCCAGGATAGAGACCAGCGAGGAAGGCCGGCGACTTGTGCGTCGCGGGGAGGTTGTTCACGATGTTGGGGGCCCAAATCCAGACCACGAGGCTGTTTGCGCCCTCCTGCTGGAATACGTCGTGCACGTGCTGCCACATCTTCACGTAGTCTCCGACACTGTTCGAGTTGATCGACGCACCCTTCCCATCCGTCTCGTCCCACGGATACCAGACGCCGTTCATCTCGTGATCGAGACGGATGCCGAGCGGCAAACCGGTTGAGACGATGTCTTTCGCGTATTGGTGGAGGTAAGCGTCGAAAGCGCCCCCGATGATCTTCGGGAGCGTGTAGTCGGCCTCGGTGTTGCTGCTGTTGCCTCCGTCGATCGGTCGGGATTCCCAGGTGAGCACGGGAAGCGTATTGCGCTTCCACGCCGATCTGACGACATCCCCTCGATACGACTGGTCCCATCCACCGAAATATCCGACGGAGTTGGGCGCGCTGCCGATGGCTGTTGCGGTGGAATCGTAGGTCGCGTAATTGAACGGTGCCTGCTGCGTGAAGAGCCCGAAGTATCGTGACGACGGGTTGACGATCTGTGCCTTAGTCGGCGCGACAATGGAGGCGACGGGTGCAGAGGCCTTCGTCGGTTTCTTCACGGCGATCTTCGACGCGGCAGCGGCGGCGGCGGCTGCCGCGGAGGACTTCTGCAATGCGTCGAGTTGTCCCTGCGTCGACCACAGTTGCTGCTGGATGGAAGCAAGCTGGGTTTTCGTCGTCGCGAGACCGCCCTTGCTCGCGGCCAACTGCTTCTGCAGCGCCAGCACCTGGCTGAGCAACGAGTTGCGCTCCTTCACGGTGCGAGCCGCTTGCGCCTGCTCCGCGGAGACGGCCGATGCCGATTTGATGATCTGCGCTACCGGGTTGGTCGGCGACACCCAGACGAATGCGCTCGTCGTGGCGAGGGCGAGAACGATGGCCGCCGCACCGATGACGGTCATCCGGGCGCGGGTTCCCGACAGTGCCCACCATGCCCCCGTAGTGCGGAGGATGGACTTCTTAGAAGTGGACAATGAACAACCCCTCGACGGCGAAGATCGTGATGCCGATCACATACGGCCACGCGGCCTTCGGATTGAGGCGACGCCTGCGAGCAAGCCGCGGTGCTGAGACCCGTTTCTCGGCGGCGATCAGCGGCGAGACCTCGAGCAGGGTCGACGTGTGCAGCGCGGACGTCGTCGAACCGGAGACGTGCTGCGCTTCCCCGGCTTCCGCGGCACGATCGCGCAGCCCCTCGACGATGTCGTCATTCTGTGATCCGCCACCATAGGCACCGGCGCGGGTACCCCATCCGCTCGCATGACCCATCCGGAAGAATCCGATGAGCCGGATCGGCATCAGGAACGCAGTGGAGACGACGATGAACACCGGAAGCCGGAAGAAGTCGCTCGGCTTTTCGGAGAGGTGCCTGATCTGGCGGATGGCCATGCTGAGCACCGAGGAGACGACCATCAATGCGAGAACCAGAATGACTCCGCTCTGCACGCCGTACTCCTTGAGGATGCCCTCATAGAAGTTGTAACCCTGCCCGGTGAATGCCCGGTAAACCCAGCCCCCTATTACGCCGGCCAACAGGAAAGGAAGAAGAATATCCATGACGAAGAACAGGGCGAGCACCGGGGCGTGTCCGAGCATCCAGGGCAGCATCCGCAGGGTGTTGTACTGGCTGCCGCGAGCCCAGCGCAGCTGCTGCTTGAACAGCTTCTTGATCTGGAGCGGAGCATCCGTGTACACGAGCGAGGTGTATTGGTACACCGTACGAAAGCCCTCTTTGAGAGTGAGATTGGTGAGGGTGCGGTCGTCACTCACCTCGAGGAACACGCCCATGAAACGCTCGGTCATGAACTTCTCCATCACGCGGACCATGATCGATCGGCGGAATGCGATCGTTCGCCCGGGTAGGCAGCCGACCTGGCCGAGCACGCTCTGGGCAGGCATCGAATACAGGGCGCGAGAGTTTTCGAGCCAGTCGGCCCAGCGGGTGATCCAGCTGCGCTCCGGTTCCAGAATGCGCTGCCGGGTCGTCACGCCTCCGACCGAGTCGTCCGCGAAAGGCTTCACAAGCTCCGCCAGAGTGTTCGACGTCCACACGGTGTCGGAGTCGACGAGGACGGTGATGTCACCGGTCGACAATTCGGTCCCGATCATGACCGCGTTGCGCTTGCCGGGGATCGGGGTGTGAACCCACCGGACGAGGGGCGCGAACTCCTCGGAAATCGACTCGAGTGTCGGGTTGCGAGCGCCGTTGATGACGACGATGATCTCGCCGGGACCCTGCTCGACCATGCGTCCGAGCACGTCGCGGAAGAGATCCTCAGGCTCGTCGAGAACGGGGACGATGACGCTGGTTGTTCCGGTGAAAGTGCCCGTGTACGGCTTGTAGCGGCTCGAGATGACGAGCTTGATGATCCAGAGAGCCCAGATCAGAGCGGAGTAGACGGCGAAGGTGTAGATCTCGGGGTGACCCTCGGCCATGTGCCGAAGTTGAAGGATGAAGATGAACACAGAACCTCGATCGGCTGGCGGTGGATGTGCTTCCGCGCCTTTGAGGATTTGCTTGGTGCTTCGGGTGATCTGATTATTGACACGCATCTCAATCGGGCGCAACCGGAGAACTTCGGACCGGAATGGCCGATGACCCTCCGGACTCCGATCGCGAACCGTATCGTGTCGGCACTTCGGCCGACTCGTAACGTGACCTCATTTCGGAGGACCTCGAGCCGTCTGCATCCGGTCGAGAAAAGCTCGCTCACTACCACACTCGGTAAATTGAAATTAGCTGATCAGGAGCTATTTAGGCTTCTCTGATCTCGGCTCTCCGGTACTAGTTGACATCGGCGTCGAAACCAGATCGAGGATGGATGGTTCCTGGCCACCCCAGCGGTTCGGGGTACATTTTGTCGTCAGAATCCGCTAAGAAATGCGATGTCCGAAATTGCCCGAATGTTTACCAAGCCGAAACATTCCGCCCCCGTTCAGACAGCTTCCGGACGCCCCCGTAACGAATTCGATCGCGCGACGTCGCACGGGCTCAGCCGTAGAAACGCTTCTCGAAGACAGCGCGGGACAGACGCGTGACACGCAGGTAGTCCTCTTCGAGGGCACTCGCCGACCCTGGCGGGTACTCGAGGAGACGGGCGACGCCCTCGAGCTGCTGGCGATCGGTGGGGAGCACATCGGCCGTCTTCGCCGTCCACAGGGTCATCGCCGAGCGGGCGCGCGACGCGAGGATCCAGGCATCCCGAAGCCTCGAGGCCTCGAGCGACGAGACGAAACCTTCAGAACGTGCGATCTCGAGGGCCTCGAGGGTCGATGTGGTGCGAAGGCCGGGGATCTTCGCTCCGTGCTGGAGTTGGATCAACTGGACGAACCACTCGACGTCGCTGAGCGAACCGCGACCGAGCTTGAGATGCCGCGAGGGGTCCGCCGCCTGTGGAAGGCGTTCGGACTCGACGCGAGCCTTGATGCGACGCACCTCCCGAACGTCGTTCTGCGGGATGTTCTCCGGAAAGCGCACCTCGTCGGCCAAGGCTTCGAAATCGGATCGCAACGCCGCGTCTCCGACCGCCGCGCGAGCTCGGAGGAGCGCCTGGGCCTCCCAGGTGAGCGACCAGCGCTTGTAGTACGCGCGATAGGAGTCGAGAGAGCGTACGACCGCGCCGTTCTTGCCTTCCGGGCGCAGGTTGATATCGAGGTCGAGCGGAAGGCGCAGATCTTCCGTATACCTCAGCAGGAATGCGACTATCATCTCGGCGCGGGCCTGCGCCTCCTGCCCTGTCGCCGTCGTCGGGCGATAGACGTACATGACGTCGGCATCGGAGCCGAATCCGAGTTCCGCTCCCCCGTATCGTCCCATCGCGATGATCGCGAACTCGATGCCGTCGTCCGGTGTGTGGAGAAGCGCGAGAATACCGTCGAGGAGCGTCGTGGTGATGTCGGCGAGGGCTCGTCCTAGCTCTTCGACGTCGATCTGTCCGAGGATCGCGCCGATGGCGACCCTCAACACTTCCCGCCGCCGTGACGTTCGGAGGGCGAGCGCCGCCGCGGCGACATCGTCGTGCCTCGCGACCGTTGCGGCAGCTTCGTCGGCGAGTGCGCTCACCGTCCGCGGGCGCAACTCGCTCTCATTCTCGAACCAGGCAGCAGCCTCGGGGATCCGCTCGAGCAGCACTCCGACGAACCGGGAACCGGAGAGCACGTTCGTCAGCCGCTTGGCCGCACCCGACGAGTCGCGCAGCATGCGGAGAAACCAGTAGGACTCCCCGAGGTCGTCGCTGAGCTTGCGGAAAGCGAGAAGGCCGTAGTCCGGATCGGCGCCCTCGGCGAACCACTGGAGCATCACGGGAAGCAGGTGCCGTTGAATGGATGCGCGGCGCGAGACACCCGTCGTGAGGGCCGCGATGTGCGCGAGGGCGCCACGGGGGTCGCGGAATCCGATCGCGGCGAGCCTCGCCTCGGCCTGGCCGCTCGTCAGCACCATGTCATCCTCAGGCAGCGCAGCGACGGCCGAGAGGAGCGGTCGGTAGAACAGCCGCTCATGCAGTCGCCGGACCGCCTGCTTCGTCCTCGTCCACTGCTCGATGAGGTCGGCGGCGCTCGTTGCGAGACCGGATGACCGCGCGAGGACGCGCACGGCATCCGGATCGCTCGGCATCAGATGCGTTCGCCTTAACCGGGTCAGCTGCAGCCGATGTTCGAGCAGCCGGAGGAAGCGGTAGTCGCGTGCGAACTCCGCGGACTCGACGCGACCGATGTACCCCTGCTGCGCGAGCGATTCGAGCGCCGGAAGCGTCGCCCGCTGCCGCACCTCCGGGTCGGTCTGACCGTGCACCAGCTGGAGGAGCTGGATGGTGAACTCGATATCGCGAAGCCCACCGGGCCCGAGCTTCAACTGATAGTCGAGTTCGTCACCCGGGATGTTCTCGGTGACCCGCTCGCGCATCCGCTGCACACCCTCGACGAAACCCTCCCGTGACGCGCTGCTCCACACCTTCGGCGAGATCGCCTCGACGTAACGTCTGCCGAGGTCGAGATCACCGGCGAGCGGCCTCGCCTTGAGCAGTGCCTGGAACTCCCAGCTCTTCGCCCAGCGGTCGTAGTAGACGAGATGGGATTCGAGGGTGCGAACGAGGGCACCGTCTTTGCCCTCCGGACGCAGGTTCGCATCCACCTCCCAGAGCGGCGGCTCGAGCGCCGACTCGTGGATGCCGCGCATCGCCGCCATCGCGAGGCGCGTGGCGATCTCGACCGCCCGGCCGCTCTCGACACCGGACGTCGCCCGGCCCTCGGCGACGAAGATCACATCGACGTCACTCACGTAATTGAGTTCTCGCGCTCCGGCCTTTCCCATTCCGATGATCGCGAGGCTCGTTGCGGCGACTTCAGCGGCGGGGAACGCGACGTGCGACCGAGCGACACTGAGCGATGCGTCGAGGGCGGCGGAGGCGAGATCGGACAGGGCGGCGGCCACGAGGTGAAGACCCGCCACCGGGTCACGCTGCTCGAGGTCGAAGGCGGTCAGTCGAACGAGGTGACGGCGATAGCGCACACGGAGAGCGGTCCAGGCCTGATCCTGGCCCGCCACACCGTCGATCGACGCGAGCAGGTCGGAGGTGTACTCATCGACGGAGAGCGGGCGGGCGATCGGACTGGTGAGTGCCGAGAGCTCCGCCGGACGACGGAGGAAGAATTCCGCGAGTCCGGCCGACGCCCCGAGCACCCGGATGAGTCGACGAGCCGTATCCGGCTCTGCCAGTATCGCTGCGGTCTCGGTCGGAGCGGCGCGCAGAAGGGATCCGAGCATCCGGAGCGCCTGATCCGGGTCGCCGGCGTCGGCGAAGAACATGAGATAGGCGGAGGGGTCACCCAGCTCTTCGAGGAGCGCCCGCGTGCCACCGAGCTCGGCGAAACCGAGCCTCGCGAGGTCTGTCAGAGCCGTCAGTTCGCGCGCCATCGCACCGCCCCGTCGTTACAGCATTTCCAGATTGCTCTTCAACTCGTAGGGCGTCACCTGAGCGCGATACTCGCGCCACTCCTGTCGCTTGTTGAGCAGCACGAAGTTGAAGACCTGCTCGCCGAGGGTCTCGGCGACGAGCTCGGATTCCTCCATGAGCGAAACGGCGTGATCGAGACTCGCCGGCAGCTGACTGTAGCCGAGAGCCTTGCGCTCCGCATCCGACAGCTCCCACACGTTGTCTTCGGCCTCGGCCGGCAGCTCGTATCCCTCTTCGATGCCCTTGAGTCCGGCGGCGAGCAGCAGCGAGTACGCCAGGTAGGGGTTCGCGGCCGAATCGATCGCCCGATACTCGACCCGGGCGCTCTGGCCCTTTCCCGGCTTGTAGAGGGGCACGCGCACGAGCGCGGAACGGTTGTTGTGACCCCAGGTGACGAAGCTCGGCGCTTCGCCGAGCTTGTTCTGCGATGCGCCGCCCCAGAGCCGCTTGTACGAGTTGACGAACTGGTTCGTGACCGCCGTGATCTCGGGGGCGTGCTTCAGGAGCCCCGCGATGAACTGGCGCCCGATCTTCGACAACTGGTACTGTCCGCCGGCGTCGAAGAACGCGTTCGTGTCGCCCTCGAAGAGCGACATGTGAGTGTGCATCCCGGAACCGGGCTCACCGGAGAGCGGCTTCGGCATGAACGTCGCATAGACGCCCTGCTCGATTGCGACCTCTTTGATGACGGTTCTGAACGTCATGATGTTGTCGGCCGTGGTGAGCGCATCGGCGTAGCGAAGATCGATCTCGTTCTGCCCGGGACCGGCCTCGTGGTGGCTGAACTCGACGGAGATCCCGAGGTCTTCGAGCATGCGGACGGAACGACGGCGGAAGTCGTGTGCCGTTCCCCCCGGGACGTTGTCGAAGTAGCCGGCATTGTCGACGGGCTGCGGACCATCCACACCGTATTGCGAGCTCTTCAGAAGATAGAACTCGACCTCGGGGTGCGTGTAGAAAGTAAAGCCACGCTCGGCCGCCGTCGCCAGCGTGCGCTTCAGAACGTTGCGCGGGTCGGCGACGGCTGGTTGCCCGTCGGGGGTGGTGATGTCGCAGAACATGCGGGCCGTCGGGTCGATCTCGCCACGCCAGGGCAGGATCTGGAATGTTCCGGGATCGGGGTGGGCGAGAACATCCGCCTCGTAGGATCGGGTGAGTCCCTCGATGGCGGAGCCGTCGAAACCGAGGCCCTCGGCAAAGGCGCCCTCGACCTCCGCTGGAGCGATCGCAACGGACTTCAGGGTGCCGACGACATCCGTGAACCAGAGGCGGATGAACTTGACGCCGCGTTCCTCGATTGTTCGGAGAACGAAGTCACGCTGCTTGTCCATCTGCTCCTCTTAGTACATCCGTGGGCCGCGTCATCGAGACGATCCGACCCGACTATTAGGCTAGTGGCTATGCCCCGACTCCGCTTGGCACTGGGCCAGACCAACCCCGTCGTCGGTGACCTCGCCGCAAACTCGAAGCAGGTGCTCGAGGCCGCCAGGAAGGCCTCGGCCGCCGGTGCCGACCTGTTCGCCGTCGGAGAGATGGCCCTGACCGGTTATCCCATCGAAGATCTCGCCTCGCGGCCGAGCTTCCTCGTCGCGGCGCACGAGGCGGTGGATGCGCTGGCGCGGCAGCTGCAGGAGGCGGGGCTCGGCGATCTCGCGGTCGTCGTCGGCCACCCCGACGGACCGTTCGAGCCACGGCTGATCGGCACGAGCAATGCACCGACGGCGATAGCCAAGAACCGGGCGAGTGTTCTGCAGCACGGACACGTCACCGCGCGGTACTCGAAGTACCACCTTCCGAACTACTCGGTCTTCGACGAGTATCGGATCTTCATCCCCGGCGACGAGCTGCTCATCCTCCGCATCAAGGGGGTGGATGTCGCCCTCATCATCTGCGAGGACCTCTGGCGGGATGGAGGCCCGCTCGCCAAGCTCCTCGAGGCCGATGCCGGGGTGCTGCTCGTCATCAATGCCTCCCCGTTCGAGCGGGACAAGGATGACGTTCGGCTGCCGCTCGTCACACGGCGCGCGGTTGAGACCGACACGATCGTCGCCTACGTCAACATCGTCGGCGGGCAGGACGACCTGGTCTTCGACGGCGACAGCGTCGTCGTCGACGCGGCCGGCACCATCCTCGGTCGAGCACCGCAGTTCATCGAGCACCTGCTGGTCGTGGATGTGGACGCCGCCGCCGCAAGCGATACCGAGTTGCCCCCCGCGGTCAGTCGTGTCGAACTGTCCGACCCGCGAGCTGTAGCCACAACACTCTCCGACGACATCGCGGTGCCGCCGGATGGTCGGGAGCAGGTCTGGAATGCTCTTGTGCTGGGCCTGCGCGACTATGTCGACAAGAACGGATTCCCGTCCGTCGTCCTCGGACTCTCGGGAGGGATCGATTCCGCGGTTTCGGCCGCCATCGCCGCGGACGCCATCGGAGCCGACCGTGTCTACGGGGTCAGCATGCCGAGCCAGTACAGCTCGGATGGCTCGCGAAGCGACGCGGACGACCTCGCCGCGAACATCGGACTCCACTACACGACCGAGCCCATCGCCGACCTCGTGCTGCCGATCGAGACCCAGCTGAAACTGACCGGGACGGCCGCCGAGAACGTGCAGGCGCGCATCCGCGGCATCATCCTCATGGGGCTCTCGAACCTGCACGGGCATCTCGTGCTGACGACCGGCAACAAAACCGAGCTGTCCGTTGGCTACTCCACGATCTACGGGGATTCCGCCGGCGGTTTCGCGCCGATAAAGGACGTTCCGAAACTGCTGGTCTGGGAGTTCGCGCGCTGGCGCAACCAGTTGGCTGCATCACGGGGTGAGACGCCGCCGATCCCGGTCAACTCGATCGAGAAACCCCCGAGTGCCGAACTCCGGCCCGACCAGACCGACCAGGACACTCTTCCGCCTTACGAGGTTCTCGACGGAATCCTGGATGCGTACATCACGCGAAAACTCGGACGCGCCGACGTGATTGCCCTCGGCTTCGATACCGAGACCGTCGATTTCGTCACGCGTCTCGTCGATCGAGCGGAGTGGAAGCGTCGTCAGGGTGCGATCGGACCGAAGATCAGCGGTATGGCCTTCGGTCGCGATCGCCGGTTGCCGATCACCTACCGTCCGAATGACGAACCCCTTCCCGGGGCGAAGATCCGCTCTTCGTGAGCGAGTAACGTTGGCGGCATGACCGAACCAACGGCGGCAGCGGCGGCACAGGCGAGTCTCAAGAGAGTGCGTACGCGGCACTTCCAGAGCGCGAAAGAGAACGGTGTGAAGATCACCGGTCTCACCAGTTACGACCAGCTGACGGCATCCATCTTCGATGCGGCCGGGATCGACTTCCTTCTGGTGGGTGATTCGGCCGGCAACAACGTCTACGGTTTCGACACGACGCTGCCCGTGACGATCGATCACCTGATCCCTCTCGCGAAGGCGGTCGCGGGTTCCGTGAGCCGCGCGTTCGTCGTCGCCGACATGCCGTTCGGTTCCTATGAGACCGGCCCGGATGAGGCGCTCCACACTGCGTTCCGTTTCATGAAGGAGACGCAGGCCCATGCGGTCAAACTCGAGGGCGGGGTGCGCAGCTCCGAGCAGATCGCGCGAATCGTCGATGCGGGAATCCCCGTGATGGCGCACATCGGGTTCACCCCGCAGAGCGAGCACAAGCTCGGCGGTCACATCATCCAGGGGCGTGGAGAGGGGGCTGAGCAACTGCTCGCCGATGCTCACGCCGTCGAGGATGCCGGGGCCTTCGCCGTAGTGCTTGAGATGGTGCCGTCGCTGATCGCCAAGCGCGTGACGGAGGAGCTCAGAATTCCGACCATCGGTGTCGGTGCGGGCCCGCACGTCGACGGCCAGTTGCTCGTCTGGACAGACTGGGCGGGTTTCACAAAGGGGCGCATCCCGAAGTTTGTGAAGCAGTACGCGAACCTGCGCCAAACGCTGACCGATGCCGTGACGGCCTACCGGGCCGATGTTGACGGCGGGACCTACCCCGGG
This sequence comes from Lacisediminihabitans sp., assembly GCA_025362355.1. Classification (GTDB taxonomy): domain Bacteria; phylum Actinomycetota; class Actinomycetes; order Actinomycetales; family Microbacteriaceae; genus Lacisediminihabitans. Next base: position 145 of record JANYGT010000194.1, on the reverse strand, counting down.
CCTGAGCACTCCTATAACGACTGAGGAAACTCACTGGCTGAGCAACGGCCGGTCTGGGCCGGGCGCTGCGCTCTAGTGGTGCGCTCTAGTCGTCGGCGTCTTCCTGTGCCCACTTCTTCGCGCGCTCCGCGGCGATTTGCGGGGC
>JANYGT010000193.1 GCA_025362355.1 Lacisediminihabitans sp. | reverse complement strand
CTCGACTTCGGAATAACGCGCCGCCTGTTCTCGACCGCCCAGAAGTTGGCGTTCGGGGAGAGGGATGGTGGGTGTGCGTTCGGCGGATGCACCGCCCCACCGTCGTATACGGAGGCGCACCACATCATCTGGTGGTCCGATTTTGAAAATACTGACTTCGACAACGGGATACTTTTGTGCGGTTTCCACCACCACCGCATCCACGACGGCGGGTGGGAGATCGTCTTCCAGCATGGGGTGCCCTATTTCATTCCACCGCCATGGGTCGATCCGGGGAGAACTCCGCGCCGCGGCGGAAAAGTGATGCTCGATGCCGCCGCGTAACGGTATTTCGGTGATCGAGCTCGTCGAGATATCGACACGCTCAATCACCGGCACGACGCGCAATCACCGGATCTCGACAAACTCGACCACTGGAGCGAGGCGCGACCAGCAGATTTCGACAAACTCGAGCACCGCCTCCGGCACGGTCACCAGCACCAACGCTCGCACCAGCACCAGCACCAGCACCGGCGCCGGCGCTCGCCAGCCTCGAGAAGCCACTTTTCACCCGCTTTTTCGATTTTCGAGGCTGCTTTTGGCTTTTCGACGAGACACACCCCCTTCCCGGAAAGGGCAGAACCGGATCTCGACTAGCTCGATCATCGAGACAAGCTCGATCACTGTGGCGGGGCGAGGTAACCGTGGCGGGGCGAGATCACCCGGGCGGGGCGAGATCACCGGGGCGGCGCGAGACCACCGAGATCACCACCACCGAGATCACGACCACCGAGACCGCCCCGCCACGGGAGAGAATTGCCACATGGACGCCGCCCTTCACCTCACCGTCCTCGGCAGCTCGACCCCGTATCCGCGTCCCGACAATCCGTGCTCCGGCTACCTGCTGCACCACGAAGACACGACGATCTGGGTGGATGCAGGCACCGGCACGCTCGCCGAACTGCAACGCCACACCTCCATCGCCGACCTCGACGCGATCTGGATCTCCCACGCCCACGCCGACCACACCGCCGACCTGCTCACGGCGTACTACGCACTGCGGTTCTCCGAATTGGCGACAGCGCGAAGAATCCCGCTCATCTCACCACCGGCACTCGCCGAACGACTCATCGCATTCCTCGGCCCGCGCGCGAAAACCGTGCTACCCGAGGTGTTCGACATCACGGAAATGCAGGGCTGGGGCGAAACGTCGATCGGCAGCATCGACCTCTCGTGGGGACCGGTGAACCACGGCATGCCCGCCTTCGCCCTGCGAGCCGAAGCCGGCGGCAACTCGGTCGCCTACTCCGGCGACACCTCACCGTGCACGTCCCTCGTCGAACTCGCCACCGGAGCGGATGCCCTGCTCTGCGAAGTCGGATACGACCGGCATCCGACAGAGAGCGCCGTGCACTGCACCCCCGAAGATGCCGCGCGCATCGCCACCGACGCCGGCGTCCAAAGGCTCGCCCTCACCCACCTCACCGGATCGCTCACGAGAGCGGAAGCCGAACGCCGAGCGGGCGAGATCTTCACCGGGCAGATTCTCAGCGCACACCCCGGTCTCGAGCTGTTGAACGACTCCGCGCGTTAACCCCCGAAGGTTAGGCTGGCAACCATGAACGGCGACAACTCCACAGCATCCGAATCGGCACCCGACACCGCAGCCAAAGCGGCATCCACAGCACCCGAAACGGCACCCGAAGCCTCCGCACCCGGTTCGTTGACCTCGGGCATCGACACCACAGAACTCGACGAAAAAGTACGACCGCAAGACGACCTCTTCCGCCACGTCAACGGCAACTGGATCGACCGCACCGAGATCCCGTCCGACAAGGCACGGTACGGCTCCTTCTACCTCCTCGCCGAAGAGGCCGAACGGGCCGTCCGCGACATCATCGATGAAGCACGCACGGCCGATACCGGCACCGAGGAACGCAAATTCGGCGACCTCTTCGCGAGCTTCATGGACGAAGCACGCATCAACGAACTCGGCGCCGAACCGCTCAAACCCGCACTGAAAGACGTGGACACGGTCAGCGACATCCCCTCGTTCCTCTCCACTCTCGGACGCCTCGAACGCGCCGGCGTCAGCGGCTTCTTCCAGCTCTACATCGACAACGACCCCGGCAATCCGGAGCGCTACATCGCCCTCTTCGAACAGGGCGGCCTCGGACTTCCCGACGAGAGCTACTACCGGGAAGAGAAGTCGGCCGACATCCGCACCGCCTATGTGGCCTACCTCGAGAAGATGTTCGGCCTCGCCGGAGTGACGGATGCCGCGACCCGCGCCGCACGCGTCATGCAGCTCGAGACGACCATCGCCGCCTCGCACTGGGACAACGTCGAAACGCGTGACAGCGAGAAGACCTACAACCTGACCACCTGGAAGCAGGTCGTGACGACGGCATCCGAGGCGAGCGACGGCCCGGACCTCAACCGCTGGCTCGACGCCATCGACGTACCGGAGGGCGCGTTCGATGAGCTCGTCCTTCGGCAGCCGTCGTTCCTCGACGGCATCGCGGCGGCGTTGACGGCCGGCAATCTCGAGGCGTGGGTCGACTGGCTGCGCTGGCAGGTCATCCGGTCGTCGGCGTCGTACCTCTCCGACGACTTCGTCGAGGCGAACTTCGACTTCTACGGCCGCACCCTCAGCGGCACCCCGGAACTGCGCGCACGGTGGAAGCGGGGTGTCTCCCTCGTCGAAGGCGCGATGGGGGAGGCCGTCGGCCGCATCTACGTGGCGCGCCACTTCCCCGAAGCCGCGAAGACGAGCATGGACA
>JANYGT010000173.1 GCA_025362355.1 Lacisediminihabitans sp. | reverse complement strand
CCCCTCCACCCGCCCCGCGCCAGCGCCCGGGTGATCCGCGCGACCGTGCCGGCCGGGTCGACGAAGATCCCGTGCTTCCGCACCCGCACCACGCGCCATCCGGCCTCGATGAAGCTGTCGATCCGGGTGATGTCGCGCTCGTACTGGGCGGCGTCGGTGCGATGGAGGTCGCCGTCGTACTCCACCACGGTCATCCACTGCGGATACTCGAGGTCGCCGCGCCCGAGCCAGCGGCCATCGGTATCCGTGACATCGATGTTGACGCGAGGTTCCGGTAGCCCGGCCCGGTGGATGAGCAGCCGCAGCAGCGTCTCCATCCGCGATTCGGCTCCCTGCCGCACGAGCAGCAGAGCGGATGCCGCAGCCACCGCACCCCTCCCCGAATAGCCGTCGAGCGCGCGCTCGAGCTCGGCCATCGTCACATGCGGACGGATGTCGCGGGGATCCAGCTGATATGGATCGAGCACGAGATGGTTGGCCGCCACCACCAGCTCCTCCACCGGGAGGAGGCCGGTCAGCGCGACCCACGTACTCACGGCATCCGTCACCGGGAGGCCGAGGCGCACCACGCCGCCGCCGCCCGCCGTATGGTGGCCGACAACGTCCCGGCGCCGTGGCGGACGTCCCGGGGGCGTGGATGTCACGTGGATCGGTTCGCCGTGCACCGTACGGAGCGGACACCCCCAGAGCCGTGCGGCCGTGACGTGGCTGAAATGGTGGCCGTGGCGCAGATACGGCAGGAAGTCGAGGCAGCGCCGAACCGTGTCGTCGAGGGAGGGAGTCATCCGCCGATCGTGACGCATCCGACGATGGTCCCGTTTGACCTGTCCACACGGGGTCGAAAAGCCACTTTTCGCCGATTCCGGCGCTTCCAGAGCGAAAAAGTGGATTCTCGACGCCTGATCTACCCGAGAACCGGCCGCGGCCGAGCCCCCTACCGCACCTTCTTGATCGGCAGCACGGACAGCCCGCCGAGGATCGCCATCACCACAGCCGCGGCGAACAGCGCCCGGTAATTGGATGCGCCGCCGCCGATGGCGAGGATCGGCACCGAGATGAGCGGCACGATCAGCTGCGGCAGCAGGTAGGCGAGCGCCACCACACCGAGGTCTTTGCCGGCGTTCTTCCGCGAGGGCAGAACCTCGGTCATGAGCGCGACATCCACCGAGATGTAGGCGCCCTGGCCCATTCCGGCGACCGCGATTCCGATGAGAAAGGTAGTCGTGTCGTTTGAGGTCACCGCGACGAGGAGTCCGACCGCGGTGAGCAGCGACGAGACGCAGACGATGACCTTTCGGCGGCCCGTGCGGTCCGAGATCCAGGCGAAGAGGATGGTCGTCACGATGCCTGCGACGAAGTAGATGCCGAGCACCGAACCGACGGTCGTCGCGGCCTTGTTCGCCGGAACACCGAGTTCGTCGGTCACGAAGAAGAGCATGAACGTGGATACGGAGACGATCGACATGGTCACGAAGAGGCGGCAGAACCAGGCCCAGGCGAAGTCCGGATGCTTGCGGGGGCTCAGCCAGTAGCTCGAGACGATGGTGCGCAGGTCGAGGGGCTCCGGCCGCTCGGTTCTCACGATGTCCCTGAGCACGATGACGAGGGTGAGGTTCAGCAGGATCGCGATGACGACCGGCACTCCGAACCAGAGCACCGGGTTCGCCGGGAGCGCCCCGATCAGGAAGCCGCCGATCACCGGGGCGAGGCTTGCCGCGAGCCCCCAGGCGGCCGCCACGCGAGCACGGATCCTGGTCGGGATCTGGTCGGCGAGCAGCGCGTGGACGGCGGAGTTCGTGGCGGCGAAGCCGGCCTGGGCGATGCACCAGCCGACGATGAGCAGCGGAACGCTCGGAGCTAAGGCGATGACCATGAGGCCGACGGATCCGGCGATGGCACCCCAGAAGATGAACGGACGACGGATGCCGCGCGGCGACATCGAGCGGTCGCTCAGTCGCCCGAACAGCGGGGTCGCGATCAGCACGACCACCCCGCCGATGCCGGCGGTCAGGGCGAGGACCGATGCCTTGCCCGACGGGTCGAGCGAGGCGATCCTGAGCGGGATCGTGATGCCGGCCGAGGTGAGCACGGCGAGGTTGAGCGCGAAATAGGAGATGAGGAACGTGGGGATGAACCAGCGCGACTGCGGGGCGCCGGCGACATCCCGGATCCGGGCGCGACCTTCGGCCAGAGCTACGGCCTCGGCTTCACTGCTTACGGGATTGGGCTGGGACATCGTCGTCTAGTGCCTTTCGTTGTGTGGGCTTGTCGTGCAGGGTCTTCAAGATGTCGACGACGTCGGCGTTCCATCGCCGGGCGGCCGGGATGCTCCTCGTGAAGGCGGCGCTCTCATGGGTCTGGCCGATGTAGACGGTCGCGCTCGCCTCGACGCCGGCGAGGCGGAGGGCGTGCGCGTAGGCGGCTCCGTCGCCCCGCAGTACGTCGTATTCCGCGGTGAGGATGTAGGTCGGGGGCAGCCCGGCGAGGCTGGGCGCCCGCAGGGGCGAGGCATACGGTTCGAGAGCCTGCGCACGGTAATCGTCGAAGTAGTCCTTCAACACCGAGACCAGCCCGCGCTTCAGCAGGAAGCCGGGGATGTGAAGCTGCCTCGCCGGCGTCAGGTCGATCGACCGCCGTGTCAGGTCGAGCGATGGAACCTCGAGCATCGTCAGCGCGAGTGGATGATTCGACCGGTCGCGATTCATCAGTGCGACGGCCGCCGCGATATTGCCGCCGGACGACTGACCGCCGATCGCCATCCGGTCGGTGTCGATGCCGAGGGACTCCCCGTGGGTGAACAGCCAGTCGAGCGCGGCGTGGCCCTGCTCGACGGCCGCGGGGTATTTGTGCTCGGGGGCGAGGGCGTAGTCGACGGCGATCGTCACCACATCAGCGCGAAGGGTGCGCCAGCGGTTGGCTGCATCGGTGCTCGCATAGTCGAGCCCGCCCTGCCGGAAGGCACCGCCGAAGAATGTGAGCGAAGCGGGATGCGGCCCGGGTTTCGGCGGTCGGTAGAAGCGCAGTCGCACATCGGGGTGATCCGCGACACCGACGATGTACTCGGAGGTGGCGACGTCGGGCGCGGGCTCGCCGTGTTCGGCGAAGAGCGCGCTCTCGACGGCTTTCGCCTCCGCACGGCGGATGACCGGATCCGTGGTGGGGCGGCGTAGTGAAGCGCGCGCGGCCTTCCGGTAGAGCGCGGCGATGACGGGGTCGAGTGGCATGGTGCTACGACACGACCCGAGCGGAGAGCGGCACGGCATCGAGTGGCACCTGCGGGGACGGCACCGCCGCCAGCCGCGAGCGGAGTTCGTTCGCGGCGACGACCTGCCAGCGGCGTGCGCCGGCCACCCGCGCGGTCAACGCCGACGAACCGTGAACCTGCCCGATCCCTCGCACGGCGGCCGCATCGGTGCCGGCGGCGGCAAGGCGGGACGCGAACAGCTCGCCGGCATCCCGCAGAGGATCGAACTGCGCCGTCATGACGAGGGTGCGCGGGAGTCCCGAGAGATCGGGATGGTCGACGGGCGAGGCGTAGAGCTCGCTGACCGCGCCGTCGCTTGCGCCGTCGCCGAGGTAAAGCTCCCTGAGTAGATCGAGGTCCTCGAGGCCGAAGCCCCTCGCGTACAGGTCGAGCGACGAGCCCGACGGCGTCATCGTCACCGCCGGCACCTCGAGCAACTGGTGTCGTGGCCCCGGCAGCGCGAGATCTCGAAGTCGCAGCGTGAGCCCGGCGGCGATTCCTCCGCCGGCCGAGACCCCTCCGACCCCGACCCGGTCGATGTCGATGCCCAGCTCGTCCGCGTGATCGAGGAGCCAGCCGAACGCCACAACGGCATCATCGAGCGCCGCGGGAAAGCGGTGCTCGGGGGCGAGGCGGTAGTCGAGCGAGAAGAACTGCACTCCGGTGTCGATGGCGCGCTGGCGGATGATGCGGTCGTTGACCACCTCGTCGGCACTGCCGAATGCGAAGCCCCCGCCGTGCAGGAAGAGCTGTGTCGGCAGCCGATCGTCGACGGAGAACGGCCGGTACCGGCGCATCCGGACCGACCCGGCGACGACATCGTCGACGCGGCAGCCCGCGGTCGGTTCGGCGACGAATTCGACGGCGACGGCATCCGACAGTTCACGTTCCGCGCGGCGCCAGGCGAGGATGTCGGACGATCCGAGGTCGGGCATCGTGGCCCCGAGTTCTCGCGCCCTGGTCATCCAGCGCGTGATCTCCGGGTCGAGGTGTGCGCCGCCTGGCATTCATTCCCCGTCCGGAAGCGTCAGCATCGAAGGGCTTCGATAAAAGAGTTTGTCATGAGGCGCACCCGATGGCAAGCGACAGCGCCCCCCACCAGTCAGTTCGCACGCCGTCAGACGCGGAGGCTGCGGAGCGCGGCGACGACATCGGCGTGCCAGCGTCGCGTCGACCCGCTCACCGGGATGTTGAGCGAACTCCCGTGCGTCAGCCCGAGGTACCGAACGCAACTGGCGTCGACGCCGGCCGCTCGGAGCGCCGCCGCGAACTTCTCGCCATCCCCTCGCAGCGGATCGAGCTCCGCCGTCAGGATGCGTGTCGGCGGGAGCGCGGCGAGGGACGCGGCGAGCAGAGGCGACGCCTCCCGCGCGCTCGAACATCGCGGAAGGTAGTCCCGCGCGAGTGTTCCGAGGAAATACCTCAGCAGGAAGCCCGGCACCTTCAGGGCGCGGGCGGTCGAGAGGTCGAGGGACCGCATCGTCAGGTCGGTCGACGGCACCTCGAGCACCTGGATACGCAGCGGGTGGGCGGCGCGGTCCCGATTGAGCAGCGTGACGGCGGCGGCGATGTTGCCGCCGGAGGAGAGTCCGCCGATGCCGAGCCGAGCCCCATCGAGGGAGACGGATGCCGCGTTCCGCACGATCCACTGAAGCACCGCGTAGCCCTGCTCGACCTGCGTCGGATACCGCTGTTCCGGCGCGAGTGCATAGTCGACGGCGACGATCGCGACCCCCGAGTCGGCGGCGCGGTGCCGATACGACGCGTCATAGGTCGGGTAATCGATGCCGCCGATCTGGAATCCGCCGCCGAAGAAGGAGAGGAACGCCGGCACCGGTGCTGTCGGAACTGCGGTGCCGGGGTAGTAGATGCGAAACCGCACCGGAACGAAGCCGGGAACGTCGATCGTGTGCTCCGCGGTCGCGACGAGTGGCCCCGAAAACGCGAGCGTCTCGAAGATCCTTTGGTCGAAAGCGAGGGCATTCTGCCGACGCTCCACCGCTCCCCGCGCCATTCGGGGTGCCTTTCCGACGCGGCGGTCGAACGCGACGAGGGCCGGATCGATCGGCATGCGTTCCCCCCCGGATGGCTCGAACCGCTTCGCAACAAGTTCGATCGATCGTAGCCCGTCTCGATTCCCTTAAACTGGCGGGCATGGCGACGTCGCAGGTTCCGGTCACGATCTACACCGTGGCCGAGCGCGCCGGAGTGAGCATCTCCACCGTCTCCCTCGCCATCAACCATCCACACCGGGTGAGCGAGAAGACCCGCCGGAAGGTCATCCAGATGGTCGGGGAACTCGGCTACCAGCCCGGCGACACCCCATCGAAACGCGGTCGCACGAGGCACGGACGCATCGCGGTCATCGCGCCATTCACGAGCTACCCCTCCTACAGCCTGCGCGTCGGGGGCGTGCTGCGGGCGATGCGAAGTGAGGGCCTCGACGTCGTCATCAACGATCTCGAGTCGGCCGCGGCATCCACCTCTCCGCTGCTCGACGCGCTCCCGGTGCGGGGAAGCGTCGACGGGATCATCATCATGGGGCTTCCGCTGTCGGAGGAGGGCATCAGAAGGCTCGTCGACTGGGGGCCGCCCGTCGTGCTCGTCGACACCCACGAACACGAGTTCGCGAGCGTGGTGCTCGACGACGATCGCGGCGGGTACCTGATCGGCCGACACCTCGCCGAGCTCGGTCACACGCGGGTCGCCTTCGTGCACGAGACCCAGAAGTCGTTCGAGTACATCTCGGCCGGAATGCTGCGGATGACCGGCCTCCGCCGCGCGCTCTCCGAATCCGGGCATGAAGACGCCGTGGTGCAGTTCGAGGTGGCCGACGGCAGTCTCGCCTCCGGGCGCTCGGCCGTCGACCGGGTGCTCGCGAGTGGATCGGGGATCACGGCGGTCTTCGCGAATCACGACCTCCTCGCCGCCGGGGTGTTGGCCGGGCTGCGCGAGTCCGGGCTGGGCGCCCCGACCGGTCTCGCGGTGGCCGGATTCGACGACGGGCCGATCGCCGAGGCGCTCGGTCTCACGACCATCCGCCAGCCGTTCGTCGATTCCGGCCGGGTCGCCGCCGAGCTGTTGCTCGAGCTCATCACCGACCCGCGCAGGCGGCTCCAGCGCGTCACGCTCAGTGGCGAGCTCGTGGTGAGATCCTCGACTGCGGGCCCGCGGATCGACTGACGGGCCAAACGAAGGAAACCGATGTTCGTATGGATCTCCTGGGCTGGCCTCGGGGTCGCCGTCATCATCGCTATCGTGGCGGCGATCATCGTCATCACCCTGACAGCACTCATCGTGAGGTTGGCGTCCCGTAATCGGGACTGGGGGCGGGTGCTGACCAGCCGGGCGCGGCATCCGTATCGCATCCTCGTCTTCGTCGCCGCGATCTGGGTGGCTGTCGCTCTGACGTTGCCTGTCGCGTCGCTCCGCGCGCGGATCGACCACGCCTTCCTCATCGCGATCATCGTGGTCGCGACCTGGTTCGTCGCATCCCTCGTCAACTTCGCGCTCGGCATGGCGATGGGTCGCTACCGCATCGACGTGCCCGACAACCGGGTGCGGCGTCGCCTGCAGACGCAACTCATCATCGTGCGACGGCTGTCGACCGTGGTCATCGTCACCGTGGGAATCGCCTCCGTACTGCTGACCTTCCCCGGTGTGCAGGCGGTCGGCGCGAGCGTGCTCGCCTCCGCCGGCGTCGTGAGCGTCATCGCGGGTCTCGCCGCCCAGTCGACACTCGGCAATGTGTTCGCCGGCATCCAGCTCGCCTTCAACGACGCCCTACGGGTGGATGACGTCGTGGTCGTGCAGAAGGAATGGGGACGCATCGAGGAGATCACCCTCACCTACGTCGTCGTGCACATCTGGGACGATCGCCGACTCGTGCTTCCCTCGACCTACTTCACGACGACTCCGTTCGAGAACTGGACAAGGCACTCGAGCGAACTGCTCGGCTCGGTCGACCTCGATCTCGACTGGCGCGTGAGCCCGTCGCTGATGCGCGAACAGCTGGCGGTCATCCTCGACGCGACGCATCTCTGGGACAGGCGTGCATCGGTGCTGCAGGTGACGGATGCCGTCGGCGGCTTCGTTCACATCAGGGTGCTGGTCTCCGCGGTCGACGCGCCGACACTGTTCGACCTGCGGTGTCTCGTGCGCGAACAGCTCGTCGAGTGGCTTCACACGGAAGATCCGGCCGGCATCCCGAGAACCCGCGTGCAGATGGTTCCGGAGCAGCAGCATCCGAAGCAGAAGTCCGAACCGCCAGCCGACACCGGAGGGCTGTTCACCGGCACACCGGAGGCGGAGGAGCGCGCGAGCCAGTTCACGAGTTCTGTGCCGATCGTCGACGGCACGTCGAACGGTCCGTCGGATTCGCGACCGCTGTCGTAGTGATCAGGCCGCGGTGACCATCTCGTCGACGACGAGCGAGTAGAAGTCGATCGCCGCTTCCGAGTTGGTGCGGGCGGTCTCGACGAGCCAGCGGGCGAGGATGTCGGTGGGCAGCACGATCACTCGCCTGGCGTCCTCGCCGACGAACTCGATCGATGCGGGATCGGAGACGGCGATGACCGGGATGACCGAGACCACTTCGCCGCCGACACGCATGAGGCCGGAGGCGACGACGAGCGCCGCGTTCCGCGCCTCATCGACATGATCGGTCGCGAATCCGTTGACGAGGAGCAGCTCTTCGCCGACGAGCAGGCGCGAGCGCGGGCGGATGTTCGTGGTGATCGCGAAGACACCGGCCGGCCCGACGACCACGAAGTCGGCACCGAGGGGGTTGCGACGGTAGCTGGCGCGGAAGACCTTCCAGTCCGATCCGAGCGAGTAGAGAGCCATTGCGGCCTCGTTTTCGACCCGGGCGAGCTGGCGTGCGGCGAAACCTGTGGCCACCCGCCGAAATGAGTCGAGCTTGAACATTGCCACCCCCGTAGCGTCGAATGGGTCAAACCTACGGTCATTGGGAGCGTGCCGACATCCCCCCTCCGAGTGTCGGTCATTAGGAGGACTGGAACGACGGGTCTACCGCGGGGTTGAGGATCCGGTCGGCGCGCCCTGCAATATGCCTACGCGCTGAGCAGTGACTGGAGCGCGCTCGTGAAGAATCTCAGCCCGTCGGTCCCGCTGCTCATCGCGAGCGCGGTGTCGGGCCCGAAGCCCTCCTCGGTGGCGTGCTCCGGATGCGGCATCAGCCCGACGACGTTGCCGCGCTCGTTCGAGACCCCCGCGATGTCATTGAGCGACCCGTTCGGATTGACCCCGACATAACGGAAGACGACCTGCCCGTTGCCCTCGATCCGACTGATCGTCGCGGCATCGGCGATGAACCGTCCGTCGGCGTTCTTCAGCGGGATGACGATCTCCTCGCCGGTCTCGAACTGGTTCGTCCAGGCGGTTGTCGCGTTCTCGACACGAAGCCGCTGGTCGCGGCGGATGAACTGCTGGTGGGCATTCCGCGTGTGGGCGCCGGGTACGAGGCGAGCCTCCGCCAGCATCTGGAACCCGTTGCAGATGCCGAGCACCGGAACGCCCTTCGCCGCCGCATCGATGACCTCGGCCATGATCGGGGCGTGGCTGGCGATGGCGCCGGCGCGGAGATAGTCGCCGTAGCTGAAGCCGCCGGGAAGCACGATGGCATCGACCCCGAGGAGGTCGTGGTCGCCATGCCAGAGCGGTACCGCCTCGGCGCCGACCAGACGGATGGCCCGCTGCGCGTCTCGATCGTCGAGCGAACCCGGGAAGGTGATGACGCCGATGCGGGTCATGACGCCGCAGCGTCTTCTACGCTGATCGAGACGACGTCTTCGATGACCGAGTTCGAGAACATGTCGGCCGCGAGCTCCGTGACCTCGGCGAGCACGGCATCCGTGACCGGTCCGTCGACGGTCACCTCGAAGCGTTTGCCGATGCGAACGCTCGAATAGCCGGTCTTCCCGAGGCGGGTGAGGGCTCCTGCGACAGCCTTGCCCTGGGGGTCGAGAAGCTCGGCCTTCGGCATGACTTCGACGACGATTACGGGCACCGATGACTCCAACGAATTCGGGAGAGGGGGGATGTCCCCAGTCTAGCCAGCGTCTCCAGTCGGCCCCTAACCGTGCGCCGCGCGCACGCAAGCCCCTGCTTTTCGGCGTGCCTATCAGTAGTGTCGACCGCATGTTCAGGAAACCAGTCCGAGAAACCGCCGCCGCAACCGCCGCCGTGACCCGTGCTCCGGCAGCGCTCTGGACTGACACGCTCGGACGCCTCGCGACCCGCTGCGCACAGGCACTGATAGTGCTCTTCGTAGTGATCCTGGTCGTCTACGCCGGGCTACAGCTGCAGCTCGTGGTGATCCCGGTGATGCTCGCGCTGATCGTGGCATCCGCGTTCCGTCCGCTCGTCAGGGTGCTCGAGAAGTACATGCCGCGCGTGATCGCGGCACTCATCTCGCTTCTCGCCGGCGTCATCGTGTTCGGGGGCGTCATCACGATCGCGGTCTTCCAGGTGCAGTCGCAATTCGCGACGCTGCAGAAGTCGGTCGCCTCAGGGGTGAATACCGTCGCGGACTTCATTCAGCACGGCCCGTTCAACATCGACGCGAAACAGATCGCGAGCGTGCAGAAGACCCTCGTCGACTTCGTCACGAGCGCCCAGTTCGGATCCGGCGCGCTCGCCGGCGTCTCCACGGCCGCCGAATTCGTCACCGGAACGGTGCTCACCGTCATCGTGCTCTTCTTCTTCATGAAGGACGGCCCGATGATCTGGGCGTTCCTCACCAAGCCGTTCTCGGCGGTCGGGCATGCGAAACTGCACCGGGCCGGCGACAGCGCCGTGAACTCCCTCGGTGGTTACGTTCGCGGCACCGCGATCATCGCTCTCGTCGACGCGGTGTTCATCGGGGTGGCGATGCTCATCCTTCGCGTTCCGCTCGCCATCCCGCTCGCGATCCTCGTCTTCATCGGCGCATTCATCCCCCTGGTCGGTGCCACCGCCACGGGCATCATCGCCGCCCTCGTCACCCTCGTGACCAACGGCCTGACCGCGGCGATCGTCGTCGTGATCGTCGTGGTCGCGGTGCAGCAGATCGAGGGCAACTTCCTGTCGCCGTTCGTGATGGGTCGATCGGTGAAGCTGCACGGACTCGTCGTGCTGCTCGCCCTCACCGCCGGCACCATCCTCGGCGGCATCTTCGGAACGCTCATCTCGGTGCCGGCCGCCGCGGTCGCCTGGGCGGTCGTCAAGCAGTGGAACGACCCGATCGTTCCGGAGCCGGGCGTCGACTTCCCCCAGGCCGGGCGCGACAGGCAATTCGAGAAGCAGCGCTCCGGGAAGTAGTCGGGGGCGCGGGGACTCTGTCGCGCGGGGTCTCTGTCGCGCTGGGTCTCTGTCGCGCTGGGGTGGCAAGTTCGTCCTAGCGGGTGGCGAAATTATGATCGACGACGCCTCGCGCCCTCCCTCTCTTGGCTGATGAAATTCACACTCAGATAGGCGCCGCCTATCTGAGTGCGAATTACATCAGCCGTGCGGAGTCGCTCCCGCGAAGTCGTGGGCATCGAACACTGGCGGTCACCGCTTCTCGGCCGCGGCGGATTAGGCCGGGGTGGCCACTCGGATGAGGTTGCCCCAGGGGTCGTCGAAGCTGACGGTCTTGCCGTCGTCTCGGGTCTCGATGCCGAAGTGCGACATCCGCTCGCCGAGTGCGCCGACGTCGTCGGCACCCGGAACCAGGATGTCCACCCGGCCGAGCCCGAGCGTTCGGCCGCGACGACCGGCGCCGCGGCTGTTCCAGACGTTCATCGCCATGTGGTGGTGGTACCCGCCCGCACTGACGAACAGAGCCTGGCCGGGCAGTTCGATGGTGGTCTCGAAACCGAGACGGTTCACGTAGAACTCTCGGGCGGCATCCACGTCTCCGACGGCGAGGTGAACGTGGCCGACGATCGCGCCGCCGATCGCGGGCTGCTCGACGGCATCCGGCGTGAGGTGCTCCTGCAGGAACGCATTCGGGTCGAGGAAGATCGTTCCCATCTCGATCTGGCCGTGCGCCCACCCCCAGCTGCTGCGGTCGCGATCCCAGTAGAGCTCGACGCCGTTGCCCTCTGGATCGGTGAAGTAGAAGGCCTGGCTGACGAGGTGATCGGAGCTTCCGGTGAAGGTGTTCGGATGCTTCGTCGCGACCGAATAGACGGCCGCCGCCAGCGCTTCCTGGCTCTCGAACAGGATGGCGGTGTGGAAGAGCCCGGCGTCGCGCGGGCTCGCGTGCACGAGCTCCGGGGCGTGCTTGAGGATGATGACCGCGGTCGTTCCGCGCCCGAGAGTCGTCGAGTCTTCCGTCTGGGCGAGCACGCTGAGGGCGATCGCGTCGCGGTAGTACGCGGTCATCGCGTCGAGGTCGGCGACGAGCAGCGTGACGGCCCCCATGGACGTGTCGGCGGCGAGGAGATCCTGGTTCGGCGTGCGTGCACTGGTCATAGTCGTTTCAACTTAGTTGACGCGTAAACTATTCCGCGACGAGCGACGCACCCGCGCACCCACACCGCGCGGCATCCCCACCCCGCCCCACCCCGCCGTTCCCCACCGAAAACGCAGGGGATTCTCGCCCTGGGAAGCGAAACGTGCCCCTTTTGCTCGAAAAACGCAGTATCTCCTGCGTTTTCGGAGGGCGGAAGGGGCCCCTCGCGGGCTGGGAGGGAGGCGGCTAGCTCTTCTTATTGATGACGACTTCCTGGTGGATCTCGTTGGTCAACTGTTCGATGCGGGTGGTCAGCTCAGCGATCTGCTTCGTGAGCACCGTGTTGTCGTCGAGCTCCTTCTCCGTGGAGGAGAAGTCGTGGTCGGCCTTGACCTGCTGGAATGCGGCCTGGCGATTCTGGCCGATCATCACGAAGGTGGAGAGGAAGATCGCCTCGAGCGAGACCACGAGGGTGAGGGTCGGCCACGGGCTCTTCTCGAAGAAGACCATCCAGAGGGCGAAGACGGCCACGTGAACGTAGACGAAGCGCATCGAGCCGGCGAACGAGGTGATCGCATCGGCGACCCGTAACTGGATGCTCTGCGCGCGATGGGTGGACTGGGCGAGCACCGCGGGATGGTGGGTCTGGCCATCCCTCAGGATCTTGGACGGTGTGAAGAACACGATGATGTCGTGGGCCGTCGGGGCGGGGCCGGGCTCGGAGTCGGGGGTGCCGTACCGCTCCTCGATTTCGACGCGCTGGGCGGAGCGGAGGGCGAGGGCATCCGGATCGTCCCAGTCGACGGGGCTGACGATCATCCGCCGGTCAGCCTCTCGATCAACTCCCGATAGCGCAGCGCGGTCTGCTCGACGATCTCCGGCGGCAGCTCTGGCGGCGCAGAACCAGACGACGGATCCCAGTGGGCGCCGAGCCAGTTGCGCACGATCTGCTTGTCGAAGCTTGCCAGCCGGTCGGCGCCACCCGCGGCGTAGCTGGCCGCGTCCCAATACCGTGAGCTGTCGCTCGTCAGCACCTCGTCGGCGAGGGTGATGACCCCGGTCGAGCGGTTCGCGCCGAACTCGAACTTGGTGTCGGCGAGGATGATCCCGCGGCTTTCGGCGATGGTGGATGCCCGGCGGAAGATCTCGAGACTGAGCGAGCGCAGCGTCTCCGCGACATCCGCTCCGACGAGCTCGACTGTGCGCTCGAAGAAGATGTTCTCGTCGTGCTCCCCGAGCGGGGCCTTCCAGGCCGGCGTGTAGATCGGCTCGGGTAGTCGGTCGCCGTTGCCGAGGCCCGGCGGAAGCTCGATCCCGCAAACGCTCTGCGACTTCTGGTACTCGAGCCAGCCCGAACCGGAGAGGTAGCCGCGCACGACGCACTCGATCGGGAACATGTCGAGCGTTCGAGCCAGCATCGCCCGCCCGGCCACGGCATCCGGAATGAGCTCGGTGATCGAGCCGCCCGCGGTATTCGAGCCTGTCGAGATCCGATGATCCGCCACAAGTTGATTCGGCACCCCGGTGAGCCGGTCGAACCACCAGAGACTGAGCGTCGTCAGCAGTTCCCCCTTGCCCGGGATGCCCGGCGACAGCACGAAGTCGAACGCACTCACACGGTCGCTCGCCACCATCAGCACGCGCTTCGCGACCGCGAGGTCGGCGACTCCGTCTTCGATGTAGAGGTCGCGCACCTTGCCCGAGTAGGCGTGGGTCCAGCCGGGGAGTTCGGTCATTCTGCGACCCTCAGCGCGATGTCGGTGCGGTACTGGCCGCCCTCGAGGTCGATCGCCTCGAGGGCTCGGTAGGCGCGGGAGCGGGCCTCGCCGAAATCGCTTCCGGTCGCGACGACGCTGAGCACGCGGCCGCCGGTTGCGACGAGTCGTCCCTTCGACACGGCCGTCGCCGCGTGGTCGACGCTGACGCCGTGGATGACGAGGGCCGTATCGACGCCGGTGATGACCCGCCCGGTGATCGGCGATTCAGGATAGCCCTCGCTGGCCAGCACGACCGTCACGGCCACGTCATCCGAGAATTCCGGGCGCGGAAGGCCGCCGAGCCCGCCGCTCGCCGCGGCGAAGAGCAGCGTGCTGAGCGGCGTGATCAGTCGGGGGAGCACGACCTGCGTCTCCGGGTCGCCGAACCGTGCGTTGAATTCGATCACCCGCGTTCCGGATTCGGTGAGGATGAGGCCGCAGTAGAGCAGACCGATGAACGGGGTCTGCTCGCTGGCGAGTTGGCGGATCGTCGGGAGCGCGATCGTCTCGATGACCTCGTCGACGAAACCCTCGGGCAGCCAGGGCAGCGGCGAATACGCACCCATCCCTCCGGTGTTCGGGCCGTCGTCGTCGTCGCCGAGGCGCTTGTAATCCTGCGCGGGTGACAGCGGGAGCACGGTGTGTCCGTCGCTCAGAAGGAACAGCGACACCTCCTGGCCGGCGAGGAACTCCTCGACCAGCACGCTGCCCTGGCCGAGCCAGAATTCGGCGTGGGCGATCGCGGCATCGCGATCCGAGGTGACGAGCACACCCTTTCCCGCGGCGAGACCGTCGGCCTTGACGACGTAGGGCGCTCCGTACTCGTCGATCGCGGCGATCGCCTCCGCGAGGGAACCCGCCCTCTCCGCGCGCCCGGTCGGCACGCCGGCCTCCTCCATGATCCGCTTCGCGAAGGTCTTGCTGCCCTCGAGCGCTGCGGCGGCCCTTCCCGGGCCGAAGGCGGCGATCCCGTGCTGGCGGAGTTCGTCCGCGACTCCCGCGACGAGCGGCGCTTCTGGGCCGATGACGACCAGTTCGATGTCGTTCTCGAGCGCGAACTCCGTGACGACGGCCGGATTGGCCGGGTCGAGGGCGATCACCTCGACGTCGGCGGCGATGCCCGCGTTTCCCGGCGCCGCGATGATCTCGTGCCCGGCTTTCTCGCGGAGGAGAGCGGTGACGATCGCATGTTCGCGGGCACCGGAACCGAGGACGAGAATTCTCACCGGTCAAGAGTACCGAAGGCGGCCGCACCCCTTGATCCGGTCGGGAACGGGCGGACACTGGATGACGTGGCCCACCGTCAGCGCGAAACGAAAGAACAGCCGCACGACAAGACGTGCGTCGCGTGCGGCCGCCGCATCGAGTGGCGCGCCAAGTGGGAGCACAACTGGGACGACGTGCGCTACTGCTCGGATGCCTGCCGGGCTCGCGGGGTGACGGAGACGGATCGCGCACTCGAGCGCAGCATCCGCTCCCTGCTCCAGGCGAGGGCGCACGATGCGACGATCTGCCCGTCCGAGGCGGCGCGTGCGGTCGATCCCGAAGGCTGGCGGGAGCTGATGGAGCCGGCCCGCCGAGCCGCCCGGCGGCTGGTCGCGGCAGGGGAGGTCGACATCACGCAGGGCGGTGCGGTCGTCGATCCGTCGACGGCGAAGGGACCCATCCGCATCCGTCGACGCCGCTGAAGCGGGCGACTCACTAGCCTTGGGGCATGCCGAAACCCAGGATCGCGGATGACGTCGGGCGCGAGTCGGTTCTGCGTGCGCTCGCGATCCAGGAAGATCGCGAGATCGTCGCCACCGCCGTGCGCTACCTGTTGCAGGTGCTCGCCGAGGGCGCGCCGGGCAACTCCGTCGAGGTGCGGGTGCCGCCCTTCGGCGCGGTGCAGTGCATCGAGGGACCGGGCCACACTCGCGGAACCCCTCCGAACGTGGTGGAGACGGATGCCCTGACCTGGCTGGAGATCGCGACCGGCGGTCTCGAGTGGGCGACGGCGCTCGCGGAGGGGCGGATCGCGGCATCCGGATCCCGGGCGGACCTCGCCGCACACCTGCCGCTCAGGTGGCAGTTCGATGACGGGGGAGAATAGGGGCATGAGCACCCCTTCGCCCGACGCCGAGCCGAGCGAGACGCACGCTGAGCCGAGCGAGATGCACGCCGAGCCGAGCGAGACGCACTCCGATTCGCCCGACGATCTCGCTTTCGAGACGCGACCCGACGCGACGGCGACGATCCATCGATCGGAGGCGAGCATCCGCCGGGCGCCGAAGATCCCCGTCTTCATCGTGCTCGGGGCGCTCATCGGCGGGCTCGTGACAATCGGCCTGACGCTGTCGTTCCCGGTGGACACGACCGTCGGGCTGCCGGCGACCGTCGGATACTTCCTGCTCTACGGCATCCCGGCCGGGATGGCCCTCGGGGCTCTCGCCGCGATCGTGCTCGACCGCGTCTCTGCGCGCAGAGCCCGCACCGTCACCGTGGAACAGACCGTCGTGGATCCGCTTCCCTACGACGACGAGCCGGGCGAAGACGGTGAGCCGGCCGCAGACGACGTATCCGCCGCCGCTGATGCACCCGCCACGGACACTGATGCACCCGCCTCAGACGCCCCGCGGCCGACGACTCCCGCCTCGGGAGATAGCGCACCGCACGCCTGACCCCTCCGTACTGAAAACGCAGGAGATTCTCCCGATTTCGAGCAAAAGGGGCCGTATTTGCTCGAATATCCGAGAAACTCCTGCGTTTTCGGAGTCGTGGCCGGAGTGGCCGGTCGGAGTGGCGGGTCGGTGTCACGAGTCGATCGCAGACGGAGGGCGCCCGCGGCGGAAGCGGATGCCGCGGCGTGACGCGTCAGCCGTGACGCCTCAGCTCAGCTGCGTGCGCTCGACCCAGGCCAGGTATTCCGGCGTGACCGTTCCCGTGACGTAGTCGCCCGTGAAGCAGCTCATCTCGAGCGCGCCGACGTGTGACCCCTCGATGATGGCGGCCTGCATGTCGGCGACCTCCTGGTAGATCAGGTAGTCGGCGCCGAGTTCCATCGAGATCTCGGGGATCTTGCGACCGTGGGCGACGAGCTCGTGGCGCGACGGCATGTTGATCCCGTATACGTGCGGGAAGCGCACTGGCGGCGCGGCCGACGCGAAGATCACCTTGTTGGCCCCCGACTCGCG
>JANYGT010000058.1 GCA_025362355.1 Lacisediminihabitans sp. | reverse complement strand
CGAGCAGCGAGCTGATCTGACGCGACTCGACGGCCTCATCGCGGTTCGAGTTGACCAGCATGAGAAGGAGTCCGCGGGCGGCAGCCTCGTCCTGGGCGCCGAGCACGATCTTGCCGGCGAAGGGGGTGGTGGCGATCTCGTCGCTGACGAATCCGATGATGCCGGTTCGCTGGAGCCGAAGGGCGCTGGCCACCCGATTCGGCGTGTAGTTGAGCTCCCTGGCCACCCGCTGTACTTTCTCGCGGGTCTTGCCGCTCAGGTTGCCCTGGCCGCTGAGAGCGTGAGACACCGTCGTGACGGAGACCCCGGCCGCGGTTGCGACATCAGAGATGCCGACGCGCTTCGCCATCTGTGTCGATCTCCTGCCGCATTGCCGGTCACCGCTCGGAAGCGAGGCTCTGAGCCGACTCCCGAATCTTCCCAAGAGGCTATCACCAAATCGATTTTGTAGACGGCCCGATTGGACGAAAGTTTAGGCTCCCGTGCAGATGCCGGCAGGGTGCTAGGCGCGGGACCTCAGCAGCGTGAACGAGCGCTCGCTCACGATGAGGGTGGTCACGGGCGCCGCGACCGTCTGGCCGTCGTCGCTCGAGATCGCCAGTTCCCATTCGCCGTTCGGGGCCGGGGGCACGGTGAACTCGACACCGTTGTCGGCGGCGTTCAGCATCAGGGCGAAGGCATCGGCACCGTGGTGCTCGATGCCGTGGTGCTCAAGTACGTACGTGATCGCGCGAGCCTCGGGGTCGTCCCAGTCGGCGTCATCGAAACGGTTGCCGTCGGCCCGCAGCACGTCGACGGTGTCGGGCTCCGACTCATCCGGAGCCTGACGGAACCACGAGGGATGCAGCGCCGGATTCTCACGCCGAAGGGTGATCAATTCGGTGGT
Source organism: Lacisediminihabitans sp. (assembly GCA_025362355.1). Classification (GTDB taxonomy): domain Bacteria; phylum Actinomycetota; class Actinomycetes; order Actinomycetales; family Microbacteriaceae; genus Lacisediminihabitans. Next base: position 33,204 of record JANYGT010000058.1, on the reverse strand, counting down.
GAAACCCTTGAGACCCTCGTCGACGTTCGCCCAGTCGAACCACGAGAGCTCGTTGTCCTGGCAGTAGGCGTTGTTGCTGCCCTGCTGGGTGCGGCCGAGCTCGTCGCCGCCGAGGATCATCGGAACGCCGGCCGAGAGCAGCAGCGTGCCGAGGAAGTTGCGGCGCTGACGGGTGCGGCGCTCGAGCACGGCCGCGTCGTCCGTCGGCCCCTCCGCACCGTTGTTGTCGGACCTGTTGTCGCTCTCACCGTCGTTGTTGTCTTCGCCGTTCGCCTCGTTGTGCTTCTCGTTGTAGGAGGTGAGATCGGCGAGCGTGAACCCGTCGTGCGCGGTGACGAAGTTGATGCTCGACAGCGGGGAGCGGCGCGAGCCCTCGTAGACATCCGGGCTGCCGAGCACTCGCTGCGACACGGTTCCGAGCACCGACTCCGTGCCGTGCCAGAAGTCGCGCACGTCGTCGCGGAACTTGCCGTTCCACTCCGACCAGTCGGCCGGGAAGCCGCCGACCTGGTAGCCGGCGGTGTCCCAGGGCTCGGCGATCATCTTCACGGAGGCGAGGATCGGGTCCTGCTGGATGAGCACCAGGAACGCACTGTGCAATTCGGCGTCGCCGCCCTGCCTGGTCAGCGTGGTCGCGAGATCGAAGCGGAAGCCGTCGACGTGCATCTCGGTGACCCAGTACCGCAGGGAGTCCATGATGAGTCCGAGGGCGGCCGGATGCGACACGTTGAGGCTGTTTCCGGTACCGGTCGTATCGAAGTAGCTGGCTTCGTCGCCCTCGACCAGCCGGTAGTAAGAGGCGTTGTCGATGCCCTTGAAGCTCAGCGTCGGCCCCATGTGGTTGCCCTCGGCCGTGTGGTTGTAGACGACATCGAGGATGACCTCGAGCCCGGCCGCGTGAAGCGCCTTGACCATGGCCTTGAATTCGTTCACCTGCGCGCCGCCGTCTCCGGCCGAGCTGTAGTCGCCGTGCGGTGCGAAGAACCCGAGGCTGTTGTAGCCCCAGTAGTTGCGAAGGCCGTTCTCGAGCAGGTGGCTGTCCTGCACGAACTGCTGTACGGGCATGAGCTCGACCGCTGTGACGCCGAGGTCGGTGAAGTGCTTGATCGCGGCCGGGTGCGCGAGGCCGGCGTAGGTGCCACGGATGTCTTCCGGAACGTCCGGATGCAGCTGCGTGAAGCCCTTCACGTGGGTCTCGTAGATCACGGTGAGGCCGAGTGGTGTGAGTGGCGCCGCGTCATCCTGCCAGTCGAAGTCCGAGTCGGTGACGACGCAGAGCGGTGTGGAGCCCGCGGCATCCGTCTCGTCCATCTTCTCCGGCTCGTTCATGTCGTGTCCGAAGACGGCCTGACCCCAGCTGTAGTCGCCGGTGACGGCGGTCGCATGCGGATCGAGAAGCAGCTTGTTCGGATTGTGGCGGAGTCCGGCGGCCGGGTTCCATTCACCGTGGACGCGCAGCGCGTACTGCGATCCGATGGCGAGGCCGGGGACGAGCCCGTGGAAGACGTGGCCGGTGCGCTCGGGGAGTCTGGTGCGCTTTTCTTCCCCGTCGACGAAGACGCAGACCTCGACGGCATCCGCGGTCTCTGAGTAGATGGCGACCGAGTAGATCGCGACATCGGCGCCGGCATCCGCCAGGGAGACGCCGAGCGGGTAGGGGAGTGAGCGGGGAGGGTGCACTGGCATGGGGATCCTGCCGATCGAGGGGACGCAGACGTTGCAACTTTCGCACCAGCCGGCGGACTTGCCTATTTCGGCAGTGCCGGGGTTGACACTTTCCCGTGGCGCACGTAACCAGTGACGACAGCAGAAATCACTCGGTCTCGATCGAGGCATCGACAGGGAAATCAGGGAGGCGTTCATGGCACGGAACAGACGCACGATGGCCTGCTCGCCGAGCGACGTCTTCGCCGTGTTCGCCGACGGATGGCTGTTCCCCGGCTGGGTGGTCGGAGCGTCGAGGATGCGGTCGGTCGACGATGATTGGCCGGCGGTCGGCTCCGCGATCCATCACTCCTTCGGCGTCTGGCCGGTGTTGATCGATGACGACACGACGGTGGAGGTCTGGAACCCCCCGCGCGCCATGACGATCAGACCAAAGGGCTGGCCGATCGGCGAGGCACGCGTCGAGATCGAGGTCGAACCGCACCGTCGCGGATGCCGCGTGATCCTGCGGGAGTACCCCGTCTCCGGCCCGAGCACCTGGATCCCCTCGGTGCTGATGGAGCCCGCGATCTATCTGCGCAACATCGAGACGCTCCGGCGACTCGGTTATCTCGCCGAAGGGCATGCGCGAGCACTCCGGTAGGTCGCTGCTGTGGGACTCAGGACGTGCCCCGCATACCGCGTGCCGTCTCGAGCAGGTCTTCCGCAACGACCCGCACGGGATCGTTGCGGCCGAGAGCGGCGCTGAGGCGGGCCTGAAGCTTCGCGACCTCCTCGTCGGTCAGGTCGGGCGAGCTGATCGAGTCGGTGTCGGTGTCATAGGTGATCTTCATGCTGCTCCTTCACTGGTGTTGGTTCGGTTCATGCCCCCGATGCAGGTGCCCGAGGTCACGATGACGGGCGTGACAGCCGATCATCAGAGCGCGCGGACGGAGTCCTTGACCCGAAAAGTACGCTGCCGTCGAAGCAATGCTCAGGGCTTGACAGCGTTGACAAAGATCACCTCCGCACCGTAGATTCGAAATACGAAAGTAACTTTCACACAGTGAAGTGAGATGGCGAGTCCTACTATGCATGTAATTATTTCCGGCGCCGGAATCGGGGGCCTCGCGCTCGCCCAGGGCCTGAAGCGACAGGGCATCGAGTCAACGGTGCTCGAGTCCGAATCCGGGATCATCAGTTCCGGATATCGGCTCCATATGAATGCGGCCGGAGGAAATGCCCTCGAAGCCTGCCTGACGCCCGAGGCCTACGCGCTCTACCAGGCGACGTCTCGCGTCACCCCGCGCCGCGAACTTCTCGCCTTCATCGATTCGAACGCCAACGAGGTGTCGACGAGGCCGCATATCGGCCCGCCGAACGACGGCCCCGTTCCGCACACGGCGGTCAACCGTCGAACCCTGCAGCAGATACTGCTCGCCGGCGTGCAAGACCACGTTCGCTTCGGGGTGCGGACCACGGGGTTCGAGGCGCACTCCGGCGGGGTCCGGGTCGAGTTGGAATCGGGCGAGACCATCGAAGGCGATGTCTTCGTGGGGGCCGACGGCATCCGCTCCTCCACCCGCGCTCGACTGCTCGGTGAACCGGAGATCGTCGACACGCACCTCGGGTCGCTGTACGGGCGGGCCGCGCTTCCTCCCGAACTCGCCGCGACGCTTCCGCCGGCGCTTTTCGACGGGTTCGTCTTCGCCATCGGGCCCGACGGACGTTTCCTGACCTTCGGTGCCTGGCAACCGCGCCGACCCATCGCCGAGGCGTCCGGGGAGCTGGTGCCGGATGCTGCGATCGACCCGGTCGAGCCCTACATGCAGGTGACGCTGAACATCCCGCCGGAGGGTCCGCTCGCCTACCCCGGTGACCTCGCGACCGCGACCGGCGACGAGCTGTACGCCTTCTGGAATGCCGCGGTCGCCGACTGGGCGCCCGTGCTGAAAGACCTGGTCGGACGGATCGAGCCTGCCTCCATCTTCCTGAGCCGAATCCGGGGCATCCGACCGGTCGACGAGTGGACCCCTGGTCGCGTCACGGTGATCGGAGACGCCATCCACGCGATGCCGCCGAGCTTCGGGGCAGGGGCGAACACCGCGCTGCGGGATGCCGCGACGCTCGCGCGCCACCTCGGTGAGGCGGATCGCGACGGATCCTCCCCCGTCGACGCCGTCGGTCGGTACGAGGCGGAGATGCGGGAGTACGCCTACCCGATCCTTCGGATGTCGCTAGACCCGAAGTCGTTCGAGATCGACTGACTCGCGGTGTGGTGGGGGTGCGGCGGTGCCTGATTCCGTGCGTGTTTCGCTAATCCCCGGGGTCGGCGCGATTGGGAACGCGACGAGGGGATATCCGGGCTGAAAACAGATCGCCGTGACACTTCCTTCGATGCGGCTGAGTTTGCTAGGGTGACAGAGTGTTCGAAGAATGAAATCAACTTTCACACAGTGAAGTGGGGAATGGCGTGCAGGATCTAGACGAAGCATCGGTGGGCCCGACGACATCCGACTGGCTCGGACTGTCTGGAAGTCGAGTGGTTGTCATCGGTGCCGGCGGAATCGGTCTCGACGTCGCCGGCGGATTCGTCGCGGCGGGTGGCTGTGTCGTCATCGTCGACCGCGATCGATCGCGACTCGACAGCGTGACTGCCGCGCATCCGACGGTGACGACGATCGAGGCGGATCTCCTCGAGCCGGGTGCCGGTGGCGCAGTCATCTCGGAGGCGATCGACACGCTGGGAGGACTCGACGTGCTCATCCACTGTGTCGGGATGAACGATCGCCGCCCGGTGCTCGACTTCACCGAGGAGGAGTGGGAACGGATCATGCGCACCAATCTCTCCACGGCATTCGGGGTCGCGCAGGCGGCAGGGCGGGTCATGGTCGCTCAGAATCACGGCCGCATCATCGTGCTCTCCTCGGTCTCCGGGCTCCTCGCCCACAAGAATCACGCCCCCTACGCCGCGTCGAAGGGCGGGCTCAATCAGATGATGCGCGTGATGGCGGCCGAGTGGGCGAGCTCGGGAGTCACCGTGAACGCCGTCGCCCCCGGTTACATCGAGACCCCGCTCACCGCCGACTACCTCAAGAAGCCGGGCGTGCGCGAAGATCTCGTGCGACTCGTGCCCGCCGGGCGACTCGGCGTGCCGGCCGAGATCGTCGGGCCGGTGCTCTTCCTCGCCTCGGCGCACTCCCAGTTCATCACCGGCCACGTTCTGTACATCGACGGCGGCCGAACCCTCGTCTGACCGCTCCCGCAACGGAACTCCTGCAACGAAAGAGAACCACCATGCCCCAGATCTTCCCCCGCTTCGAAGGAAAGACCGTCCTCGTCACCGGAGCCGGCACCGGCTTCGGAGCGGAGATCGCATTCCGCGCGGCCCAGGAGGGCGCGAGAGTAGCCGTGCACTACAACTCCTCGAAGGCCGGTGCCGAAGCCACCGTCGCTCGCATCGAGGCGATCGGCGGCGAGGCGATCACCGTGCAGGCGAACATCGGCACCTGGGAGGCGATCAAGCGCATGGCCGACGAGGTGTTCGCGGCCTTCGACACCCTCGATGTGCTCGTGAACAACGTCGGCGACGTCTCGAGCGAGCAGATGTCATGGCGTGAGCTCACTCAGGAAGCCCTGGATGCGGTGATCGACATCGACGTCAAAGGCACGCTGTTGATGACCCACGAGTTCGGAGAGCGGATGCTGGAGCAGCCGAACGGCGGAAACATCATCAATGTCGGCTCGACCGTCATCGTGCGTGGCTCACCGCGTGCGCCCCAGTACGCCGCGGCGAAGTACGCGATCCTCGGCATCACGAAGTCCTACGCGAAGGTGCTGGCACCGGCGGTGCGAGTCAACACCTTCGCCCCGGGCTTCATGGAGACCGAGCGACTCCTCGGTCGCGCGGACTGGAAAGCCGGGCGCAGGGAGACGCTGATCTCGCAGACGCCGATGGGCGTCATCCCGCCGCCCGAGTTCGTCGCCGGCACGTGCCTCTGGCTCGCGACCGAAGAGGCGGCACACCTGACCGGCGGCTACCTGCTCGCCGATGGCGGATTCAACATGGTTGGAGCATAGATATGAAACTCATCACATTCGACGAGGGTCGGGTCGGTCGGCTCGAATTCGACAGCGACAGCCTCGAGGAGGGGACGGTCATCGAACTCGATGTGCCGTCCACCCGCGAATACTTCGAGCGCGGCGGCAAGGTCACCGAGACCGGCGAGCGCCTGCAGTATGCCGACGTGCGCCTGCGCGCCCCCATCCAGCCGAAGAAGTTCTTTCACACGGCGGGCAACTTCGCCGACCACCACAGGGAGCTGCAGGCGGTGGACTGGTCGCATCCGGTGCACAAGGGCATCGTGTTCTTCCAGAATGTCGACGCCATCATCGGACCGGATGACGCCATCGTCTACCCGGAGGGCCTCACGAAAGAGCTCGACTACGAACTCGAACTCGCGATCATCATCGGCAAGGCCGGCAAGTTCTTCGGCCCCGACGAGGCTGTCGACTACATCGCCGGCTTCACGGTGTTCAACGACATCACCGCGCGCGACATCCAGCGCAAGGAGATGGAGTCGGGGGTGTTCTCGTTCAGCAAGGGAATCGACACGTTCTGCCCGATCGGCCCGTGGATCGTCACCGCCGACGAGGTGCCCGACATGCACGAACTGCCGATGCAGCTGCGCGTGAACGGCGAGGTGCGCCAGCAGGGCAACACGAACCAGACGCGCATCAGGTTCCCGCACCTGGTCGCGTACCACTCCCCGCAGATCTACAGTGCCGGCGACATCATCACCACGGGCACGATCTCGGGGGTCGCGGCGGTGCAGCCGAATCCGTTCGACTTCTACCTGCAGCCCGGCGATCAGATCGAGGCGGAGATCACCGGCGTCGGCGTGCTCAAGAACCACGTGGTGAGCTGGGAAGAGGCTCACGGCACGCCGGCACCGCAGCGGGTCGACTGGTGAAGATTGCCAATCGGGCGGGGCGTCTCGTGCTCATCGTCGACGATCTCGCGGTCGATGTCGAGCGCGAGAGCGGGAGCACGTTCTCGTCAGACCCCCAGGCGGTCTACGAGCAGTGGGATCACTTCGTCACCTGGGCGGCGACCGTGCGCGACGACAACGGCGAGAGTTTCGATCTGGACGAGCTCGACGCTCCCGTTCCGCGCCCCGGCCAGGTCTTCGCGATCGGCGTGAACTACGTCGAGCACGCGGCGGAGGCTGGGTATCCGAGTGATTCGATGCCGGTGACGTTCACCAAGTTCCCGAGTTGCCTGACCGGCCCGGCGGCGACGGTCGACCTGCCGAGCGAGTTCGTCGACTGGGAGGTCGAGCTGGTGATCGCGATCGGTCGCCGGGCAGTCAAGGTGCAGCGGGAGGATGCCTGGGACCACGTCGCCGGCCTCACCATCGGGCAGGATCTCTCCGAGCGCCACGTGCAGAACGAGGGCAACCGCCCGCAGTTCAGTCTCGGAAAGTCGTTCACCGGGTTCGGCCCGACCGGCCCGTGGCTGGTCTCGACGGACGAGTTCGAGCATCCGGACGACCTGGAGATCGGATGCTCGCTCGGCACCGTTTCCGACGGCGGCGAGCAGCTGCAGCTGTCGCGCACCTCGAAGATGATCTACGACATCCCGGAACTGATCGCGCGGCTCTCGAATATCTGCACACTCTCACCGGGCGACATCATCTTCACCGGCACCCCGGCCGGCGTCGGCAACGCGAGGACACCGAAGCGTTTCCTCGGCGAGTCAGATGTGCTCGTCTCGACGATCGAGGGCATCGGGTCGATCACCACCCGGTTCCGGGCGCCCGCGGCCTGAGCGGCCGACCCCGGAGCATCCACCCTCCCCTCTGAAAACGCAGGAGATTCGCGGGATTTCGAGCAACAGAGGCATGTTTTGCTCGGATACGGGCAATACTCCTGCGTTTTCGGTGGCGATCGAAAGCGCGGCGCGTGGCGGCGGCAGGACGCGGATGTTGCTGCACCCACGGCAGCGCCCGAGGCAACGTTTCCGTGCGTCGGTCGTCGAAAGTAACGATTTGCCGAGCCGCGAAGACTCCTGATTGACACGCTCAGCGACTGCCGTTATGTTCGGATCACAGAAATAAAAGTGACTTTCTCCTAGCGAAAGTCACCGACGGTAACCGATGACGATCCGGAGACGCAATGACGCGCTTACTTGACGTGAATGATCTCCGCGTGTCCTACGGCGCAGTCGTGGCGGTCAACGATGTCTCACTGACCATCGACGAAGGCGAGATCGTCGGCCTCATCGGTCCGAACGGAGCCGGCAAGTCGTCGTTCATCGACGCCCTCACCGGCGCGATCCGCAACCGCGGAGGAAACGTGCAGTTCGAGGGGCGGACGCTCGACCGTCTCGCGCCCCACGCCGTCGCCCGACGCGGACTGCTCCGCACCTTCCAGTCGGTCGAGCTCTTCGACGACCTCACCATCCTCGAGAACCTGCAGGTCGCCGCCGAGCAGCCGACCTTCCTGTCGATGCTCAGAGACCTCGTCGTTCCGTCCAAGCCGAAGGGCGTCGATGACATCGCCTGGGCCAGCTCGCTCTGCGACCTCGACGATGTGCTCGATCGCTTCCCGCAAGAGCTCTCGCACGGCCAGCGCAAGCTGGCAGGGGTCGCGAGGGCCCTCGCCAAACGACCACGCCTCGTGCTGATGGATGAACCGGCCGCGGGCCTCGACACCGACGAGAGCATCGCGTTCGGAGAGCGCCTCCGGTCGCTCCCGGGCCACGGCGTGAGCGTACTGCTCGTCGACCACGACATGGAGCTCGTGCTCGGCGTCTGCGACCGCATCTTCGTGCTCGATTTCGGCTCGGTCATCGGCGTGGGAACGCCCGATGAGATCCGCAACGACGAGCGCGTCATCGAGGCCTACCTCGGAGGTCACGATGTCGAAGCGTGATGCGCCCGTCGAGACATCCGGCCAGATCCTCGACGTCACCCGGATGTCCGCCGGCTACAACGGCCTCGCCGTCGTGCGCGAGATCTCGCTGACCATCGCGCCGGGGGAGATCGTCGCGCTGCTCGGCTCGAACGGGGCAGGGAAGACGACGACGCTCGCAGCGATCGCCGGCCTGATCAAGCCGATGACCGGCGAGATCTCGCTGCGCGGGACATCCACCGCCGGACGTTCGGCGCACCGGCTCGCCCGGGACGGTGTCGCGCTCGTGCCGGAAGACCGCGCGCTGTTCCACGACCTCACCACCCGCGAGAACCTTCGGGTGGCGAGCGGACGCGGTCGCGGCAACGAGAGCGAAGAGCAGGTTCTCGAGTTTCTGCCGGAGCTGAAGAAGTGCCTCGGACGGAAGGCCGGGATGCTGTCGGGCGGCGAGCAGCAGATGCTGGCCGTCGGTCGCGCGCTGGTCGGCCAGCCGAAACTCCTCATCGTCGACGAGATGAGTCTCGGCCTCGCCCCGGTTGTCGTCGAGAGGCTGCTCCCGGTGCTGCAGGACATCGCGGCGAAACTCAACACCGCTGTGCTCGTCGTCGAGCAGCACGTCGCGCTGGCGATGGAGGTCGCATCCCGTGCCTATGTGCTCGCACACGGGCGGGTCGTGCTCGAGGGCGCGACCGCCGACCTCAGATCAAGCCAGTCCCTCATCGCCGCCTCGTACTTCGGCGATCTCGACGCCGTGGAAGCGCTGACCGGATCCGCAGAGACGCAGCATCATCCGATCGAGCCCGAAACGGCGAAAGCCCCCTAAGACCGGCAGTCCCTCGCATCAGGGGCCTGCTTCAGCCTCGCCCGCCGGGTGAGGATGCGCCACACGTACTGCAATGAAGGAGTGACATGGCTATCAACATGAAGACCCGGGGAGCGAGCGTCGTCGTTCTCGCGCTCGGCGCAACCCTCGCACTCGCGGCCTGTTCGTCGGGTGGAGCGACCCCTGCAGCAACGACCGGCTCCGGTTCGTCGGTGCTCGGCGCCGCGAACAAGGCGACCGGTACCCCGCTCGTGTTCGGGGTTCTGAATCTCGAATCCGGCCCGGTGACCTTCCCGGAGGTCGTGCTGGCCGAGAAGGCCGCAGCGGACTACGTGAACGAGTACAAGGGCGGCATCGGCGGACATCCGATCAAGATCGTCTCCTGTGCGACCGACGGTTCACCGGCCACCTCGGCGCGGTGTGCCAACCAGATCCTCGACCAGAAGCCCGTCGCGATCTTCGGCGGAGCAGACACCGGGGCGCCCGGAGCGATCCCCGTCTGGGAGCGTGCAGGGCTCGCCTACCTCGGTGGGGTCCCCTTCACCCCGGTCGAGCAGAACAGCAAGAACGCCGTCATCTTCTCGAGCGTCTCGACCGCCGACAACGCTGCGGCATCCGTGTACGCGGCGAAGACGCTCGGCGCCAAATCGGCCGCCGTCATCTACACCTCTGATACCCAGGGCACCGCATCCGCGGAGGGCGCGATCATCCCGACGATGAAGAACGCCGGCATCTCGAAGGTCACGCCGATCGCCATCGCGCCGACGGCCTCTGACGTGTCGGCCGCCGTCGCGACTGCAGTCGGAGCCAACCCGGACGTGATCTACGTCGATGCCCCTGGAGCGTGCCCGAACATCCTCAACTCTCTGAAGCAGCTCGGCAACACGGCGAAGATCATCGGCATCGATCCGTGCACGTCGCCGGCCGCCATCAAGGGTGCGAACGGAGGTGCGGAGGGAATGTACTTCGCAGCTCCCGTGCTCAGCCCGCAGGCCGGCACTGCGGAGTCGAAGCTCTACCTCGCCGCGCTGCAGAAGTACGCCCCTGCCGACATCGCCCTCGACTCGCTCGCGACCCTCGGTTTTCAGACCGTGATCAACGTGCAGGCCGCTCTTGCGAAGTTCACCACCGCAGACCTCACGAAGGACAAGATCCTCGCGGCGTTCACGACGGGATCCGACCACGCCAACTTCATGGGGCACCCCTACACCTGCGATGGCACGCAGCTCGCCGGGGCGACAGCGGTCTGCAACGCGTACCAGCAGATCCGCCAGATCAAGGGTGGAGTGCAGGTGGTCGCCGCTAAGGACTTCGTCACCCCTGACAAGTACTACACGCCGAAACGCTAGCTCCATCGATTCACCGAACAAAGGGATGTGACGAACGCTGATGAGTGCTTTCCTGCTCTTCGTGCTCCTCGGGCTCGGCGCCGGCAGCGTGTACGCGCTGCTCGGCCTCGGACTCGTGCTGAAGTACCGCAGCACCGGCGTGATCGACTTCGCTCACGGCGCCATCGCGATGTACAGCGCGTACGTGTTCGTCAACCTGCGATCCACGGGAGTTCTCGAACTCCCGTGGATCGTGCTCCCCCACGCGATTCCGCTGACGGGCGGCCAGCCGATGGATCTCGCCCCGGCACTGATCATCACCCTCGTCTACGGAACGGTGCTCGGCCTTCTCCTCTTCCTCGGTGTCTACCGGCCGCTTCTGCGGGCCGCGCCGCTGACGAAGGTCTGCGCATCCGTCGGCGTCATGCTCTACCTCGAGGCGACGGCGGTGCTGAACTTCGGCACGACGTCTCTCGCGACCTCCCCGATCCTGCCGAGCGATCCGATCCGGCTCGCCGGTATCGCCTTCCCGTCCGACCGGGTCTACCTCGCCGGCATCGTGATCGTCGTCGCCGTCGTGCTGCTCGTCGTCTACCGCTTCACTAAATTCGGACTCGCCACCCGGGCGAGCGCCGAGAACGAGACGGGTGCGGCGCTGATCGGCATCTCGCCGACGGCCATCGCCGGCCGCAACTGGGTCATCGCGAGCCTGCTCGCCGCGGGGTCCGGCATCCTCATCACTCCCATCTCGTCCCTCGACCCGACGTCGTACACGCTGTTCGTCGTCCCGGCGCTCGGCGCGGCGCTCATCGGTCGTTTTCAGTCGTTCGGCTGGACCGCCGGCGCCGGCCTCGCGCTCGGGATCGTGCAGTCCGAGCTGATCAAACTGCAGACCGTCTTCACCTGGCTTCCGCAGCAGGGTCTCTCCGACGGTGCGCCGTTCGTGATCATCCTGATCACCATGACGCTGAGCGCCAGGCGGCTCGGAGCGCGCGGAGACTCTGGCACCTGGAAGAACCCGAAGCTCGGGCGGCCCTCCCGCCCCCTTCTCACGTCGATCATCACCTTCGCGGTCGGGGTGGTCATCCTGGTCGCCCTCCAGGGCTCGCTGAGGGCGGCGTTCATGTCGTCGATCATCACGATGTGCATCTGCCTGTCGCTCGTTCTGCTCAGCGGATTCGTCGGCCAGGTCTCGCTCGCCCAGATGTCGTTCGTGGGGGTCGGGGCGTTCATCCTCAGCCACCTCAGCGGCGACCTCGGCATCCCGTTCCCGTTCTCGCTCATCCTCGGGGCGCTGCTCGTCGTGCCGCTCGGCATCCTCATCGGGCTCCCGGCGTTACGGGTGCGCGGCGTCAGCCTCGCCGTCGTCACGCTCGCTGCCGCGGCGGCGATGGATGCGCTGGTCTTCAGCAACGTCGGATTCTCCGGCGGTCTCGGCGGCCGTTCGGTGCCGCCACCGTCGATCTTCGGAATCAACCTCGGCATCTCCGACGGCAAGGTCTACCCGACCATCACCTTCGGTGTGATGCTGCTCGTGATCGTCGTCTTCATCGGCTACTGCGTCGCCCGGCTGCGCACCTCGGCCACCGGCCGCATGATGATCGCCGTTCGCTCGAACGAACGGGCGGCGGCCTACGTCGGCATCCGCGTCGCACCGCTCAAGCTCTTCGCCTTCGCGCTGTCCGCCTTCATCGCCGGGATTGGCGGCGGCCTCCTCGCCTACCAGCAGGGAACGGTGTCGTCGTCATCGTTCGCAGTCTTCTCCTCGTTGACGGTGCTCGCGATCACCTATGTGGCCGGCATCGGCCGAATCGCCGGCGCGGTGATCGCCGGGCTCATGTTCGCCTCCGACGGCCTCTTCGTCTCCTTCCTCGACAAGGTGCTGCACGTCGGGCAGTACCAGATGATCGTCGCCGGCATCGCTCTCGCCATCACCGCGATCGCCAATCCGAACGGGGTCGCAAGCGAACTCGCCGGGGAGAAGGGGCTCGCGCTGCGGTTCGTCAGGCTTCGCGACCGGATCTTCCCGCAGAAGCCGCCGGTCGCGGGCACCCTTCGCGCGGTGAACCTCGCGGCCGCGGCGCGACACCCGGTGACGCCCGCCGTCGTGCCTCCGGTCAAAGAGAAAGAGGTCGCGCATGGCTGACGGACACACTCGGGATGTCTCGCTGTCCGTCGCGCGCGCCCTCATCCAGCGGGCGATCGACAAGGCCGAGCAGCTGAACCTCCGCGGCGGGATCGCCGTCGTCGGCGCGAGTGGTGCTCTCGTCTCCACCTCGCGCATGGATCGCGGAGGGGCCGGCGGCATGACGCGTGCCCGATCGAAGGCCTGGATCTCAGCGACCCAGCAGATCCCGAGCGCCGAGCATCTCAAGCGCATGAACTTCGTCAGCCCGCCCGTCGAACAGGGGTTCAAGGCGGCGTCGCCGGAGGCGCTGTTCCCCGGTGCCGGGGGGATGCCGATCTACGACGGCTCTACCGGTTCCGGTCCTTCCGGTCCTTCCCCTCGTTCCGAAGTGATCGGGGGGATCGCGGCATCCGGTGCCACCGTCAGTCCGTTCATCCCGCCAGGCGTCGATCCGCAGACGATGATCGCCGACGGGGTCGCGGCCAATCCAGAAGACATGCTCGTGCACTACGCGCTCGGCCTGCCCTACGTCGGGCAGCACGGCGACGACCACGCGCGGTGGGTCGCACAGTTCGGCGAGTTCCCGTCGGATGCCGGCGGCGGCCTCGGCATGGCGCCGGCGCCGCGCGCGTCCGCTCAGCCGGAACACGACTGGGCGATCCGGCTCTCGGATGCCGTCATGGCCGAAGCGGCAGCGCGTGGCCTCCGGGTGACCCTCGCGATCGTCGACCACCGCGGCGACCCGATCCAGCAGGACGCGATGGATGCCGCCCCCACCTCGGCAGCGTTCGTGTCGCTCGCGACGGCCGCGACGGCGGCCACATTCCAGGCGCCGAGCCACGAGCTCGCGCAGCTCTACGGGGACGGGGTCGTGCTCGACCACCTGGCGCGGTCGCTTCCGTATGCGATCCTCGCGGCTCGCGGCGGCATCCCGATCGAGGTCGGAGGACGCGTCGTCGGCGGCCTCGGCATCGCCGGCCCGTCGCCGGAGGTTAGCGAAGAACTCGCGCGCGCGGTGTTGGCGTGGTTTGCGTGAGCGCCGCGGAGTTTCGAATGAGTGCCGCAGGCTTTCGCGTGAGCGCCGCAGGCCTTCGCGTGAGCGCCGCAGCGTGAGTACCTCGATCTGCGTCGTCGGCGCCGGGGCGATCGGCAGCCTGTTCGCCGCCCACCTCGCCACCCTCGACGACGTGACGGTCTGGGCCTTCGACGTGTCGGCGCCGCACGTCGACGCGATCACCCGCGACGGGCTGACCATCACCGGCAAGGCGAACGTGCACGCGGCGGTGAACGCGCGCACCGAGGCATCCGAGATCCCACCGTGCGATTTCGGTATCGTCGCGGTGAAATCCGAATACACCAGGGCAGCGATGGAAGCAGCGGCGGCCATCTTCGCGGATGCGGCGGTCGCCAGCGTGCAGAACGGCGTCGGCAACGAGGAGATCATCGCCGAGTTCGTGCCGCGGGTCATCCGCGGAACGACGCTCGCGGCCGGGGCGATGACCGCCCCGGGCACCGTGCGTTTCGACGCGACCGGCGATACCTGGCTCGGACCGTTCGAGCCGAAGCCGGCGACCACCGAGGAGATCGAACTGCTCGCCCGCCTCATCGACCGGAGCGGGATGCCGACCCATGCCATGGCGGATGCCCGCGGCGCCCAGTGGACGAAGCTCGTCTTCACTGCGGCCGGCAACGCCCTCGGCGCGGTGACCGGCCTCAGCGTGGGGCAGCTCGGTGATGACCGATACCTCCGTCCGCTCGTGGACGGCCTGATCGCCGAGGGCGAGGCTGTCGCCGGTGCGCTCGGCATCACACTCGACACCGATCCGCGGGCGATGATCGACGACGCCGTCGAGAACGCCTACTGGCACCGGGCGAGCATGCTGCAGGATGTCGCGGCCCATCGCCACACCGAGATCGACGTGCTCAACGGTGGCATCGTCGCCGCCGGCCGCTCGCTCGGCATCCCGACCCCGCTGCACGAGACGATGGTTGCGATGGTCAAGGGTGTCGAGAAATCCTGGGGCTCGGAGGGCAATCATGACTGACCGTGCCGCTGGCGCTGCCGCTGCCGCTGCCGCTGCCGCTGGCCGTGCTGCCGGCGCTGACCGTGCCGCTGGCGCTGGCGCTGGGGCTGCCGCTGGCGCTGCCGCTCAACTCACTGCGGCGAATCGCGCCATCGTCGAGGATTTCGCCCGGCTCTTCTACACGGAGCGGAATGTGCCCTCCGCGTTCGGCCGCTACGTCGCGGTCGACTACATCCAGCACAATCCGAGCGCTGGGAACGGCCGAGACGCGGCGATTGCGTTCCTCGCTCCGATGTTCTCTGCCGAGGGTGCCCGCTTCGAGATTCAGCGGATCGTGGTCGACGGCGACCTCGCCGCCATCCACGTGCGTGCGCAGCCCCCTGGCCGGATGCTGGCCGTCGCCGACTTCTACCGCCTCGCCGGCGGGCTGATCGTCGAGCACTGGGATGTTCTGCAGCCGGTGCCACCCTCGACCGCCAGCCACATGTTCTGACCTCCCCCGCCCCACCCCACCCGCCACCCGCCGGGAGCCGTGAGTACACCGAAAGTGCACCAATTCGGGCCGATTTGGTGCATTTTCGGCGTACTCACGAAATTACGGCGGGCGAGGCGGCGGCTTACACCTCGGTCGCGACGCCGGCCGGCAGCGGGGTGAACGCCGTACCCTCCGGGGTGAAGTTGCCCACCATGAAGTGAGGCATCCCGAGGTCGGCCCAGGCGGCCTCATGGATCGGGATGGCGACCCGCGGCGAGATCTGCCGCAGATAGCCGATCGCATCGCCGAGCTTGATCCACGGGCCGCTGATCGGCAGGCCGAGCACGTCGATCGGCACATCCGGGATATCGAGTGCGTCGCCGGGGTGGAAGAACGCACCGCCGTCGATCAGGTAGCCGACATTCGCGCTGCCGGGGAAGTTCTCGAAGATGGCCGCGTGCGTTCCGCCGAGCACGTCGATCGAGACGCCGTCGAGGTCGATGTGGTCTCCACCGTCGACTGTGCGGGCGCCGAAGCCTTCCAGCGAGGGGGCGCTCTCCCGATCCGCTAGCACGACCGCTGCCGGGTTCTGCTCGAGCAGCGCCGTGATCTTCGGGAGGTCGAAATGGTCTTCGTGGTTGTGGGTGATGAGCAGCGCGGTGAGGTCGAGCAGCCCCTCGTATCCGTTCGACAACGTGCCAGGATCGATCAGGATGCGCGCCGCCGCCGTCTCGATGAGCACGCAGGCGTGCCCGTAATGTGTGATCTTCATACGTCTCTATGTACTCTGAACCTCGTCGACGCGGAAGATGCGCAGCTGAAGCGCGAGAGTCGCGTAGTAGCCGACCAGCGTGCTCAGTTCGAAGACGGTCGGATGCCCGACGAGCGTCACGAGACGCAGCCAGTCATCGTCGCCGACGTCACCGCCGAGCATCCCGTGCACCAGTTCCGCGCACGCCAGTTCGTGCGCATCGACGAGCGCCGGAATCGAACCCCTCCGAAGTGCGTCGAGCTCGTCGTCGGTGAGCCCAACCGCCCGCCCGACGCTCTCGTGCGCGCCGCGCTCGAAGGCACTGTTCCATCTCGCGGCGACGAGCAGGATCGCGATCTCCCGTGTTCGCCCGCTCAGGGATGTTTCGTAGCGCACGGCCGCGCCGAGGTTCTGCAGGCTTCTGCCGAGACCGGGGGCGAGGAGAAAAGCATTGAACGGGCCGTTGAGCGAGCCGTCGTCTGCGGTGAGAGCGAAGTGCTGCGGGCCGCTCGCGCGTGGCCCGGTGGTGATCTCGGTGTAGAGCTCGGCCTGCTCGGGGGTCAGCGAGGATGGCGGCAGAGGGGAGAGCCGGCTCACAGCGCTTTGAGCCTCACGCTGATGTCTGCGGCGGCCTCCCGGAGGTGCTCGAGCAACGCCCCCCGAAGTGACTCGACATCGTGGCGAGAGGAGGAGACCGCGATGTTCACGGCGGCCACCGGGGCATCCGCTCGTCCGAAGACCGGCACCGACACGGAGCGGAGGCCCTGTGCGAGCTCCTGGTCCTGGATGGAATAGCCCTGCTCGCGGATGACGGCGAGCCGGGCATCCAGTTCCGCTCGCGACGTCACGGCGTTCGGTCCGGCCACCGCCGTGAAGGAGTGACCGCCGATGCGTTCGTCGAGTTCCGCTTCTGAAAGGAAGGCCAGCAGCAGCTTGCCCATCGAGGTGTAGACGGCGGGAAGCGTCGACCCGACCTGCACGTTCGCGGTGACGAGATCGGCGTTTCGCAACCGGGCGAGGTAGAGCACCTGGTCGTTGATCAGGATGCCGAGGTTGACGGTCTCGCCGGTGGTCTCGGCGAGGTGGCGCAGCGGCTTCTCGCTGACCTGCACGAGGCTCGAACCACGCAGCGCGGCCGACCCGAGGGTGAGAACCGACACGCCCGGCTGCAGATCGCCGTCGGGGGTGCGGTCGAGGAATCCGTCCTCTTCGAGCGTCGAGACGATGCGGAATGCCGTCGGCATCGGGATACCGGTGCGCTCGCAGATTTCCCTCAGCCGCAGGGATACCGTATTTTCGTCGAAGAGCTTGAGCACCTGAAGCCCCTTAGCCAGGGATTCGATGCGGTACTGATTGCCCGACTTCTTCACAGTCTCGAGGTCGTCGCTGATCACCACGAAAAGGTCCCTTCATCGGGCGAAATGAAACACGGTTTCGCCCAATGAAAGTATCACAGACTTGGTAACGCGATCAAGGCCGCGCGCGCTTCCGCCATGGCAATCTCCTCGAAAACTCGGGCCGTGGAGGTCTGCGGATGCCGCAGCGTGCAGAGCAGGATCGTCGCGGGTTCGATGTCGCTGATGGGCACGAACGCCAGGTCGTCGCGGCGGTAGTGGGTCGCGGCCGAGGCGGCCGCGATGTTCACGCCGACCCCTGCCGCGCAGAGTTCGAGCAGTCCGTCGATGTCGTCGGCGACCGGTCCGCGGCGGGGGTGGGAGCCATCCGGTCTCGGATCGACGAGCCACCAGTCGAGCGCGATATCGTCTCCGCCGGATGCCGCAACGAAGATCTCATCCCCGGTCTCAGCGATGGTCACCGAGGTTCGCCCGGCGAGCCGATGGCCGGCCGCGACGACGAGCAGGCGCGGCTCCGTCCACAGGGGGATGGAGCGGATGCGCGCCGCGTCGAACGCGATCGGCCCGGGCGCGAAGACGGCATCGACCCGTCCGGCCAGCAGCTCGGTCGGGGCGTCGAAGAATCCGAGCCGACGCATCTCGAGCCGGAGGTTCGGCAGCTGCTGCACGGCGCTCATGATCACCGCGGTCGTGAGCGGACCGGCACCGGCTGCGACGACCCCGACGCGCAGCACTCCGTCCGCCACCATGGCGCGCGAGGTCGCCCAGTCGATCACCTCCTGGTGCGAATCGCGCACCTTCCGCGCGAGGGGCAGCAACTCGATCCCGGCGTCGGTCAGCTCGACACTGCGGGAGCTGCGGTCGAAGAGACGGGCGCCGAGGTTGTGCTCCAGCCGGGACAACTGCTGGCTCAGCGAGGGCGACGAGATGTTCAGTCGTTTCGCCGCGGACCCGAAATGCAATTCCTCGGCCAGCACGCAGAACGAGCGCAGTGCGTGTATCGGAACATCCATCGTTCAATCATAGGCTCGGCCTATCGATGGGTAGGAAGGTCGAACTGGAGATTTATCGTCCGGTCGCCGACAGTGGAATCCACCACTAACGAGGAGGTTAGAAATGACGATCGAGACCCAGCAGACCGAGAGTTCGTCCCAGCCGTTCGCCGGCATTCTTCCGGGGCGCCCGGCCCCCTATTTCCTTGACAGGGGCGATGGGGAGAAGTCGATCGTCTTCGACACTCTCTTCACCCTGATGCTCACGGGCGATGAGACGAACAACCAGTTCGGCGTCTTCACCTGCGAGGGCCCGACCGGCGACATGATCCCGCCGCATCACCACCCCGACGTGCACGAGATCTTCTACATCATCGACGGCAAGGTGCGCGTCTGGATGGATGACGAGAAGGGCTTCAAGGAGGAGCGCCTGCTCGGCGCCGGCGACTTCGGTTTCGTGCCGGCCTTCACCGTTCACGCCTTCCGCATGGAGGGGCCATCCAAGATCCTCGGCGTGAATACCGGCGGGTTCGAGCGGTTCTTCCACGGCATCGGGAAGCCGACCGACGACACCAGCCTTCCGACCGCTCCCTACATCCCGACGCGTGAGCAGTTCATGACCGCCGGCAAGAAGTACGGCCACGTCTTCCGTCCCGATGTACGGATGGGGGAGTGACCGGGCGGATCGTCGAACGCGACCTCGCCTTCTCGGAGATCCCCGGATTCCGACCGCTGACGCTCGACCTGCACCGGCCGGCGGCAGCGCTCGACCCGCACCGGCCCGAAACCGCGTCCCAACCGCTTCCGCTGATCGTCTTCGTGCACGGCGGCGGCTGGCGTCTCGGAAGTCGCCGCGCGATCGGTCCGAATTTCGACACGGAGGAGACGTTCGACCGGATGGTGGATGCGGGCTTCGCCGTCGCATCCGTCGACTATCGACTGAGCGGTGAGGCGGTATTCCCGGCCCAGGTCGACGATCTGCGTGCAGCCCTCGGATGGCTTCGATCGGTCGCCCTCGACCGGGGGCTGGATGCGGCACGGATCGTGCTCTTCGGAGAGTCGGCCGGGGCGACGATCGCCGCGCTCGCCGCACTGGAGTCCACGGCGGAGGTCGCGGGAGTCGTCGACTGGTACGGCCCGTCGAACCTGGTCTCGATGGCCGCTGGGCTCTCGGCTCAGGATGCCGCCGGCACACGGGAGACCGGCTGGCTCGGGGTCAGCGCGCTCGACGACCCGGGGCGCGCACGCGACGCGAGCCCGGTGTTCCAGGTGCACGCCGGTGCACCGCCATTCCTCATCGCCCACGGCCTCGCCGACCGTTTCGTCCCCTACTCCCAGAGCGAAGAGCTGTCGGCAGCGCTCGAGGATGCCGGTGTTCCCGTCGACTTCAGGCTCGTGGACGGCGCCGACCACATGTGGGGCGGCGACGGTGTCGACACCGCCGCACTCCTCGAGCAGGCTCTCGCCTTCGCGGCGAGGGTCACCGCCATCCATCACCTGACGAAGGAGCCGGCATGACGATCACCGATGAGCAAACGGGCACGAATCGCGGCCTGCACCATATCGGCTACTGGGTCGACGACCTCGATGCGGCGATGGCCGACGCGACGAAGCTGCTCGGGGTCGGGCCGTTCCGGGTCATCGAACACGTGGATCTCGGTGAATACCTGTTCGAGGGGAAGCCGGCGACACTCGACCACTCGGCGGCATTCGCGCAGTGGGGTCCGGTCATCCTCGAATTGAATGTGGCTCACGACGTGCAGCCGCCGGCCCTCCGCGAGGCGCTCGGCGTCTCGCACGGTGCCGTCAGCCACACCTCCTGGTGGACGACGGATCTCGCGGCCGAGGGCGAACACCTGGCCTCATCCGGATGCTCGCTCATCACCAGTTCGGTCGGCGGTGCGGTCGCAAACTGGTTCACCGGCGGCCCGCTGTTCGCCCACGCGATCGAGATTCATCAGCCGACGGCAGGGGTACTCGGGATGTGGAAGTCTCTGCCAGAGGGCAGCCTCTACGGAACACAAGCGGCCGGCCCCGAGGCGGAGGCATGATCGTTCTCGGTCTGTCGGCGGGAAACACCGGCGGCAGTGCCGAAATCCTGCTCAAACAGGCGCTGAAATCCGCCGAAGAATGCGGTGCGACGGTGAAGCTCGTGCGGGTCGACGACCTCACGCTCACGGTGGGACCGGATGCCACGGCAGCCTCTGATTCAGCCGACGACGGCGACTGGTTCTGGAACGAGTTGATGGAGGCCGACGCCCTCATCGTCTCGACGCCGATCTACTCGCGCACGATCCCCGGAAAGCTCCGGCTTCTCGGGGACAAGATCTCGGGTCCGCAGGCGGATGTCGCGTTCACCTCGGAGCTGCTGCGGAAGCGCGCGGCAGGCGCGCAGATTCCGATGCAGTTCGCGATCGACGAGCGCGTTCTGCGCCCGCGGGTCGGCGCGTTCATCGTGGTCGGCGGCTCACTCACCTCGCACTGGAAAACCCTCGCGCTGCCGCTGATGCACACGCTCACCGCGTCGATGCAGGTGGGCATCGTCGATCAGGTGCAGTTCGCCGGGGCCGGGAGTCCGGCATCCATCGTGCTCGATGAATCGGCACTCACGCGGGTCGCGCAGCTCGGGCGCACGGTCGCCGAGCAGGCCGGACGAGACTACGACGACGTCGAGTACCGCGGTGCCGACGGGGTATGCCCGATGTGCCACCTCGACGTCATCGCGATCGTGCTCGGCGGCGTCGAGTGCGCGAGCTGTGGCGCCCGGGGGCAGTTCGTCGTCGACGGAGCCGAGGTGTCGGCGGTGTTCCCGGCGTCGGGTCGAGAGCAGTCCATCCTCGCGCGCACGGAGAAGTACGCCCACTTCACCGAGGTGCAGCAGACCGCGGCCGCGCATGCGAAGCTGCGAGAGACGATCAGCGAGCGAGCGGATGCCTGGAAGCAGTGGGATCGCACGGTGCGACCCTCGATGCCGAGCGCGCCGTAAAATAGGAGTCCCGACCGCGCGAACATCGGACTCACCCTGTGACCACGAACACCTCGGCACCGGAGGGTGTCGTCGAGATCTCGCGGGTCGGTCGCATCTTCTCCATGATCGCTGTGCTGCTCGCGATGCTGATGACGAATATCGACACATCCATCGTCAACGTCGCGCTCCCGCAGCTCTCGCGCGACCTGAGAACGACGCCGTCGCTCGTCATCTGGGTGGCGACGGCGTTTCTGCTCGCGGTCGCCTGCACGATTCCGGCGATGAGCGGGCTCGCCGATCAGATCGGCCGTAAGCGGATGTTCATGGTCGGCACCCCGCTCTTCACCCTCGCGTCGCTCGGCTGCGCTCTGTCGCCGTCACTCGGCTACCTCGCCGCCGGGCGCGTCGTCCAGGGCATCGCCGCCGCGATGATTTTCGCCGTGGCGATTCCCATCTACCGTCGGCTCTATCCGCCGGAGCGTCTCGGACAGATCCTCGGCATCAACGCGATGGTCGTGGCTACCGGGATCGCGGCGGGGCCGGCGCTCGGCGGGCTCATCCTCGTCAACCTGACCTGGCCATGGCTGTTCCTCATCAACCTCCCGCTCGGTGTCATCTCGACGACTCTCGCCCTCATCTTCCTTCCGCATCGGCAGCCTCCCCGCGGACAATACGACCTCTTCGGAGCCATTACCGCCGGCGCTGCGCTCGCCTGCTTCCTGCTGGGGATCCGCCAGCTGGCCGAGCCAAGCACGCTCGTGCCCGCACTGATCCTCGTCTTCGCGAGTGCGGTATTCGTCGCGCTCTTTCTGCGGATCGAACGTCGAGCAGCGCGACCGGTGATTCCGCTCACCCTCTTCAACGGCAAATTCTCGCTCGCCGTGCTGACCGCGTTCTGGTCGTTCTTCGGGCAGGGGGTCGCGTTCATCGCGCTGCCGTTCCTCTTCCAGACCGCCTATCACGCCACCCCGCTCGAATCGGCGCTGTTGTTCACCCCGTGGCCGGTCGTCATCATCATCGTCGCCCCCATCTCAGGGCGCCTTGCCGACCGGTACTCGAGTGCGCTGCTCGCGGTGATCGGACTCATCATCTTCACGGGTGGGCTGCTGTCGCTCGCGCTGCTCGGCGGGCATCCACCGGTCTGGCAGGTGCTGGTGTCGACGGGTGTCACCGGGTTCGGGTTTGCGGTCTTCCAGGCGCCGAACAACCGCGACATGATGGCGGCGGCGCCGATGCGGGTCGCGAGCGCCGCCGCGGGAGTGCTCAACATCAACCGCACGCTCGGGCAGTCGGCCGGCGCCGGGGCCGTGAGCATGGCGCTCGTGCTGGCAGGGGCATCCACCGCATCACTCGCATCGCAAGCGAGTGCGGCGAACATCGCGCTGTTCGTGGCCGTCGCCGGGGCTGCTCTCTCGGTGATCGTGAGCTTGGTGAAGTTGCGCGACAGTCGCGCCTGAGTGCGGCCGCGCGCCCCCGCTAGATTGGCAGGATGTCCGGCAACCGGTCCGCAGGCGACGTCCGCTCCGTCGCAGAGAAGGTCTTCGCGATCGCCGATGCGTTCGGCACCGGCGCAGAACTCTCGCTCAGCGACATCGCCCAGCGCGCGAACCTGCCCCTCTCCACCGCGCACCGCCTCCTCGCCGAGTGGGTCGAATGGGGCGGGATCGTTCGCGGTGACGACGGGCTCTACCGGGTCGGGATGCGGCTGTGGAAGCTCGGCGTTCGTGCACCGACGGCGCGGCGGATGCGGATGGTCGCCCTCCCGTTCCTCGAGGACCTCTACGAGGTCACCCGCGAGAACGTGCACCTCGCGATCCGGGACGGCCTCGGCGCCCTCTACCTCGAGCGGTTCTCCGGGCGCGGATCCGTTCCGGTGATCTCCGAGGTGGGCAGCCGGTTGCCGCTGCACGCGACGGGGGTGGGTCTGGTGCTGCTGGCATGGGCGCCGTCCGACGTGTTGGAGGAGCTGGTGGCATCCGGTCCGCGCAAGTTCCTGCCGAACACGATGGTCACCGAGCGGGAGCTGCGGCCGAGGCTTGCCGAGATCCGGGCGACCGGGATCGCGCGTTCGGTGAACGAGCTGACGGCCGACTCGTTCTCGGCGGCGGCTCCGATCCGCGACCAGACCAACGAGGTGGTGGCGGCCGTGTCGATCGTCGCGCACGCCGATCGCAGCGCGGACCCGCAGTACGCGGCCGCCGTAGGTGTGGCGTCGCGGGGCATCTCGCGGGCGCTCGGCTGGCGGTCCTAGCTCGCCTCGTGAATGCTGCCATAGCTCCAGCTATGGCGCGAGGGAGGGCGATCCGCGGGGGTCCGTCGGGCGTTTACTCAGTCCGCCAGGGGACGCGCGACGGCGGCCGCTAGCTGACGGAGGGCTGGATACGCGGCACTATCTTCGCGGACTAGCGCGTTGAAGAGATGTCTCGAGCGGTCGATCGGAACCCGAACATCTAGGTGCAGCACCAAGTACAAGTGTTACACTTGACTCATGCCGACCACTCGACCGCGTCACACGCTGACTGAAACCGACGAAATCGCTCGCGCCCTGAATGACGCCGCAGTCGCCTGGCCAGAGCTGCGAGGGGATCGTGGCGCACTCCTCAGAAAGCTGGTCGAAGCGGGCCGCGCAGCCGTGCGCGTTGACGGAGGGGTGCACGCTCTTGTCAGCGAAGCTGCCGGCGCCGCCACCGGAGCGTACCCGCGTGATGCCCGCGCGGCCCTGCTGGCTGAGTGGCCCGAGTGATCGTACTGGACGCCAACCTTCTCATCGGTTTCCTCGACGCGAACGATCCGCATCACCGCACATCGACGGCCCTCATCGAACGCCGTTTCGCGGACGGTTTCGCATCCAGCGTGTTGACGATTGCCGAAGCGCTCGTGCATCCGGCTCGAGCGGATCGAGAGGATGCGGCGCTGGCGGCACTCCTGAGAATCGGCCTTCAGATAATCGACGTGAAGGCTTCGGATGCCGCGGCGCTAGCCCGTGTGCGAAACACCTATCGGCTTCGGATGCCCGATGCCGTCACGCTCTACACGGCGCTGAATTGGGGCGCCGAACTCGCAACCTTCGACGAGACCCTCGCGGCAGCGGCAGAGCGCGCGGGTGTTTCCGTCGAGCGATAAATCCGCTCCCCACTAGAGTTGCATTCCCGAAGTCGCTCGTTGCCGAAAATGTTAACCCGGAGCCTGTGATGTTGCTCTATCTCGTTTCGCTCGCTCGTTCCGACAAACCCGTTGCAGCGCGCCGACGGGCCATCGCCCTTCTGGTCCTGGTGTTCGTAATTTCGACGTTGGTCGCTGTGCTCTCAATCGTGGTGATAGCTGCCCGTAACGGTCGCTCTTCGCCCGGCCTTGTGTTCGTACTCCTGGCGATCATCTACCTCTTCTTCGCCGTGTTCTTCTTGGTGAATATTCCCCTCTTCTGTCTTCCCCGGTGGCGGCGGGAAGGTGCGCTGGAGACACAGCTCGGTCGCAGGGTTCACTCGGTCTATTTGACGTCGGAGATCCTCCGCTATGTCGAAAGCAACTGCGCCGCGAAAGTAAATCCCTACGCCGAGAGTGTTTCTGTCGTGCTGACCCCGGCGCACCTGGAGTTCTGGGCGGGCGGAGCCAAGCCTGCACTCGCGGTGACCCTGCGCTTCGCGGACATCAGTTCATTGCAGTTATCGAGCGGGCCAGAGGGCTTTCCGCGACCGGAGTTATCGATCGACGACACAAAGATCCCCCTCTATGCGGCGACCGGGTGGCTCGGCATCAGTCGCACATCGTCGCGACGGTTGTACGACCAGCTTCGAGCGGGGCTCACAAACTCAATGACGGGCAAGGGCTTCCGCTGAGCGGAAGCCCGCGACATCCGCGAGCCTGAATGCGCCAGAGTGGCGTCACCGTTCCCGCCGTCGCGAAAGGCCAGCAGTGAATCTCCGCACCACGATCGCCATCGTCGGAGCCGGCCCCGCGGGCCTGCTGCTCGGCCATCTACTCGCGAAAGCGGGCATCGACTTCGTCATCATCGAGTCACGGTCGCGGGAGTACATCCTCGGTCGCATCCGCGCCGGCGTGCTCGAGGAGAGCTCTGTCGAGGTGCTCGCGAAGCTCGGTCTTGACGGCCGTCTAAAGCAACACGGCCTCGTGCATGACGGCATCTACCTGCAGTTCGAGGGCACCCGCCATCACGTCGACTTCGCCGAGCTGATCGGCCGCACGGTCACCGTCTACGGCCAGCAACAGGTGGTCGATGACCTGATGCTCGCGCACGACGAACTCGGATCCGCGATCTACTTCGACTCCGGCGACGTGATGCCGAAGGATGTCGAGACCCCCCGCCCCTCGGTCGACTTCGGCCACGGCGGCATCCGCTATTCCGTCGAAGCCGACTTCATCGTCGGGGCCGACGGATTCCACGGGGTCTGCCGCTCGATCATCCCGGCGTCGGAGATCACCAGCTTCGAGCGCGACTACCCGTTCGCCTGGCTCGGGATCCTCGCCAACGTCGCGCCATCGACCGACGAACTCATCTATGCCCTGCACCCGGACGGCTTCGCGATGCACTCGATGCGCTCGCCGGAGGTATCGCGGCTGTACCTCCAGGTGGATCCGGATGACGACATCGGCAATTGGAGCGACGAGCGCATCTGGGCAGGCCTGCACGAACGCCTCGGCCTCGACGGCTGGACGCTCAACGAGGGCGAGATCACCGAGAAGTCGATCACCCCGATGCGGAGCTTCGTCGCCTCCACGATGAACTACGGAACACTCTTCCTCGCCGGGGACGCCGGCCACATCGTTCCGCCGACCGGCGCCAAGGGCCTCAACTCCGCGATCTCCGACGTCGCGATGCTCGGTGCGGCCCTCACCGCCTACTACGCCGGCGACTCCGGCCCGCTATCCACGTACAGCGATCGCGCGCTCTCCCGGCAGTGGAAGACGCAATACTTCTCCCGCTGGATGACCGACATGCTGCACACGAGCGGCACCGGAACAGAGGCCGAATTCCGGTATCGCGGCCAGGTCGGCCAGCTTGAGTACGTCACCGGATCCGAGCGGGCGCTTGCGGTGCTCGCCGAGCAGTACACCGGCCTGCCGATCGAAGGAGTGTGATGGAACTCTCGACCCAGAAGGAGATCTCGGCGGAGATCGCGGAACTGCAGGCGACGGCTGATCCGAGCCGGAGCCACCCCGACCGGGCGTTCAGCGCGTACCGGAGCACGGCGCTGCGTCACCCGAAGCACACGCTCGTGCGCGCCGACCCCGAGGTCATCGAGCTCGTCTCTCCGGTCTACGGCCACAGTGATGTAGCGCCGTGGGAGAGCGACCTCACGATCCAGCACGCCGGTGTGCCGCTCGGCGAGCGCATCATCGTGACCGGCAGGGTCGTCGACGGCGAGGGGCGGCCGGTCAGGCACCAGCTCGTGGAGGTCTGGCAGGCGAACTCGGGCGGGCGCTATGTGCACAAGAGGGACCAGCATCCGGCTCCGCTCGATCCGAACTTCACCGGCGCCGGCCGCATCATCACCGATGAGGATGGCGGCTACCGCTTCGTCACGATCAAGCCGGGCCCCTACCCGTGGAAGAACCACCGCAACGCCTGGCGGCCGGCGCACATCCACTTCTCGCTGTTCGGCGACCAGTTCACGCAGCGGCTCGTGACGCAGATGTACTTTCCGGGGGATCCGCTCTTTCCGCTCGACCCGATCCTGCAGTCCATTTCCCAGCAGGAGGCGCGCGATCGTCTCGTCGCGAGCTATGACCACGAGGTCACGACGGAGGAGTGGGCGACGGGCTACCGTTGGAACATAGTGCTCACCGGCTCGAAGGCGACCCGGATGGAGCAGGAGGGAGACGCATGAGCGAGCTGCACCAGACCCCTTCGCAAACCGTCGGCCCGTTCTTCGGCTACGCCCTTCCCTACGAGGGCGGAACCGCACTGCTTCCGCCGCACTCGCCGGGCACCATCCGCTTCCACGGCACGGTATTCGACGGGGCCGGCGAGGCCGTTCCCGACGCGGTCGTCGAGATCTGGCAGGCGGATGCCGCCGGAGCCGTCGTCGCCAAACGTGGCAGCCTGAGCCGCGACGGGTACACCTTCACGGGCTTCGGCCGCGCGGCCGTCGACGGCTGGGGTCACTTCTCCTTCACCACGGTGAAACCCGGAGCGATGCGAGCGGGCTCTGCGCCGTACATCCTCGTCACGATCTTCGCGCGCGGGCTGCTGCAGCACCTGTTCACACGGGCGTACTTCGGCGAGGACGATCCGTTTTTACACAGCCTCGGGGAGCGCGCCGCCACCCTGTTCGCGGTCGAGGACGGCGACGCCAGCTACCGGTTCGACATCCACCTGCAGGGGGAATCCGAGACGGTGTTCATCGACTACGGAGTGGATGTCGGTGCCTGACTGGGGTCTGCTGGATCCTCTTTCGTCTCCCAACTCGGCGGCGACAGATGACGCGGCGATCCTCACCGCGCTGGTGCAGACCGAGAGCGCGCTCACGCTGGCCTGGCTCGACACGGGTCTCGCGCCCGACTGGGTCAGCACCATCGATCTCGACCGCGTGCACCTCGACCGTGACGCGATCGCGGCGGGCACGCGCTCCGGCGGCAACCCCGTGATCCCGCTGGTGTCGCAGCTGCGCACCCACGTCGATGCCGTCCGCGAGGGTGCCGGGGACTGGGTGCATCGCGGTGCGACCAGCCAGGACATCCTCGACACGGCGCTGATGCTGGTCGCCTCGCGCGCACTTTCGATCAGCGCCGTGCACCTAAGAGCCACCGCCTCCGACCTTGCGGCCCTCGCCGAGAAACATCGCCGCACCCCGATGGTCGGCCGCACCCTCACGCAGCACGCCGCTCCGATCACGTTCGGCGCGAAGGCCGCCACCTGGCTCGACGGCGCGCTCGCGGCCGAGGCGGCGCTGACGGCGGCGACCACGCCGGTGCAGCTCGCCGGCGCCGTCGGGACGGGCGGCTCCTTCGCCGACCTCACCGGCGACCCCGCGGCGGGGGCACGGCTGAGGGCAGCGTTCGCCGCGCGACTCGGGCTCGCGGATGCCGGACGCAGCTGGCAGGCCGAGCGGTCGCCGGTCGTCTCCGTGGCATCCGCCCTCGCGCTCGTGATCGGCGCGCTCGGACGCATCGCGACCGATGTGCTCGTGCTCGCGCGGACCGAGGTCGGCGAGGTCTCGGAGGGGTCCGGCGGTCGGTCATCGGCGATGCCGCAGAAGCAGAATCCGACGACGGCCGTGCTGATCCGATCGGCGGCGCTGCAGGCGCCCGGGCTGCTCGCTACCGTGCACTCCGGGATGCTCGTCGAAGACGAACGTCCTTCGGGAGCGTGGCATGCGGAATGGCTCGCGCTGCGCTCGCTGCTGCGGCTGGCGATCGAGGCTGCGGAGGCGACATCCACGCTCGTGAAGTCCCTAGTCGTCGACACCGAGCGGATGTCGGTCAACCTCGACGCCAGCTTCGGCCTCGCCTGGTCGGAGCACGCGCAGTCGCTGCTCACCCGCGAGCTCGGGAGGGCGGCCGCTTCCGCGATCGTCTCCCGCGCGGTCGCCGTCACCTCGAACGAGCTCTCGTTCGGCGCGGCACTCGCCGCCGAGCTGGACGGCCGCGTCATCGACCTCTCGCCGGAGACGATCTACCCGGCGACCGATGCGGTCATCGACGCCGCGCTGGCGCGATTCGAGGGTACGACTAAATGACCATCCCAGTGTTGCGCTGCACGATCGACCCGGCCGCCCCATCCGTCGACTCCCCGCGGTTGCTCGTTCTCGGCCCCTCCCTCGGCACGACGAGCTCGCTCTGGCAGCGGGCGCTCGCCGGGCTCGAGCCGACCGTGAGAGTGCTGCGATTCGACCTCCCGGGGCACGGCGCCAGCCCCGTCGCAACCGAACCGTTCACGATGGCCGAGCTCGCGGATGCCGTCGTGCGGCTCGTCGACACCGTAGGCGGCGGGCGCTTCCACTACGCCGGCGTCTCGCTCGGCGGGGCGATTGGAATCGAGCTCGCGCTGCGGCATCCGCAGCGGCTGCTCAGCCTCGGAATCTTCAGCTCCGACGCGAAGATCGGTACGGCCGAGGGCTGGACCGGCAGGGTCGAGCAGGTGCGGGGCCAGGGCACCCCGTCCCTCGTCGCCGCGACACCGTCACGGTGGTTCGCCGAAGATTTCATCGCGCGGGAGCCGGCCGCGGCATCCACGATTTTGAAGGAGCTCTCCGAGACGGATGACGGCTCCTACGTCTTCTGCTGCGAGGCGCTCGCGACCTTCGACCGGTCGGCGGATGTCGCGGCCATCGCCGCGCCGACCCTCGTGGTGAGCGGCGAGAGCGACCCCGTCACCCCGCCGGCCGACCTCGAATCGCTGGCCTCCCGCATCCCGGGGGCACGGTACGTCGAGGTGGCCGGCGCCTCGCATCTGGCTGTGCTCGAGCGGTCAGCGGAGGCGGCGGTGCTGCTCCATCAGCTGATCACGATGCCGAAGAGCGCGCTCTACGAACAGGGGATGCGCACCCGTCGCGCCGTGCTCGGCGATACCCATGTCGATGCCGCACAGGCGAAGATCACGCCGGAGACGGCCGACTTCCAGGAGTTCATCACGCGCTACGCCTGGGGCGAGGTCTGGAGTCGTCCGGGGCTCTCCCGCCGCGATCGCAGCATCGCGACGCTCGCGAGCCTCGTCACCGGCAGCCATGAGAACGAGATCGCGATGCACGTTCGTGCCGCGCTCACGAACGGCCTGACCCGCGCCGAAATCGCCGAGGTCATCATGCACACCGCGCTCTATGCGGGGCTGCCGCCTGCGAACAACGCCTTCGGTGTCGCGCGAACTGTTTTTGCAGAGATCGATGGAGAGGACGAACGTGGATAAGACCTACGCGACCGCCGCAGAGGCCGTCGCCGACATCCCGGATGGCGCGACCATCGCCTTCGGAGGCTTCGGCCTGGTCGGCGTGCCGATCGTGTTGATCCGGGCGCTGCTCGCCGCCGGCACGAGCCACCTCGAGGTGGTGTCGAACAACTGCGGTGTCGACGGCTGGGGGCTCGGCGAGCTGCTCTCCGCCGGTCGTATCGACCGCGTGATCGCCTCCTACATCGGCGAGAATAAGGAGTTCGCGCGGCAGTACCTCACCGGCGAGGTCGAGGTGGAACTGACGCCTCAGGGAACGCTCGCCGAGCGGATGCGCTCCGGCGGGGTCGGCATCCCCGGCTTCTACACGGCGACCGGCGTCGGAACGATGGTCTCGGAAGGCGGACTGCCGTGGCGCTATGCACCGGATGGCACGATCGCCGTGACATCCCCCGCGAAGGAGACACGACAGCTCGACTCGCTAGGCGAGAGTGCGGAGTATGTCTTCGAGCAGGCCATCCGTGCCGACTTCGGCATCGTGCGGGCCGCGAAGGGCGACCGTCACGGCAACCTGGTGTTCGAGAAGTCGGCGCGCAACTTCAACCCGCTCGTCGCGATGTCGGGGCGCATCTCGATCGCCGAAGTCGACCGGATCGTCGAGGCGGGCGAGCTCGACCCCGATGAGATCCACCTCCCGGGCATCTACATCGATCGCGTCGTCGAGTTGACGACCGCAGAATCGACGGAGTTGCCGATCGAGAAGACCACCGTCCGCGTCAGGGGGAACAACTGATGGCTTTGACGAGAGACGAGATGGCCGCCCGCGCCGCGCTTGAACTGCACGACGGCAGCTATGTGAACCTGGGGATCGGGCTGCCGACGCTCATCCCGAACTACATCCCGGACGGCACCACCGTCATCCTCCACTCGGAGAACGGCGTGCTCGGGGTCGGCCCGTACCCCTGGGAGGGAGAGGCCGACCCGAAGCTCATCAATGCCGGAAAAGAGACGGTTACGGTGCTGCCCGGAGCGTCGTACTTCGACTCCGCCGCCAGCTTCGGGATGATCCGTGGCGGCCGCATCGCGACGGCGGTGCTCGGCGCGATGCAGGTGTCGGTCGCGGGGGACATCGCCAACTGGGCAGTGCCGGGCAAACTCATCAAGGGCATGGGCGGCGCGATGGATCTGGTCAACGGCGCCGATCGCGTCATCGTGCTGATGGAGCACGTCGCAAAAGACGGCGGCGCGAAGATCGTCACGACCTGCACACTGCCGCTCACCGGGGTGCGCTGCGTCGACCGCATCATCACCGATCTCGCCGTCATCGACGTGACCGACGACGGACTCGTGCTCGTCGAGGTCGCGCCGGGGGTCACCGTCGAGGAGGTCGTCGCGGCGACGGATGCCCCGCTCACTCTCTCGGCCGCACTGTCATGACCGAACTGCGTGACGTCGTCATCTGCTCCCCGCTCCGCACCCCGGTCGGGCGCTTCGGCGGGTCACTCGCGACGGTGTCGGCGCTGTCGCTCGCCACCCGCGTCATGGAAGAGCTGCTCGCGCGAACGGTGCTGGACGGGTCGCTCGTCGACGACGTGATCTTCGGGCAGGGGTATCCGTCGTCCGAAGCCCCGCCGATTGCTCGGGTCGCCGCCCTCGACGCCGGTCTCCCGGTCACCGTCGGCGGCTACCAGGTCGACCGCCGCTGCGGCTCGGGCCTGCAGGCCGTCATCGACGCCGCGATGCAGATCCAGGTCGGGGCGAGCGAACTCGTCATCGCCGGCGGGGTCGAGTCGATGTCGAACGCTCCTCTCTATACGGTCGAGGGTCGTCGCGGCATCGGCGGCGCCGGGCTGATGCTGCACGACTCGCTCACGCGGGGGCGTGAGACGGCCGGCGGAAAGTTCTACCCGACCCCGGGCGGAATGGTCGAGACCGCCGAGAACTTGCGGCGCGACTACGGCATCCCGCGCGAGGAGCAGGACGAACTCGCCCTCCGGTCGCACCAGCGCGCGGTCGCGGCCCAGCGGGCCGGGTATTTCGACGACGAGATCGTCAGCGTGACGGTGCCGGGGCGGAAGGGCGACGTAGTGGTCGACACCGACGAGCACCCCCGGGCCGACACGTCCCTCGAGGTGCTTGCCCGACTGAAGCCGATCACGAGGGGCGACCCCGGCTCAACCGTCACGGCCGGAAATTCGAGCGGACAGAACGACGCCGCGGCGGTGTGCATCGTCACGACGCCGCAGCGGGCCGAGCAACTCGGGCTTACGCCCCTGGTGCGGCTGGTGTCGTGGGCGAGGGCCGGGGTTGATCCGACGCGGATGGGGCTCGGGCCGGTGCCGTCCACCGCCCTCGCACTCGAACGCGCAGGGCTCCGGATGTCGGACCTCGACCTCATCGAACTGAACGAGGCATTCGCCGCTCAGGTGCTGGCCGTAACCCGCGAATGGGGTTACACGGATTCGGACTGGAAGCGCACCAACGTCAACGGCGGAGGCATCTCGCTCGGGCATCCGATCGGGGCGACCGGCGTGCGCATCCTCGCGGGCCTCGCGCACGAGCTGCGTCGCCGCGAGGGCCGCTACGCCCTCGAGACGATGTGCATCGGCGGCGGGCAGGGGCTCGCGGCGATCTTCGAACGCGTCTGATTCGCGTCTGGCGTCGAGCGTGTTCGATGACAATCGCGTCTGGACGGCGACGGTGCGCGCGATGAAGCCGCATCTCTCTTTGGGGTGATGTGATTCGCGCTCAGATAGCTCCCACCTATCTGAGCGCGAATTACATCAGCGTTTGCGGGCATACGCCCCAACGTCTGGAGGTCGGCCATCCGACCGGCCACGCTCTGCGCTGTATTCGACCCGGCCAGACGACGGATCGCTATCTCCCCGAGACTCGCCCTAGGGCGCGGCGGGAGCCGTCGGTGCTGCGGTCGGCGCCGTGCCGGGGGTCGGGTGAGAAC
>JANYGT010000151.1 GCA_025362355.1 Lacisediminihabitans sp. | reverse complement strand
CTTCGAGTCATCCGGTCCCCTGCGAGAGCCGGCACCCGGTTCCGTCGGTCCGTGTTTCGAGAAACCACCGGGCCCAGCGCCCGCTCCGCCCGGACCTCGAATACTCGAGTGCTGATTATTCGCGGACGCCAGCGTCACCTGGGTGGTGATGGCCGCCGTTCCTGCTACCAACAAGACCAGCGCGACGGCGACCGCCGCGATGAGGGCCGCCGGCGTCTTCCACCAGGGCCGGCGGGTCGTGGTCACGATCGGCTGCTCGCGCGACTCGGCGGTGTGCGGAAGCTCGCGCGTCGTGTCGTCGGCGGGGGCACTCGTGTCCGGCTCGTGTTCGCTCGGAAGGTTGTCGTTGTTCTTGTCGTTCATGGTTCTCCTGACACTGATTCAAGGTGCTGCCCAGATGCTCGGCGGCGATAAGACCAGAGTGAAAACCGAAGCTGAAGCAGTGCTTAAGTTCAGCCTCCTGCCAGTTGCTTCATAGGGTCACCCTGCGCCGCGCTCGTATCGTTCGGGCATGATCACTCCCGCCAGGATTCTCATCGTCGACGACGACGAGACGATCCGCACCTCCGTCGTCACCGCTCTGACGGCGGAGGGATTCATCGCACGGGGTGAGACCGACGGCCTCGGCATCCGCGAGGAACTCGCCGCCTTCCTGCCCGACCTCGTGCTGCTGGACTGGATGCTGCCGGGCCCGAGCGGCATCCAACTCGCGGCCACCGTTCGCACGACGAGCACCGCCGCGATCGTCATGCTCACGGCGAAGGACGATGTCGCCGACCGCCTGCGCGGATTTGCCGAGGGCATCGACGACTACATCGCGAAACCGTTCTCGATGGCCGAACTCATCGCGCGATCGTCGGCGGTGCTGCGCCGCCGCGGGCGCATCCCGTCCGTGATCGAGGTGGATGACCTGCTGATCGACCCGGATGCCGGGGTCGCCAGGCGAGGCGGCGTGCCGCTCGCTCTCACCGCGACCGAATTCCGCCTGCTCAACTTCCTCGCCGGAAGCCGCGGTCGCACGCTGTCGAAGGGCCAGATCCTCACCCAGGTCTGGGGCTACGAGGATTACGATCCGAACCTCGTCGAGGTGCACCTGAGTTCGCTTCGCAAGAAGGTCGAGAATGACGGGCCACGCCTCATCCACACTGTTCGCGGGCTCGGCTATCGGCTGAGCGCGTGACGGGGCCCGGCCTTCGCACGGGCTCCCTCCGCCTGCGCACCATCGCGGCGATCATGGTGCTGCTGACGCTGATGCTCGCAGCGCTCGCGATCACGGTCGAGGTGACTCTCGGCAGCCGACTTCGCTCGCAGATTGAGGAGCGGCTGAGCGACCGGGCGTCTGCGGCATCCGCTCTCCTCGGCAGCGTCGACGGCGACGTGCTCGCCGAGCGCCTCTCCGCACAGGGACTCTCGGTGCTGATCCGCGGCTCCGACGGGAAATCGGTGGCCGCCGGACCGAGTCCCGAGCAATTGCGGAAGGGGCCGGGTGCCCTCGGACGCCCGGCGAGAGCACGGCCGGGAGGGCCGACCCCGTCGAGCGGACCCTTCACCGGAAGCGCGAACGTGAAGATCTCGTCGTCGACCTTCACCTCGGACGACCAGGTCATCACGCTGGTCTCGAAGCTCAGCGACGGCTCGACGATCACCCTCGCCGCCGAGGCGGGGTCCGTCGGCCAGACCTTGACGCAACTGCGCTGGATCATGGTCGGCGCCTCCGCGATCTTTCTCCTGCTGACGGCCGGCGCGCTCGCCCTGATCGTGCGGCAGACCCTCAGCCCACTCGATCGGATGACGACCCTCGCCCGTTCGATCACCGCCGGGCACCGTGGAAGGCGACTGTCACCCACCCGCTCGAACACCGAACTCGGACGGGTCGCTGTCGCCCTCGATGAGATGCTCGACGTCATCGAGGGTGCGGAGGGTCGCGCGCTCGAAGCCGAGACCCGGGTGCGATCGTTCCTCTCCGACGCGGCCCACGAGCTTCGCACACCGGTCGCCGGGATGCTCGCCGCCTCCGACACCCTCATCCGCGCGTCTCCGTCGGAGTCGGAGCGCGAACGGCTCGCGATGCAGATCGCGCGGGAGGCGGGGCGGGCGTCGCGACTCGTCGACGACCTGCTGCTGCTCGCACGAGTGGATGACGGGCTTCCGCTCGACCTGCGACCGACAGACCTCGGGAGGCTGCTTGCGGTGGAGTGCGAGCGGCTGCGGATGCGGCATCCGTCACTCGATCTGCGCGTCGAGCCCGTGCAGGTCACCGTCTCGGTCGACGCCGACCGACTCTCGCAGGTATTCGGCAACCTCGTCGACAATGCTGCACGGGCGACGGGAGGCACCGGAACGGTGGCCCTGGGCATGTCCCTGCCGGCACCGGATGTCGTAGAGATCGCCGTCCGGGATTCCGGGCCCGGGGTGCCTGCCGCAGACCGCGAGCGCATCTTCGATCGCTTCGTGCGGCTCGACAGCGCCCGGGATTCCGTCCGTGGTGGCGCTGGACTCGGGCTGTCGATAGCGCGCGGAATCGCCACGGCGCATGGCGGGGCGCTCGCGTGCGTCCCGTCGGGGTCTGGCGCGGCATCCGGTTCCGAATTCGTGCTGACGCTCCCGGTTCTCGCGCCGTCGATTCCCTCGGAAGAGCGGAGTACAGTCGGGAATATCGACGCACTCCATGCGTTTGTATAGATATCGCGCGGGCAGAGCCGAGCGATCTCAGGAGGATCACCATGACCGCACAGACCTCGGGGCTGCACCACGTCACCGCCATCGGTGGGGCACCGCAGCGCAACGTCGACTTCTACATCCGCGGACTCGGACTTCGGCTGGTCAAGAAGACGGTCAACTTCGACGACCCGGGCACCTATCACCTCTACTACGGCGACGAGGCCGGCCAGCCCGGATCGCTGATGACCTTCTTCCCGTGGACCGGCGTGCGACCGGGACGCATCGGGGCCGGACAGTCGACGACCACCGCATTCTCCGTGCCCGCCGGAAGTCTCGGCTGGTGGAGCGACCACTTCGCGGCGCTCGGTGCCGCGTCGGAGATCACCACGCGCTCGTCGGACGAGGAGCGGCTCTCCCTGCGCGATCCCGACGGGCTGCAGCTCGACCTGGTGGCGTCGTCGACGGAGGATCCGCGTGATCCGTGGGATTCGGCATCCGTCCCAGCGCAGTATGCGGTGCGCGGCCAGCACTCGTCGGTGCTGACGGTTCGCTCGCCGGAAGGCACGGTAAGGCTGCTCACCGAGGATCTCGGGATGCACGTGGTCTCGGAGACCGGCAATCACATCCGTGTCGCTGCCGGCGACGGACGCCCGGGCAACATCGTCGACATCATCGCCGACCCGACGGCCGAGGACGGCCTGACCGCCGGCGGCACGGTGCACCACATCGCCTTCCGCGTGCCGGACGGCGAGACCCAGCTGCTCTGGCGCGAACAGCTGGTCGACAGCGGATACGACGTGACGGCCGTGCTCGATCGGCAGTACTTCACCTCGATCTACTTCCGGGAGCCGGGCGGGGTGCTCTTCGAGATCGCAACGGACACGCCCGGGTTCAACATTGACGAGCCGCTGCTCGAACTCGGACGCAGCCTCAAGCTGCCGCCGTGGCTCGAGCCCTCCCGCGAGCAGATCGAGCACGCCGTCGCGCCGCTCGCGCTGCCGGAAGAGAACAACCCCTCCGCCGACTGAAACGCAGGAGATAGTGGCCGGGCGCGCGGATGACGGCGGCGCGTGGCATCCTGTCGGGATGGATGACACCGCAGCCAAAGTCCAGCTGGCCCGCTACCTGCAGAGCGTGCGGGCGGCCCTCCTCTGGAAGCTCGACGGGTTGTCGGAGTACGACCTCCGTCATCCGATGACGCCGACGGGTACCAACCTCCTCGGCATCGTCAAGCACGTCGCGAGCGTCGAAGCTGGCTACTTCGGCGATGTGTTCGGTCGTCCATTCCCGGAACCCATCCCCTGGCTAGACGATGACGCCGAGCCGAATGCAGACATGTGGGCGACGGCCGACCAGTCGCGCGAGTGGATCAGCGACTTCTATCGACGGGTGTGGGCCCACTCCGACGCGACGATCGAAGCGCTGCCGCTCGATGCGATCGGCACGGTGCCGTGGTGGGGTGACAAGGGCACAGTGACGCTGCACCACATCCTGCTGCACATGATCGCGGAGACGAACCGTCACGCCGGGCACGCCGACATCCTGCGCGAACTGATCGATGGAGGGGTGGGGCACCGCGCCGACAACGACAACATGGCCGAGGGCGACGCCGCCTGGTGGAGGGACTACTGCGAGCGGCTCGAGTCCGTCGCGCTGGAGTTTCGAAAGGCACCCCTAGACTGACGCTCAGGCCGACTGGCGGCCCGAGAGGGAACCACACCCATGCCATTCAATCTTCCGCCCATCGTCGTGCTGATCGCCGCGATCGTCATCGTCTTCCTGATCGTGCTGATCTACGCGAAGTCGATCTACAAGAACGCCGGCCCCGACGAGGCGATCCTCATCACCGGCAAGCGGGCGAAGGTGAAGACGGTCGACGGCATCGCCGTGCAGGAGTCGGGCATCCGCATCGTCGTCGGCTCCGGTGTCTTCATCACCCCGTTCTTCCAGAAGGCGTTCAAGCTCAGCCTGCGCTCGCGGGCGATCGAGCTGCAGGCCGACGCGCAAGACATGAAGGGCATCACGATCCGCGTCGAAGCCGTCGCCATCGTGAAGGTCGGTGATAGCCATTCCGCGATCCTCGCCGCGGGCCAGCGCTTCATCGGCAACGACAAGAACATCGACGCCTTCGCGCTCGAGGTGCTGTCGGGCTCGCTGCGGTCGTCGATCGGTGGAACGGATGTCGCCACCATCATCCAGAAGCGCGACGAGTTGGGCGCGGCGGTGCTGTCCACCGCGCGGGAATCACTGCTGAGCCAGGGCCTCGACGTCGACTCGTTCGAGATCAAGGGAATCACCGACGAGAACGACTACATCCGCAACATGGGTCGCGCGGAGCAGGCCGTCGTGCTGCAGTCGGCGGAGGTCGCGGAGGCGAAGTCCGGCCAGGCGTCGCAGCAGGCATCCATCGCCGCCGAGCAGGCCGTCGCCATCGCGAACAACGACCTCGCGCTGAAGAAGGCGGCGCTGCAGTTGGAGACCGACCGGGCGACCGCCGAGGCTGCGGGAGCACGTCCGCTGCAGGAGGCGATGACGCAGCAGAACATCATCCACGAGCAGGAGGTCACGGCCCAGGCCGCGGCCAAACTGCGTACGGCGCAGCTCGCGTCCGAGGTCAACGCGGTCGCCGATGCCGACGCCTACAAGGTCAAGGTCGCAGCGACGGCGGCTGCGCAGGCGAAGGTCATCGCGGCCAACGCCGAGCGTGACGCCCGCATCGCGAACGCGGAGGCCATCCGTGCGGAGGGCCAGGCGACGGCCGACGCGATCCTGGCGAAGGGTGAGGCGGAGGCCAAGTCGACGAAGCTCGCCGCCGAGGCCGTCGCGCAGAAGTCGGAGGCGCTCATCCAGTTGCGCCTCGTCGAACTGCTGCCGCAGATCGCTCGCGAGCTGGCCGCCCCGATGGGCAACATCG
>JANYGT010000056.1 GCA_025362355.1 Lacisediminihabitans sp. | reverse complement strand
CGGCGAGGTCCTGCTCGACACCCTCCAAGCCTGGTTCGAGAGCGATGGGTCGACTCTCGATGCGGGAATCCGAATGCACTGCCATCGCAATACGGTGCTCTACCGTCTCGGGCGTATCGCAGACCTGACCGGGCGGTCCGTCTCGAAGCCGACCGAAGCATCCGAACTCTACGTCGCCCTCCGGGCTGTGCGACTCGGAGGCCTCCGCGCGACCTGACACCGCTCCTGGTGTTGATCGGGGCCGGATCAGATGCCGAGTGCCTAGAGATCGAGCGACTGACCCGGTTGAAGCGCGAAGTACTCGCCACCGCCCTGATTCGTCGCCCACTCGAGACGCCCGTCGCCCATGCTCTTGCCCGCGGCGGACAGAACCATCTCGTGGGTGGCGAACGCCCGACGCGGCTTGACGGCCAGCACGAAGTCGATGCTCTCCGCGATCTTCAACCACGGTGCTCCGACGGGAACGGCGACGGTCGGAACGTCGACACCCTCCGGAATCGTGAAGGAGTCGCCCGGGTAGTACAGCTCGTCGTTGATGAGCACGCCGACGTTATCGACGATGGGGAGTGATTCGTGGATGACCGCGTGCTTTTCGCCGAAGAAGCGGAGTGTGAAGGGGCCGACCTCTTTCGAGTCGCCGCCGTTCACGACCTGGATGTCGAAGTCCGTGGCCGCCGCGGCGACACCGGCGGGGGCGAAGATGACCAGCCCGGGGTTCCGCTCGATGATGCGCGTGAGCTGCTCGGCGGTCCAGTGATCGGCATGTTCGTGGGTGATGACGATCGCGACGACGTCGCTGAGTCCGACGAGGGCGGTCGTGAACGAACCGGGGTCGACCACGAGGGTCTTTCCGGAGGATTCGATGATGAGGCAGGCATGTTCTTGTTTGGTGACTCGCATGATCGAGACAGTACTCGCGCACAGCATCCTGAACAGACTCTCAGCGCCCGGCACGCGCGAGCGGGGGTCCCGTTGACCGCGACCGGCTTTGCTCTCATCGAGC
Source organism: Lacisediminihabitans sp. (assembly GCA_025362355.1). GTDB lineage: Bacteria > Actinomycetota > Actinomycetes > Actinomycetales > Microbacteriaceae > Lacisediminihabitans. The sequence goes on along the minus strand of JANYGT010000056.1, from coordinate 15,884 downwards.
CGATCATCCCGAGGGAGCCCGAATGACTGCGGTTGTGCCGTTTCGACTGGTCCGCGGCAATCCACGGTGGGTGCCGATCGCGCTCGGTATCGTCGTTCTGTTCGCCGGTCTCGTCTCGGCGTGGAACCTCGCGCGTGCGGGCTATTCCCCCTTCTATTCGACGGCGGCGCGAAGCATGTCCGAGAGCTGGCGGGCCTTCGCCTTCGGTGCTCTCGATCCTGGTGGGTCGGTGACGCTCGACAAGCTGTCCGGGTTTCTCATCCCGCAGGCTATTTCCGCTCGCCTGTTCGGCTTCCACGCCTGGTCGATCGCGCTCCCGCAGGTGATCGAGGGAATGGTGACCGTCGCCGCGTCCTACGTGGTGGCAACACGCTGGCGCGGCTACAGGGTAGGGCTGCTGGCGGCGGCCGCGACGGCGACGACACCCTTGTTCGCATCCATGTTCGGGCACGTGATGGAAGACGGTCTGCTCACCATGAGCCTCGCGCTCGCGTTCCTCTGCTGGCAGTCATCCGTGCGCAGCGGGCGGATGCTTCCGCTGCTGTTCGCCGCGCTCTGGGTGGCGATCGGGTTCCAGGCGAAGATGATGCAGGCGTGGATCATCCTGCCGGCGCTGGCGATCGGCTACCTGGTTGCGGCGCCGCATCCGCTTCTCGTCCGGATCCGTCGAGTGCTGATCGCCGGTGTCGTCGCCGCCCTGCTGTCGCTGTCCTGGATGACCGCGATCCAACTGGTGCCGGCCGCGGATCGCCCCTACATCGACGGGAGCACCAACAACACCACGTATTCGATGGTGTTCGGCTACAACGGTCTCAACCGCATCATCCCGAATCTCGTACCGGGGGCTGTCGGAGATCGGCCCGCGTCGTCCACCTCGCCGCCACCGACGGTGCAGCATCTCGCGCCGATCGGAGACACCGCCGCGCAACCCGGAGATCGCGTCGACAAGCTCGTCGTCCCGTATTACCTCACCCAAATCGGGTGGCTGTATCCGTTGGCGCTCGCCGGTGTCGTGCTCGGGCTCGTGCGCAGACGCCACGGCGGAGTGGATGACGCACCCCCAGCCACCACGGATCGAATCGAACGCGCCACCGTCGTCACCCTCGGCGTGTGGCTGGTCACCGGGGCCGCGCTGCTCACGTTCGCGCGTATTCCGCACACGGCATACATGGCGGCGATCGGTTTTCAGCTCGCGGTGCTCGCGGCGATGGGACTCTCGCAGGCGATCCGGCTGCACCGGGCGGGGGTGCGGCTCGTTCTTCCGTTGCTCGTGCTGGTCCAGGTCGCGTGGACCTCCGTCGTTCTCCTGACCTTTCCGCGAAGTCCACCCTTCGTGCTGCCGGTGGTCCTCGCGCTCGGGGTGGGATCGGCCGGTGTGCTGATACTTCGGCGACGGGCCGGCCGGTTCGTTCTCTCGGCCGCCGTCGCGGCGAGCCTCTTCGCGCCGACCGTCTGGACCCTGTGGACACTCTCGGTGAGCGACGAGGGTTCCGCGAGCGACGCCTATGCCGGGCCGAGATTCGACCGAGGGCAGGGCATCCCTCCGAAGCTGTTGGCCGACCAGCAGCAGTGGCTCGTCGGCGCGCCGTTCCGTACGGCTCCCGACCCGCACCTGACGGCCGCGCAACGCGACCTCGTCGGCTATCTCCGTGCGCGGCGCCCGTCGGTCGGCCCGCTGCTCACGACGGAGATCTGGGGACAGGCGACCCCGTACATCCTCGAGGCCGGTCTCGACGTGGCGCCGATGGGTGGATTCTCGGGCCAGGTTCCCCATCCGACCATCGCGCAGTTGGGGGAGCGGCAGGCATCCGGGTCACTTCGCTTCGTGCTGCTGGAATCCCCCGGTCACCGAGCGGATGCCGGAGGGCGGATTCCGTTCGGCCTGCGCGTGCTGCACTCCTCGCATTCCTTCGCGGCTGCGGCCTGGGTGCGGGCGGACTGCAGCCTCGTGCCGCAGACCCGGTTCGAGACCGAAGGGCATCGCCTTGTCGGCGAGGACCTCTACGACTGCACGCTCGGCTAGCTTTCGCTTGGAGAACGGGGTGCCCTTCCGCCCAGGTGCCCCGCGTGCCGAGTCGCCGCGTGCCGCCCGCCGCATCCTGCCGCCTCGCCGGATGTCGCCGCGCGTCGGCTCGCCGCATCCTGCCGCGCGTCGCCTCGCCGCATCCGAGCCTCTCGGGGCTCGCCGCCCGGCCGCCAACTTTCGCCGAGCCACTCTGGCCGGATCCGACGTCGAGATGCCACTTTCAGCGCCATTTCGGCGAATTTCGGCGTGGAAAGTGGCATTTCGACGAGCGAAGTACCCGAAGCATCGCGCAGCGGTCGAAAAAGGTATCGCCCATTCGGATTCTGAGCATCCCGAACTTTCGAGCCGCCCGCCGCGCCGTGCCGACCGAGTCGAACACTGCCGCCCCGCCGCGCTGCGAACACCCGCACCCTGTCCTTAAGCGCGCCGCCCCCGAACTACCTCTGACGCCGTTTACACTGGCGCGAACCACCTCGAGAACGAAGGGTCCCATGCCTGAGGCAACGACGCCGCGCCGAGTATTCGTCGCCATCAATCCGAGCGCATCCTTCGGTAAGGGGCGAAACGTCGGCCCCGCCGTGATCAAGGCCCTGACGGATGCCGGACATGACGTCACCCGCCTCATGGAGGCGAGCTACCAGGAGCTCATCACGAAGGCGAAAGCGGCCGTCGCGAGCAAGCCCGACGCCCTGATCGTCGTCGGTGGCGACGGCATGGTGAACCTCGGAACGAATATGGTCGCCGGAACGGATGTGCCCCTCGGTATCGTGCCCTCGGGCACCGGCAACGACATGGCCCGGGTGCTCGGTATCCCGCACGAGGACACCGATGGTGCGATCAGACTGCTGCTGAAGCAGCTGCAGCTTCCGCCCCGCACGATCGACGCCGGGCTCATCCACCGCTCCGACGGCGGCCAGACCTGGTTCGCCTGCATGGTCTCGGCGGGATTCGACGCGAGCGTCAACGAACGGGCGAATCGGATGACCTGGCCGAAGGGTCGCATCCGCTACAACATCGCCCTCGTGTATGAACTCTTCGGCATGAAGAAGATCAGCTACACCCTCGACATGGACGGTGAGAAGCGCACCGTCGATGGCTCGATGATCTCGGTCGGCAACGGTGTCTCGCTCGGTGGGGGCATGCTCGTGACGCCGACCGCGCTGGTGGATGATGGCCTGCTCGACGTTCTCATCGTCGAACACATGCCGCGGCTCGACTTCCTTCGCATCTTCCCGCGCGTGTTCAAGGGTGAGCATCTCAGCGACAAACGCGTCACGGTGCACAAGGTGAAGCGCGTGTCCATCTCGGCGGAGAACGTTGCGGCATACGGCGACGGTGAACGCGTCGGGCCGCTGCCGGTCGAGATCGAGACCGTCGCCGGGGCGCTCAGGGTGCTGTCTCCGGCGAATCCATAGCGGCTTTTCGCGAGCCCGCGCGCGTTTGTCGGCCGGCGGGGGATATGGCATACTCGATGAGTTGTCCACTTGCGGCCCCATCGTATAGCGGCCTAGTACGCTGCCCTCTCACGGCGGTAACACCGGTTCGAATCCGGTTGGGGTCACCCTGCGTAAACGTCCAGCCCGGCTCGATCGCGAGCCGGGCTTTTTCGTGCCCTCGCCGCCCGCGATTGTTCCACTTCCGGACGAATGTTCGGGGGCGCCCACGAACACTCGTCCCGAACGCGAACAATCGTGCGCAGGCTCTTCGGTCACGGGTCGTCGACAGTGCGATCACGTGGCTGCGGATCGAGTCGCAGAGTGGTGGCCGCTGCCTCCTCGGTCGTCATCCGCTCGACCGTGCCGCGGCCGTAGCGCCCGTACTTGGAGGGGAAGGCAGCATCGACGCCGGCGCGAAGCTCGATGTCGATTGCGCCGACAGCCGCGACGAAGACATCGCGCTCCAGACCAGGCACTCGGATGCGCGCTTTCCGAGAGTCCACAACCTGGCCGTACCAGCCGGTGTCGCGACGCTTCCAGGTGCGAACGTAGGCGTGCGTCCCGACGCACACCGCCCAGATCGGAACCCAGTCGCGTAGCGTTCCGTCGGCGCGCGGGGTCGCGATCTCCAGCTCATCGGCGTCATGGATGCGCCCGAGTTCATCCGGTGTCCATATCTCGGCCACGTCGATCCTTCCCACCCGCGATTGTTCCACTTCGGGTCAATTGTTCGCGGGCGCGCCCGAACAATCGTCCCGGAAGCGAACACTCGCGCGCAGAGTGTGGTGTGGCGCCGCGGCGTGGTCGTGCTGCGGGCGGATAATCGTCGCGAGGCACCCAGTCAGCCAGCGGCACAGAGCGGGCGGATTGGAACGTTGCAAAATTGTGCCCCGAAATGACCAAAATGTGCCCCATTTTTGGGGCTCAAAGGGGTCCCCCTTTACGAGGACATCCGCTAATCTCAGAACTGCGCGCGAAACTTCCCGAATCGCTGCGCGGATACCCGAACCGAGCGCACACGCTGCTTCCCCCGAGCGATAGCGGTGCGCCGCGAAGGTACGCCTTGCCGGCGTCTACCCGAAGAATGCCGGCATGTGGGAGGCCAAGCACGCCAACCCCCGAAAGACGTGCTGGGCCTCCCCCCCCCTCCTTTCTTTCTTCCTTCACTCCTCGAAGCCGGCGGAATCTCCCGCCGAGTTCCCCGAATGGCAGCGCCCAGGCGGGGCATCCCCCGTTCTGGGGTCTGGCAGGGGTACATGGGGTACATGCATACTCGTGTCAACAGAGTTCTTCGGGGGAAGTATTCTCTGGATCCCGTTCTAGGGATGGCTGGGTCGGGTTCACTGGGGAGTGAGCCCGACCCATCCCAATTTTTCGGGACCGGCGCCGCGGTCGGCTAGACTTCAGGCAACGAAGGGGAGTATTCCTCCCGGCCCTCTGGGCCTATGCCGCACTCGTCAAGACGGTCGCCACTGATGCCGGCCCGGATGCGGTGGCACGGCTTTCCGATTACATCGGGGCCGTGCGGAAGAGACTTTCGGTAATCCGGCCTGCCCTTCCCGAGGGAAGCACGTGCCCAACCGAAAGGCCCTCGTGGATCTCCAGCTCCCCCTCGCATTCGAGATCACCTCGATCGCCATCCTGCTCGCGATCATCGTGGCCGACCTCGTGCTCGCCTATCGTCGGCCGCACATTCCGTCGACGAGGGAATCGAGCCTCTGGGTCGCCTTCTACATCGCCCTCGCGCTGATCTTCGCCCTGATCATGTTCTTCATCGCCGGCCCCGTGCACGCGGGGGAGTTCGTCGCGGGCTGGCTCACCGAATACAGCCTCTCGATCGACAACCTGTTCGTTTTCGTCATCATCATGGCGAAGTTCTCGGTGCCGAGAAAGTACCAGCAGGAGGTGCTGATGGTCGGCATCATCATCGCTCTCGTGCTGCGCGCCATCTTCATCCTGCTCGGAGCGCAGCTGATCGAGAACTTCAGCTGGATCTTCTACATCTTCGGGGCGTTCCTGCTCTACACGGCGGTGCGCCAGACGTTCGAGAGCAGTTCGGAGATGGACGAGAAGGAGAGCGCCCTCATCCGCCTCCTCCGCAAACGGGTTCGAATCACGAACGACTTCGACGGCGCGAAGCTGCGAACGACGATCGACGGCAAGAAGGTCTTCACGCCGATAATCGTGGTCTTCCTCGCGATCGGATCAACGGATCTCGTGTTCGCGCTCGATTCGATTCCCGCCATCTTCGGAATCACGACCAGTGCGTTCATCGTCTTCACCGCGAACGTCTTCGCACTGATGGGCCTTCGGCAGCTCTACTTCCTCCTGGGTGACCTCATCGACAAGCTGGTGTACCTCAAATACGGGATCGCCTTCATCCTCGCCTTCATCGGGGTGAAGCTGGTCGCCCACGCGCTGCACGAGAATGAGCTCCCGTTCATCAACGGCGGCAAGGGTGTCCCGTGGGCACCGGAGATCTCGACCATGCTGTCGCTCGGCGTGATCGTCGCCTCGATGGCGGTCGCGGTAAGCGCGAGCCTCCTCAAAATCCGATTCGACAAGCGCCGCGCCGAGAGGCAGAGCATCGACGCTGCCTGAACGGCGGTTCGCCGCAACTTCGGGACTTAGTGCCCTGCCGACGCATCAGTACGCCCTCCTACTCTGACAACAGGTCGCCTGGACAGGCGCCGTTCTGAGTAGTGAGGAAGAACGATGATCACGTCGACGCACGGCAGTGGCGCAGTGAGCGTCACCACACCGGCCGGATTCCGCGATGAGTGACATGGCCGCGGCCGTCGGAGACATCGGCCCCGCCGGAACATTCCTCAGCTGGGGCATGTTCTCGATCCAGCTCGGCAATCTGATCGTCATCATCACGATGCTCGTCGTGTTCGCGCTCGTGCTCGTGCTGCCGTTTCCCGGTGGGCGGCGCGGACGGTGAGCGACACCAAGATCCTGAGCGACGCCGAGACCCCGGCCGAGGCTGACCGCTCCTGGACCGGGCGAACGCGACGCTGGGTGTTGAAGCGTCTTCCTCCCGACAAGCTGCTGCCCAACACGCAGCCGAGCTATGTCGCATCCTGGATCTATGTCTTCGGCATGGGCGCGATCGCATCCCTGCTCTTCATCATCGTCTCCGGCGTAGTCCTCAGCCTCAACGGGCCGATGTGGTACCACCTCTCATCGGTCGGCCATTTCGTCAACAGCGTGCACCTCTGGAGCGTCGAATTCTTCTTCTTCTTCATGGTCATCCACATGTGGGGCAAGTTCTGGATGGCCGCCTGGCGCGGTCACCGGGTGCTCACCTGGATCACCGGCGTCGTCTCGTTCGCCGTCTCGATCGTCGCCGCATTCACCGGTTACCTCGTACAGACGAACTTCGACTCTGAATGGATCGCATTCCAGGCGAAGGACGCGCTGAACGCCTCCGGGATCGGCGCGTGGTTCAACGTCGCGAACTTCGGGCAGATGTTCATGTGGCACATCCTGCTGCTTCCGGCGGCCGTCCTCGTCATCGTCGCGATGCACGTCGTGCTCGTGCGGGTGCACGGGGTCGTCCCTCCGCTCGATGCCGATGACAGTGACTCCCAATTGGCCGGCGTCCAACCCACCCCCGTGCAACTGATCGACCAGGAGGTTTCCCATGTCTCGAACGATTGAGGACCGGCCGACCGTTCCGCCGGCGGCACCGTCGAAAGGCGGACCCGTCGCCGCTCGCCGCAGAGCCCTGCTCGCCGGCCGCCAGTGGAAGGGCAAGGAGCGCGAGTACGACCTGTTCAAGGAACTCACGGTGGGTGTCATCGTCGTCGGAGTGCTCGTGGTCGGAGTCGCGGCGATAGCGGGTTCTCCCGATGAACCGACAATCAACCTCCAGTCGTGGGGTAACGCGAGCCCCTTCGATTTCGTCGCGACAGCAAGCACGGAGCTCGGCAAGACCTCGTCGACGGCAACCTACGGGCCGCCCTATTCGACGACCACGGATGCGACCCAGACACTCGGTCCGATCGATCTTCAGAGCCTGTCGGGTCGTCGCATCCCGATCGACACGGCCGCTGACTTCGTCACCACTCCGCTGCGGAAACTGCATAGCGAAATCCCCGCTCTCGCGACCTGGGACGCGGCCGATTCCACGCAACAGGCCAAGTGGGCGAACTCCTACGCGGATGCGATCGGTAAGGCTCCACAGGGCGACCCGGCCAAGGTCAAGTCCGGTTCCTATGGACCGGTGCCGGCGATGACCGCCGGGCTTCTCGCCGAAGCGCAGCGCGGAGCACTCGATGGCGCCATCCAGGGTGAGGGCGGGATCTTCAACACCGACTACACCCGCACGATTCTCTTCCTCGGCGACGGGAGCTATTTCCCCGACCTGGCGACAGCGCAGCACCTCACCGGCGACCAGTGGGGGATGATGAACGAGACCGGCAATTTCCCCGGCCAGTCGTGGCTCTGGCTGTTCTCGTTCTGGTACCAGGTTCCCGCGATCGGCGGCCTTGCGAACGCCGACCTCGTGGTTGTCGGGCTGATGGGCCTCCTCACGGTGCTCCTCGCGCTCGTCCCGTTCATCCCCGGCCTGCGGTCCCTCCCGCGCCTGATACCTCTCCACAAGCTGATCTGGCGGGACTACTATCGCCGGCGGTAGAGAACCTGCGACACGCGCGGCGCGAATTGACCGTCGAGGATGCCCGACCCGTGTGAAGGTGTTGGAGAACAGAAACGGGGGACGACATGAGCACTCGTACGCGCGGTCATCGCATCGCAAAGACCCTGACGACAACGCTCGGCGTGACGAGCGTGGTGGCCGCGGCCGCCGGCTCGTTCGCCCTGTGGCAGACGACGGTGACCGCTCAATCGGCCGCCCGTCAGCAGATCGCCGCAGGCACGCTCCCGACTCCCGTCGCCACTCCGGTGATTCCCGTGGTGCCCGTGGTCTCCGAACCGACGGTCACACCCTCGGCTATCAGCGCTCCTCTGCCGGCCCCGACCGCGGCAGCACCGAAAGCCGTCGTCGCACCGCCCCCGGCTGCACCGCCTGCTGCACCGGTGGCACCCGCAGCGCCCGTGCCTCCCGTCGCGCACGCGCCAGCGCCACCTCCCGCGCGGGTGTCGCATCCGGCTCCGGCTCCCGCTCCCGTTCACGGCACGTCGTCGGGTTCCTGACCGCGGCGAGGGCTTTTCGGTCAGCCACCACGATCTCGGCGTGCTGAGAAGCGCGTCCCTATACTGCGAACGTGCCGAACTCGCCCAGGATTCTCGTCGTCGAGGACGACGCACGTCTTCTCGCGATGCTCGGACAGCTGCTCACCGCTGAGGGATACGACGTGGTGTCCGCGCGAGACGGGCAGCGAGCCCTGCACGAGGGCCTCACCCGGGAGTTCGATGTGATCCTGCTCGATCGGGGGCTTCCGCTCATCGAGGGGCTCGACGTACTCGATCGGCTGCGGGACCGCGGGGTGCAGACGCCGGCGATGGTCATTTCGGCACTCGGCAACCCGGCCGAGAGGGTCGAAGGGCTCAACAGGGGTGCGGAAGATTATCTTGCCAAGCCTTTCGATGTCGATGAGCTTCTCGCCAGACTTCGAGTACTCCGCCGGCGGATCTCCTCCACCATCGCGGTCCTGCGAACGCCGGGCGGATCCTACGACGCGGCCAGCAGGACCGTCACCCGTCTCGACGGCTCCCTGTTGCAGCTGTCGGAACGGGAGGGCGACCTGCTCGAACGCCTGGCGAGGCGACCCGACCAGGTGTTCACGAGGGACGATCTGTTGATCACGGTGTTCGCCGATGCGGAGGATCCCGGCGTCGTCGACACCTACGTTCACTACCTGCGCAGAAAGCTCGGTCGACCGGTCATAACGACGGTGCGCGGAATCGGCTATCGCCTCGGAGTGGTGCAGTGAACTCGAGCACGGCCGACGAACTGCGCGGCGCGTCGGTCGGCCTCGCTATTCGGCTCGTCGGTTTGATCCTCGCCGTATTCCTCGTCATCGTCGGCGTGACCTATGCGATCGTCACCCTCAGCCAGTCGCAGGCGATAACGAGTGAACTGCTGAAAGCCAGCACCGTCGATTCGCCCGAGGATGCACCGCCCGACGTACTGGTGGCCATCGACTCGGCATCGGGCCTCGATGTGTCGGGCAATGCCCCGAAATGGTTCCCCGAGACGGCCGCGATCACCGAGGTTCACCGCACCCGCATCCAGCAGCAGCGCACTCTCGTCGTCAACGGGGACACCTACGTCGTTCTGACCAGCGTCGTGCGTGGTCGTGTCGTGCAGACGGCGACGGACACCCGGGAGGGTGTGGAAGAGATCCAGCGCCTCGCCTTCGGACTGGTGATCGCCGGGTTGGTCGGAGGACTCGCCTCGGCCCTCATCGCCGCGGTGATCGCTCGCCGCGCGATGCGTCCGATGTTCGACGCCCTCGCTCTGCAGCGCCGGTTCGTGGCCGATGCGAGTCATGAATTGCGTACACCGCTCACCCTGATAACCACGCGAGCGCAGCTGCTCCGTCGCGGGGTGGCCGACCCGGCCCTCGGCGAGCAGGACGTCGTGACGGCGCTCGATGAGATCCTGCGCGATTCGCGGGATCTCACCGCGATCCTCGAAGACCTGCTCATCGTCGCGGATCCCCGGGGAACGGCAGACCTTGTGCCGCTCGATCTCGGGGAACTCGCCCGGGATGCGGTGGCGTCGATGGTGCCGGAAGCGACAGGTCGCACGATCGAGCTGGTCACCTCGGTGCCGGAGACGCCGATCTTCGTCGAGGGGGCGCGGATCTCGCTGCAACGCCTCTGCGCGGCGCTGATCGCGAACGCGGTCGATCACGCCCGCACTCGCGTGACCGTCACGGTCCGGCAGCACGGCAGGACGGTCGAACTCCGGGTGCGAGATGACGGCGCAGGGTTTCCCGCGGGGTTCGAAGAGCGTGCATTCGAGCGGTTCGCCTCCGCCAGGCTGCAGCCCGATGACGGGGAGGGCGATGGTCGGCGTCACTACGGGATCGGGCTCGCTCTCGTCGCCGACGTCGCTGCACGGCACGGCGGATCGGTGCGGGTCGAATCACGAGAGGCCGGCACGGGCGCAGAGATCGTCGTACGACTGCCGTTCAGAAACTCGTAGCCCACACTCAGGTCATTCGCATGCCACCTAAGAAAGTGTGAAGAAATCTGCCGCAGTCTTGTCGAAGCAGACATCGGCGAGCGGAAAGAGGAGAGATCGTGAGCATCCGGACACGGGGCAAGCGCACAGTCGCGACCGTCACATCCATCGTCGGGATAGTGAGTCTCGGCGCGGTCGGGATCGTCTCGGTCCAGTTGACGGACCAGGCACGGCAGGCGAAGGATTCCGCGGCGTCCGCACCGGGTGGCGCGGTGAGCGGCACCATCCGGCAACCCGCTCCGGCCGCCTCCGCACCTGCTGCCCCCGCACCAGCGGCGCCTGCACCTGCCGCTCCGGCTCCGGCCGCGGCCGCCCCCGCACCCGCGGCCCCGGCACCAGCGGCACCGGTCAGACCGGCGCCGGCACCGGTGGCCCCGAGTCAGAAGGCTCCGGTGCAGGCGACATCGACGGGTTCCTGAGGTGCCGACGACGACGCATGCCGAATGGGAGGCCTGGGGCCTCGAAGTGTCCGTCGTCGTCGCCGAATCCGCAGACAGCACACGAGCGGCCCGGATCGTCAGGGAGGTTATGGCCGAAGTCGATGGGGCGTGCAGTCGTTTCCGCCCGGATTCCGAGCTCTCCCGACTCTCCGAACAGCTCCCCTTCGGAGTCTCGGTCAGCCCGCTGCTCGCGCAACTCGTGGCGAGTGCGCTGGATGCCGCAGAGCAGACCGGTGGTGACGTCGACCCGACCCTCGGTCTCGATCTCATCGCGCTCGGCTACGACCGCGACTTCTCCCATGTCGCCGGAACAGCGCGCGCCGAAGGCCCGCACGACGGGAGCATGCACGGCGGCGTGAGCGTCGTGACCGAACGTCGCCCGGGCTGGACCCGCGTGGTGCTCGACGACGACGTACTCACGGTGCCCGCGGATCTCCTGCTCGACCTCGGAGCCACCGCCAAGGCGTTGGCCGCTGATCGCGCGGCCACCAGGGTCGCCTCCGATCTCGGTGTCGGGGCCCTGGTGAGCATGGGGGGCGATATCGCAACGGCCGGCGACGTCGTCTCACCGGGATGGGAGATCCTCGTGCAGGATCTGCCGACAGACCCTTCCGAACGGGTCACCCTGACTGCCGGTTCCGGCATCGCGACGTCGAGCACGCAGAAACGTCGCTGGCAGAAGGATGGCCGCGCTCTCCATCACATCCTCGATCCGCGGCGCGGGATGCCGGCCGACCCCGTCTGGCGCTCGGTGACCGTCGCGGCGGAGACCTGCCTTCGCGCGAACATGCTGAGTACGGCATCCATCGTCCGCGGCTTCGGTGCCGTCGCCTGGCTCGAAGGCATGAACGTGAGCGCCCGGTTCGTCGACTCTGCCGGACGCGTGGTGACAACGTCCGGCTGGCCGACTCCGGTCGACACCCGGGGCGGGGCGGGGTCAGGCGATGTCTGAGGCTCTGTGGGCATTCGGCCGGGTGAGCGGGGCCATGTCACTGCTGTTCTTCACCGCCTCCGTCGTGCTCGGCATCATCACGAGGTCCGGTCGACCGCTTCCGGGGCTGCCGCGCTTCTCAATCTCGCTCATCCATCGGAACATCGCCATACTCGCCAGTGTTTTCCTGGTGCTGCATGTGGTCACCCTCATCCTCGATCCCTTCGCCCATCTGCGCATCATCGACACTTTCGTACCGTTCCTCGGCTCGTTCAAACCCTTCTGGCAGGGCCTCGGAACAGTCGCGTTCGACCTGATTCTCGCCATCGTCATCACCAGTCTCTTCCGCCGGTGGCTCGGTGCCCGTCTCTTCACCGCCGTTCACTGGTTCACCTACGCCATGTGGCCGATCGCCGTCGTGCATTCGATCGGCAATGGAACCAACGGAACCAACAAGTGGTTCCTCCTCTTCGTGGTGATCTGCGGCGTCAGTGTCGTCAGCGCCTCGATCTGGCGAGTGTCGGGTCGCTTTCTCGAGGTTGCTGAAGCCCGGGCCGGGAGAGCACGATGACGGCGACCGGCAGTGGCACCGTGCCCAATCCGACGAGCGCTCCGGAGGGGCCGGTCAGGCTCTTCGCCGCCGGAGCGGATGCCGGGTATTCGGCGCATCGAGAAACCTATGGACACCTCGAAATCGTCAAGGGCGGTCCCGGCCTGCGCGCCGAACTCGAGCGTTCGGGCCTCGAGGGGCGCGGTGGGGCCGGATTCTCCACCGCACGCAAGATCGACGCCGCCAGGCAGTCGGTCAGCGACCGGATGTTTCCCGCCAGCGCCGTCGTCATAGCCAACGGCGCCGAGGGGGAGCCGCGCAGCATCAAGGACTCCACTCTGCTGCGGCACTCCCCGCACCTCGTGATCGATGGACTGCTCGCCACTGCGGCGCTCGTCGGAGCCTCGCGGATGTACCTCTATTCGAGTCCCGAATCACTCGGAGCGCTCCGGTCGGCGCTTGCCGAACGTCGTGATACCCGGCGGATAACGCTGGTCCAGGCGAAAGAGACCTTCATCTCCGGTGAAGCGAGTGCCGTCGTCAACGCCATCGAGAATGGGATCGCGCTGCCGACCGACCGCACGGTGCGGCTGACCACGTCCGGACTCAGGGCCCGACCGACGCTCGTGCACAACGTCGAGACGCTCGCCCACGTGGCGCTCATCGCGCGATTCGGGGGCGACTGGTTTCGAAGCGAGGGCGTCGGCGGGGATGCCGGCACGCGGCTCGTCACGGTTTCGGGAGCCGGCCAGCGGGAACGTGTTCTCGAGGTTCCGGGCGACGCGAGGATCAGCGACATCCTCGAGGCGGCCGGGGTCTCGACGTCCGTGGTCTCCGCGGTTCTGGTCGGTGGATACCACGGCACCTGGATACCGGCGGACGACCTCTCCGTCGTACTGTCGAAAGCCGCTCTCGCTCCCTACGGCGGTCGACCGGGAGCCGGTGTGCTCTTCCTTCTCGCGCGCGACGAGTGTGGATTGCAGGTCACCGCCTCGATCACCCGCTACCTCGCCGAAGAATCCGCCGGCCAGTGCGGACCGTGTCTGTACGGGCTCGATGCGCTGGCGACGCTGATGGAGAGAATCGCGAGCGGGCGCGGGGATCATGGGCTGCGCCGGGAAGCCGAGAGGCTCGGTCTCTCGCTGATCGGTCGCGGGTCGTGCCATCACCCGGATGGCACCGCCGGCCTCGTCCAGAGCGCACTCAGCGCATTCGCGAGCGATGTCGAGGCACATCTCACCGGCCGCTGTCGTCGAACGGCGCGGGTATGAGCGCCGCCAAGAAGTCGACGTCCGTGCTGCACATCGACTGGACGAAATGCGACGGTCGCGGCCTGTGCGCAGAACTCGTCCCCGACCTCCTCGGCCGGGACCAGTGGGGATATCCGATCGCGCTGAAGGGGTCGCCCTCGGCACGATCCGACATCCCGCTTCCGAGCCAGCGGATGGATGCGGCGACCGATGCCGTACGCCTCTGCCCCGTTCTGGCGCTGAAGATCGTCAGGGCGTCCTAGTCCTTCCGACCACCACTCCCGATCGTCGCAATGGGCAGGACTGCCCATTGCCGCCGGACGGGGAGCCGATCACGATTGACTTAGTGTTGAGTGCACGGTGTCGGAAGCGGTCGATGCATACCGGCGACTTCTTCCGCAGAGCACGAGGGGGAGGCGATCATGATGGGCGAACTCAGCCACCAGATCGCGCTGCCCGAGGGCACCATCTCGTTCCGATTCGCCGGGCACAGCGACAGGGGAGCCGTCCGTCGGCTCAATGAAGACAGCTTTCTGGCGTCGATGCCGCTGTTCCTCGTCGCCGACGGCATGGGCGGCCACGCGTTCGGCGATCGGGCCAGTCAGGCGGCCGTCGCAGCGTTCTCGAGCGTCTTCGACGACGGGGCGGCGAGCCCGAGGGTCGTGCTCGAGACCATCCGCCATGCAAACGAGGCAGTGCTGTCGGTCAGCGAGAACTCCGATACACCCGACGCGATCTCCGGGACGACTCTCGCGGGGGTCGCGTTCGTCACGATCGGACCGGGTGAGGGCTATCACTGGATGGCCTTCAACATCGGTGATTCGCGCATCTACAGCTGGGACGGTCGCACGCTCAGCCAGTTGAGTGTCGACCATTCAGCGGTGCAGGAGCTGGTGGATCTCGGTCAGATCACGCGAAGTGAAGCCGAGCGGCATCCGGATCGCAACATCGTCACCCGTGCGCTCGGTGCCGATCTCGAGGTCGACGCCGACATCTGGCTCGTACCCGCTCGAGCGCGCCAGACCTTCATCGTCTGCTCGGACGGTCTGCCGAAAGAGCTGAGCGATGACGAGATAGCCCGCATCATCGTGTTTCACCACTCGCAGGCGCAGCGCGGCTCCGATGGCATGCCGATAACTCTCGCCGAACGTCTGGTGAACGCTGCGATCGCCGCGGGAGGATCGGATAATGTCACTGTTGTCGTTGTCGAATCCGACATGGTGGGCTCGGGGGCGGGCCCGACGACCGAAGAGACCATCGATCGGGATGCCATGCCGGCATTTCTCGAAGAGACACGGCCGAGGGGATAGCGGCGCCATGCCACTGCACTACACATCCGCCGAGAGCGGGGGCTGGCTCGCGGTCTGCGCGCCCACCCGACTCCTCCTGGTCGGAGGGGACGTGGATGACGCCACCGTCGCATCCCTCTGGCACGCCCTCTGCTCGGCGGAGGGAACGCAGCAGGCGCTCGAGTTGCTCACGCGGCATGGTCTCGCCGCGACCCCGCCCTTCGCGCTCGTCGAAACGGGTGAGCACGGCCGGGCGATCGTTCGCGGAGCCGTGACGGTGACCGTCACCGGCGCCGGCGGGGTCGAGTCGCTCAGCGGCGCGGGGGTCACCACGTGGACGGAGAGACTCGTCGGCTCGATCTCCGCACTGACGATGGCCGTCGCCGGAGCGAGCGGACAGCGATCGCTTCCCCTTGTCTCCGGGGTGGTCGTCGCCGCATCCGTCGACTGGGTCGCCGGCGCCGCTGCGGTCATCCAGACTGAGGTCTCGGAGGAGACCGTTGTCGTGGCGCCGCGGAAGAAGTCACCCGAGCCCGTCGACCTCGAAGCCACCGTCACCGAATTGCCGGCCGCGGAGAGCCCGGCCGTAGAGACTGCAGCTGCCGAGACGCCGGCCGAAGAGACTGCAGCTGTCGAGTCTGCAGCCTTAGCGACGCCGGCTGCGGAGACCCCGGCGGCAGGAGCATTAGTCACCGCGTCGTCGAGCACCGCCACGGAGGGCGGCTACGACTACCTGTTCGGCGACACCGTCTTCCGCACGGTCGCCGGTGCCGCCGTCGTCGAAGAGCCGGCGGCCGACGACG
>JANYGT010000122.1 GCA_025362355.1 Lacisediminihabitans sp. | reverse complement strand
GGAGGTATTCCTCAAGCTCGGCCTTCGCTTTATCGCAGCCGCAGTCGGTCATTTCTTCTTGCTCCCAGCACTGGCAGGTTGGGCACGCGTGCCGGAGGTATCGATTCCTCGTTCGACGGCGTACTCGGAAAGCAGGTCCCGCAGCATCCGTCTGCCACGATGCAGACGACTCATGACGGTTCCCACCGGGGTTTTCATGATGTCGGCGATCTCCTGGTACGAGAATCCCTCGACATCGGCGAAATAGACGGCCATTCTGAAGTCTTCGGGGATGGCCTGCAGCGCGTCTTTGACGGCGCTGTCGGGCAGGTGATCGATCGCCTCTGCCTCGGCCGAACGGGTCGACCGACCCTGCGTGACGGATTGGGCGCCGCCGAGCTGCCAGTCTTCGAGCTCGTCGATGGTGCCCTGGTAGGGGTCGCGCTGCTTCTTGCGGTAGTTGTTGATGAACGTGTTGGTGAGGATGCGGTACAGCCACGCCTTTAGGTTCGTGCCCTGCTGGAACTGGCCGAACGCCGCGAACGCCTTCGCGAAGGTCTCCTGCACCAGGTCTGACGCGTCGGCTGGGTTGCGGGTCATGCGAAGACCGGCCGCGTAGAGCTGGTCCATGAACGGGATGGCCTGCTCCTCGAAGAGCGAGCGCACGTCGACGACCGTCTCTGCACTCTCGCCGGAAGAGGGTGCGTCCAGGGCGGTCACGGGGGGTGAATCATCCATCGAATTCGACATCGCGGCCAATCTTACTTGGCCTCGCTTTGCCGCGACCGGACCGCGCGATGAGGCGCCGGTCGGCCGTTCGAGGAGCAGAGTCACGTGCGTTTCCGTTTCAGAAGTTGAAGTGCCGATACTCTGGTAACCGATGCAGGTATTCAAGTATTCCGGGCCCGAGTTCAACCCCTTCGGAGACGACGAACTGGTCATCGAGGGTGCTCCGGGTCCGTGGCCGGCGCCCTTCGCGGCTGGTCCTGTGTCGGCGTCGTTCTCGCTGCCGGGATCGAAGTCGCTGACCAACCGGGAGCTAGTGCTGTCGGCGCTTGCGGATGCCCCATCCCTCCTTCGCGCGCCCCTCCACTCGCGCGACACGGCCCTGATGATCCAGGCGCTCAGAGCCCTCGGAACGTCGATCGTCGAACGGCCGGGCGTAGGCGGCTTCGGCGCCGATCTGCTCATCACGCCCGGAGAGCTCTCGGGCGGAACATCCATCGACTGTGGACTCGCCGGAACCGTGATGCGGTTCCTCCCCCCGGTCGCGGCCCTTGCCCTCGGCCCGGTCGCCTTCGACGGCGATGCCGGTGCGAGAACCCGTCCGATGCGCACCACCATCGACTCCCTCAGGGCGCTCGGCGTCGACGTCAGCGACGACGGACGCGGCCGACTCCCGTTCAGTCTTTACGGCACCGGCGCCGTGAAGGGCGGACTCATCGAACTGGATGCCTCAGCCTCGAGCCAGTTCGTCTCCGGGCTGCTGCTCGCCGCCCCGCGCTTCGCCGAGGGGCTTGAACTTCGCCACACCGGCGCCGCGCTGCCGAGTCTCGCCCACATCGAGATGACGATCGCGACGCTCGCCCGCCGGGGGGTCGTCGTCGAGACTCCGAGTCCCGGAGTCTGGATCGTGCCGCCCGGCCCGATCGGCGGAATCGAGGTCGACATCGAGCCCGACCTGTCGAACGCCGGCCCGTTCCTCGCCGCCGCCCTCGTCGCCGGAGGCTCGGTGACGATCACCGGCTGGCCAGCCGAGACGACCCAGGTCGGCGACGAGCTGGCCGGCATCCTTACGCGAATGGGCGGCTCGGTCAGCGTGGCCGCCGGTGCGCTGACGGTGACCGGCAGCGGGTCGATCCATGGCATCCAGCTCGACGACGCGAGTGAACTCGCCCCGACGATCGCAGCCATCGCGGCCTTCGCCGACAGTGAGACCGTGCTGACCGGCATCGGCCATCTCCGCGGGCACGAGACCGACAGACTGGCGGCCCTCGCGGCGGAGATCAACGGCCTCGGCGGGGACGTGACGGAGACGGACGACGGCCTCATCATCCGTCCGGCACCTCTTCACAGCGGTCTCTGGCACAGCTACGAGGACCACCGGATGGCCACCGCCGGCGCCATCATCGGCCTCGCCGTCGAGGGGGTCGAGATCGATGACATCGCGACGACGGCCAAGACGCTGCCCCAGTTTCCGCAGCTGTGGCGACACTCGTTGCTCGGCCTGGATCGCGCCGCCCGTGACCCGTTCGGCAGCGCCGGAGCCGCCGGGATCGGCTCACTTCTTGCGCCCGGATCGGGCCCCGCGTGAGCTGGCTCAACGACGACGCTGACGACGAAGACGACAAATACGCCGACTACGAGGCGAAGACCCGTCCGAATCCGAAGGGCAATCGGGCGCGCACGAAGACCCGTCCGGAGCACAGCGACGCGGTGACCGGCCGGGTGCTCACCGTCGACCGCGGCCGCTACACGGTGCTGGTCGGAGAGAACAGCGACGTCGAGCACGTGGCGACGGCCTCCCGCGCGAGCGAACTTCGCAAGCAGCCGATCGTCACCGGCGATCGGGTCGACCTCGTCGGAGACACCACCGGCGACGAAGGCAGCCTGTCGCGGATCGTGCGCATCCAACCGCGTGTCACCGTGCTGCGCCGCAGTGCCGACGACTCCGACGAGGTCGAGCGCATCATCGTCGCCAACGCCGACCAGATGCTCATCGTGGTCGCAGCCGCCAACCCGGAGCCGCGGCCGCGACTCGTCGATCGCTACCTCGTCGCGGCCTTCGACGCCGGCATCGCGCCCATTCTCTGCATAACGAAGACCGACCTCGCCGACCCGGCGGTATTCCTGGCCAACTTCGCCGGCCTCGACATCGTCGTGGTCACCAGCGGGCTCGACGCCACCCCGACCGACGAGATCATGGCGCTGCTCGCCGGTCACACGACCGTGGCGGTCGGCCACTCCGGCGTCGGCAAGTCGACCCTCGTCAACGCACTGGTGCCCGACGCGAATCGCGCGATCGGAAGGGTCAACACCGTGACCGGGCGCGGGCGGCACACGTCGTCATCCACCATCTCGTACCGCGTCGGAGCCGACCGCGAGGATGGCGGCGGCTGGATCATCGACACCCCCGGCGTGCGCTCGTTCGGGCTCGGGCACGTGAATCCCGACAACATCCTGCGATCCTTCACCGATCTCGCGGCGATCGCCGAGGACTGTCCGCGGGGGTGCACCCACCTGCCGGACGCCCCCGACTGCGCGCTAAACGAGCGCATCAACGACGAGAACGAGCTCGGCGAGTCGGGCAAACTGCGGCTCGATTCGTTCCAGCGGATGCTCGCGTCGCTGTCCTGAGGTGAGTCGTCCTGAGGATCGCTGCTCTCTCAGCCGTTGTCGAGCGACGCCTCGAGCGCCAGCCCCTTCTTCGCCCAGGCGATCTGCTGGTCTGCCTGCGCGATGAGGCCCTCGTAGGCGAACATCTTCCACGCGGTGATGCGGGGCCATTCCGACGGCGGACTTATCTCGAGCCGCTTCTGGAAGATCGGATGCGAGCGGTCGGCGAACGAGCTGAGCTGCCCAACCCACTGCTCCCGCATCTCCGTCCAGTGCTCGATGTGGGCGAGCAACTGCGCGCGAACGGATGCCGCGTCCGCCCACTCGAAATAGGCGGCGCGAAGGTGAGCCGGGTTGCGTTCGGCGCTGTACTCGGTCGGAACCGACATCCACTGGCGGAACGCCGCGACGCCCGCCTCGGTGATGCCGTACAGCCGCTTCGTCGCATTGCCGGCCCGTGAGGTTCGCGCGATGTCCTCGCCTCGGATGAGACCGTCGAGCTCCATCCGCTTCAACTCGGGGTAGATCTGGGAGTCGGGCGCATGCCAGACGTGCCCGACCGAGCTGTGGAAGGTCTTCGCGACGTCATAGCCGGTCATCGGCTGAGCGGTCAGCAACGCGAGCAGAGCGTAACGAAGACTCATGTACTCGATTCTGGCCCCATTCCCGGTATTGCCATTTCACTATGTTGATAGGTAAAGTGACGAGAAATGTGACGAAGGAGTCTGATGGGTGAGTCGTCGATCAACAAGCTGCTCGGGCATCCGCTCGATGTCTGGTACGTGGCCGCCTGGGACCACGAGGTGAACCGCACACCGCTCGCCCGCACCGTCGCCGATCGCCCGCTCGCCCTCTACCGCACCGAGGACGGCACGGCTGTGGCACTGGCCGACGCGTGCTGGCATCGGCTCGCCCCCTTGTCGATGGGTACCCTCGTCGGCCGGGACGGCATCCGCTGCCCGTACCACGGCATGCTCTACAACTCCGCCGGTCGCTGCATCTCGATGCCCGCCCAGGAGACGATCAATCCGAGTGCGACCGTCGCCTCGTTCCCCGTCGTCGAGCGCTATCGCTACGTCTGGGTGTGGCTCGGCGATCCGGCGAAGGCCGACCCGTCCCTCGTGCCCGACATGCACCAGATGGATGACCCGGCCTGGGCTGGGGACGGCCTCACCATCGAGGTCGACTGCAACTACCAACTCGTGCTGGACAACCTGATGGACCTCACCCACGAGGAATTCGTTCACTCCTCGAGCATCGGACAGGACGAACTGAGCGGCTCGGAATTCGTGGTCAGCCACGACGAGCGCACCGTCACCGTCGACCGATGGATGCTCGGCATCGATCCACCGCCATTCTGGCTCTCGATCATGCGCCATAAATTTCCCCACTTCGAGGGCAAAGTCGATCGCTGGCAAATCATCCACTTCGAGTCCCCTTCTACGATCTGCATCGACGTCGGCGTCGCGATGGCGGGAACCGGGGCACCAGAGGGCGATCGCTCCCAGGGCGTCAACGGGTATGTGATGAACACGATCTCCCCCGTCACCGATCGCTCCTGCGTCTACTTCTGGGCGTTCATGCGCAACTTCCGGCTGGAGAGCCAGGTGATCACCACGCAACTGCGCGACGGCGTAGCAGGCGTCTTCAGTGAGGACGAGAGGATGCTCGTCGCACAGCAGGCCGCCATCGATGCGAATCCCGACTACGAGTTCTACGGTCTCAACATCGACGTCGGCGGCATGTGGGTGCGCCGTCTGATCGAACGACAGCTCGCCGCAGAGGGGCGACTGCCGCGTGCGACCGTTCCGGTGGGCTGACGGCACCGTGGCAACCTCGCACTCGATCGTCTGGCAGCAGGCGACTGTCGTCGACTCGATCGCCCTGACCCCGGTCATCCGTCGCATCGTGCTGCGGCCGGAGAAGCCGTCGGTGGCGGCGGCCGGCTCACACATCGACGTTCGCCTGCGGTTCGGCGACCGAACGGATACCCGGTCGTACTCGGTAGTGGATTCGGCTACGGATGGCACGACCCTCGCCATCAGCGTGCTCGCCACCCCGACCTCCCGCGGCGGTGCTGCGATCATGCACGCCCTCGAACCCGGCGACTCGATCGAGATCACCCAGCCGATCCTCGACTTCCCGCTGCGGATCGGTGCACCCCGCTACGTGCTGCTCGCCGGCGGGATCGGTATCACGGCGATCGCCGGAATGGCCGCCGTGCTGAAGTCCGTCGGCGCGGACTACACGCTGGTCTATCTCGGACGCAGCCGTCGCGAGCTCGCCTACCTCGAGGAGTTGACCGCCGCTCACGGATCCAGGCTCGAGGTGCATGTCGGCGACGAGGGAACCTCCCTCGTCGTGACGGAGCTCGTCGCCGCCATCGACGAAAGCGCAGAGCTCTACCTCTGCGGACCGATCCGACTGATGGACGCCGTGCGGCGGGCGTGGATCGAGCGTGAGCTGCCCATCGCGAACCTGAGATTCGAGACCTTCGGAAACAGCGGATGGTTCGCCCCCGAGAAATTCACGGTGCGGGTGCCGCGACTGGGCATCGAAACCGTCGTCGGGACATCCCAGTCGATGCTCGAAGCCCTCGAGGAGGCCGGTGCCGACATGATGTTCGACTGCCGAAAGGGCGAGTGCGGACTCTGCGAGGTGCGGGTCCTCGAACTCGACGGCGACATCGATCACCGCGATGTCTTCTACAGCGAGCGGCAGAAGAATGCGCGCGGCAAGATCTGCTGCTGCGTGTCCCGGGCGATGTCGCCCTCCGGCTCCGGTGCCACGGTCACCATCGAAATCTCCTGACCATCGACGTTTCCTGATCCGCGGCCTATCCTCGGCATCACCCCCCTGAGAAAGCGAGAAAGCAATGACGCTCACCCGTGATGAAACCTCCACGGTGCCCTTCCTCGACCCCGTTGCGTGGTCGGGCAGAATCCACATCGACGGCGAATGGGTCGTGGGTGGCGGCGGAACGCGGCCGGTCATCGAGCCGGCCACGGGAGAGATCCTCGGCGAGATCGGCCTGGCCTCCGTCGCGGATGTGACGCGGGCCGCCGCGAGCGCAGCCGCAGCCCAGAAGGCCTGGGGCGCCACCCCGCACCCGGCGCGCGCCGCGGTGCTTCGCAGAGCTGCCGCCCTGATGGAGCAGCACGCCGACGAGATCATGGACTGGAACATCCGCGAGGTCGGCTGCGTGCCCGCCCTCGCCGGGTTCGCCCTGCACGTCGGTGCGGCGGAATGCTACGAGGCATCCGCTCTTCCGTCCCATCCGCTCGGCCAGCTGCTGTCGAGCGAGGAGGCGCGACTCTCCCTCGCTCAGCGCGTGCCGGCCGGGGTCGTCGGCGTGATCTCGCCGTTCAATGTTCCGATCATCCTCGGCATCCGCGCCGTCGCTCCGGCGCTCGCCCTCGGCAATGCGGTGCTGCTGAAGCCCGATCCGCGCACGGCGGTGACCGGCGGGGTGATGATGGCGCGCATCTTCGAGGAGGCCGGCCTTCCCGCCGGTGTGCTGCAGCTCGTGACCGGTGGCGGCGATGTCGGCGAGGCGATGGTTTCCGATCCACACGTTCGGGTCATCGCCTTCACCGGCTCGACCCGCGCTGGCAAGGCGGTCGGCGAGCTCGCCGGGCGACACCTCACCCGGGCGCACCTGGAGCTCGGAGGCAACTCGGCCTTCATCGTCCTCGACGACGCTGACGTCGACAAGGCCGTCAATCTCGCGACCTGGGGAGCATTCCTGCACCAGGGACAGATCTGCATGACCATCGGGCGACACCTCGTGCACGAGAGTCTCTACGAGGAATACGTGACGAAGCTCGCTGCGAAAGCCGACGCGATGGCGGTCGGCAATCCGGCGACGGAGCACGTGCACCTCGGACCGATCATCGACGAGAACCAGCGCGATAACGTGCACCGGCTGGTGACCGAGTCGATCGCTGCCGGAGCAGAGCTGAGAGCCGGCGGAACCTTCGACGGCCTCTACTACCGGCCGACGGTGCTCGCCGGCATCCCCCTCGACGCTCCGGCATTCTGCGAGGAGACCTTCGGGCCGGTCGCGTCCGTGGTGAGCTTCGCAAGCGACGACGACGCTGTGTCGATCGCGACATCCTCCGACTACGGCCTCTCGCTCGGCATCGTCACCGCCGACGCGATGCGCGGGCTCGAACTCGCACAGCGCATCCCGACGGGCATCGTGCACATCAACGACCAGACGGTCAATGACGAGGCCAACACTCCCTTCGGCGGCACCGGGATGTCCGGAACCGGCGGTCGTGTCGGAGGCGCCGAAGCCAACATCGACGCGTTCACCGAGACCCGTTGGATCACGATGCGACGCACTCCCGGCACCTACCCGTTCTGATGCCGGCCCGCTCCGGCACCACCGTCCCCTACCCTTGGATCGTGACCGAGCAGACCGCGCCGACCTTCACCCTTCCCTCCGATCTGGCCCTTGCCCGATCCCT
Source organism: Lacisediminihabitans sp. (assembly GCA_025362355.1). Classification (GTDB taxonomy): domain Bacteria; phylum Actinomycetota; class Actinomycetes; order Actinomycetales; family Microbacteriaceae; genus Lacisediminihabitans. The sequence continues at coordinate 50,231 of JANYGT010000122.1, read as the reverse complement.
CGCCGACATGGCCGATGAGATCTCGATGGACCGCTTCCGGGCCACCGACCTGGTCGTGACGACGAAGCCGGACATGACCCCGGTCTCGGACGCCGACAGGGCCGTCGAGACCGCGCTGCGGGCCGCGATCATGGACAGTCGCCCCGGTGACTCGATCCGCGGCGAGGAGTTCGGGGTCGAGGGCTCGTCCTCGCGCCAGTGGATCATCGACCCGATCGACGGCACCAAGAACTATGTGCGCGGTGTACCGATCTGGGCGACGCTCATCTCCCTCGCGATCGACGGCGTGCCGGTCGTCGGCGTCGTGAGCGCCCCTGCTCTCGGCAAGCGCTGGTGGGCGGCGAACGGGATGGGGGCGTACGTCAACGAGCGCCTCGGATCCCGCACCACGAATGAGGAGCGGCGCATCCATGTCTCCGGAGTCGCCGACCTCGCCGACGCCTCGATCAGCTGCAGCGGACTCCCCCGCTGGCAGGCGGCCGGACGCCTCGAGCAGCTCGTCGACCTCTCGAATTCGGTCTGGCGTACGCGCGACTACGGCGACATGTGGCCCTACATGATGGTCGCGGAGGGCCAGCTCGACATCTCCGGCGAATTCGACCTGCAGGTCTACGACATGGCGGCTCTCGTTCCGATCGTCGAGGAGGCCGGCGGCGTCTTCACCTCCGTCGACGGCGAACCCGGTCCCTGGCACGGGTCGGCCCTTGCGACCAACGGACTACTGCACGAGGAGGCGCTGGCCAAGTTGGCGTGACGTCACTCCTTGCCGGCCGCTCACGCAGAGTCCGGGCAGAGTCGATCGCGATCACCGCCGCGACGACATGAGTGCCGTTAACTGGTCAGGCGGCTCCCCAGACCTCGTCCGCGAGGCGTACCACCTCGCGCACCTTCGCCCACTGCTCGTCCTCGGTCAGGATGTTGCCCTCCTCGGTCGAGGCGAAGCCACACTGGGGGCTGAGCGCCAACTGATCGAGCGGCGCGAACTCTGCCGCCTCGTCAATGCGCCGCTTCACGACGTCGCGGTGCTCGAGTTCGCCCGACTTGGTGGTGACGAGCCCGAGAACGACCGTCTTTTCGCCCTTCGGGAGAAACCTCAGCGGGTCGAATCCTCCGGCGCGTTCGCTGTCGTACTCGAGAAAATAGCCGTCGTATGCGCAGACGTCGAGCAGCTGCTCAGCGACAGGCTCATAACCGCCCGAGGAGATCCAGGTCGACCTGAAGTTTCCCCGGCAGACGTGGGTGGTGATCACCATGTCGTCTGGCTTATCGGCGATCGACTGGTTGATCAGCCTGCTGTACTTCTCCGCGAGGCCCGTCACGTCGATTCCGCGAGCCCCTGCCTTCTCGAGCTCGACGTCGGAGCAGAGGTATGCCCAGGCCGTGTCGTCGAACTGGAGGTAGCGGCATCCGGCATCGTAGAAACTGCGAACCGCAACCCGATAGGCGGCCGCGAGATCGTCGATGATGTCGTCGCGAGTCTCATACGCGGTGCTCGCGACCGCATCCTGTTCCAGTCGAAAGTGCATCACCGTCGGGGCCGGGATGCTCATCTTCGGCACCGCAGACGTCGTCGCCTTGAGAAAACGGAAATGGTCGAGCATCGGATGATCATCAGCGAAGGCGATGGCGTCGGTCACCCGCAGCCCCTGCGGTGCCGTCTGCACGCCCTGGAACTGGATGCCGTGGTCGAGCGTCGCGACTTCGACGCCGTTCAGGCCGCCGAAGAAGTCGAAGTGCCACCAGGAACGACGGAACTCGCCGTCGGTGGCGAGTCGCAATCCGGCATCCGCCTGCTTCGTGACGACCGAGACGATCTGCTCGTCCTCCGTAGCGCGGAGTCCGGCATCGTCCAGTCGGCCGGCGAGATGTTCCGCTCTGGCCGATTTCAGCGACTCCGGGCGAAGAAAACTACCTACGATATCGGCGCGGAACGGGGGATTCGTACTCACGCTTTCGACGATAGTCGCATCCCGGAGCTAGCCGGTGTTCTGAAGTCCGGCGGCCACCCCGTTCACTGCGAGCAGCAGAAGCTGATGCGAATCGTCGAGCGGATCGGTGCTCGCGGATGAACGCACCTCACGAAGCGCCCTCAGCTGCAGCAGCGAGAGTGCGTCGACATACGGGCTCCGGAGTCGCACCGCCCGGCGAAGCACCGGCCGCGTCTCGAGAAGCTCCGCATGGCCGGTCGTCAGCGTCACCCAATGCCGGGTGAGCGCCATCTCGTCGAGCACGAGCGCCGCGAGGTCGGGTCGGTCTCCGAGGGCGAGGTAGCGATCGGCGAGCCGGTCATCCGTCTTCGCGAGAGACATCTCGACGTTGTCGACCATCGCGGTGAAGAGCGGCCAGCGCGCGTAGGCATCCCGCAGCTTCGTCTCGTCTGCGACTGCGGCGAGCGCCGACCCGAGGCCGAACCAGCCGGTGAGGTTTATTCGCGCCTGGGTCCAGGCGAACACCCACGGGATGGCGCGCATGTCTTCGAGCGACTCGACCGAGAGCCCGCGACGGGCCGGGCGGGATCCGAGTGCGAGCAGGCCGACCTCCTCGAGCGGGGTCACCCGTGCGAACCACTTCGCGAAGCCCTCCGCCTTGATCAGCTGGAAGAACCGGGCGCGGGACGACTCGTCCATGACGGCGGCCATCTTTGCGAAGTCGGCCGTCGCGACACGATTGGCCTCTTCGTTCGCCGGGCTCGACGCGAGAAGGGTCGCCGCCGCCATCTGCTCGATATGCCGGGCGGCGATCGCTCGGTCTGCATACTGCGCGAAGATCACCTCGCCCTGCTCGGTCAGCTTGAAGCGGCCCTCGACGGACCCGCGGGGCTGCGCGAGAACGGCCTCGTTGGCCGGACCGCCGCCGCGCCCGAGGGCTCCCCCGCGGCCGTGGAACAGCGTCAGCTCGATCCCGTTGCGCTCGGCCCACTCCGCGATGCGCCGCTGGGCGTCGTAGAGCGCGAGGGTGGCCGAGACCGGGCCGACATCCTTCGACGAGTCGGAGTATCCGAGCATGACCTCGAGCTTTCGCCCGGTCGCTGCCAGTCTGACCTTGACCGGCTCGAGCTGAAGCATCTCGTCGAGGATCGTCGTGGCATTCGACAGGTCTGCGAACGTCTCGAACAGCGGGATGGCGTCGAGTACCGGCGCGGCCTCCGCGGACCCGAGCGCGGCCTCCGCGAGCTCGTACACCGTCGCGATATCCACCGAGGACTGCGTGAACGACACGATGTATCGGCGGGCGGCATTCACCCCGTACCGCTGCTGGAGGTGCTTGATCGTGCGATAGACATCAAGCACCTCGCGGGTCATCTCGCCCTGCGGGCCGCCGGCCCGAACCTCCTCGAGCGCCTGGCGGTGCACCTTCGAATGCTGCCGCACCTCGAGCTCCGCGAGATGGAACCCGAAGGTCTGAACCTGCCAGATCAGGTTCTGCAGCTCGCCGTTCGCGCTGCGGGAGGCCCCGGCCGCTCGGAGGGACGATTGGATGACTCGGAGATCCGCCAGCAACTCCTCCGGTTTCGCATACGCGAGGTCGGCATCCCGTCTACGCGTCGCGGCGATCCGCTCGGCGACGACGAGCAGCACCCGCCGATGCGGCTCCTCGGGCGAACGGGTCGCGACCTCGCCGGCCAGATCTTCGGCGAGACTCTGCTGGCTCTGCCAGAGAGCGCGCAGCGCTGCATCGGGCGGTGTGTCGACGGAATCGAGGGTGAGCGTCCGTCCGACCCGCCCGGCCGCGCGCTCGAGCCCGAGCAGCACGTGCTCAGAGGCGATGGCCGCCGCGGCCCTCGTGATCTTCGCCGTGACGAAAGGGTTGCCGTCGCGGTCGGCGGCGATCCAGCTGCCGAGTCTCATGAAGGCGGGGGCCTCTGCGGGCTTCGCGCCGGCATCCGCCGCCAGCAGCCAGTCGTCGAGCAGTCGATAGACCCGCGGAACGACCTCGAACAGCGTCTGGTCGAAGATGTTCATCGCCGTCCGCACCTCGTCGAGCGGCGTCGGGCGGGTCGTCCGCAGCGGGGAGGTGCGCCAGAGCACGTCGATCTCCTCGAGCAGACGACGTTCTATCTCCGCACCGGAGGTCGTTCCGGCAGCCGCGAGGTCACGCTCGCCGAGCAGTTCGCTGATTCGTCGGATGCCGGAGGCGACCGCCCGCCGTCGAGCCTCGGTCGGATGCGCCGTCAACACCGGATGGAACCGCAGCTTCTGCAGGCGCCGCCCCGTCTCCTCGCTGCCGACCTCCTCGATGAGTCGGCTGATCGCGCCCGGAAGAGAGTCGACGGGAAGCACCCCGGTCGACCGCAGCTCCCGCTCGCGCAGCACGCGCACGCGGTGGTGCTCCTCGGCAAGGTTCGAGAGGTGGAAGTAACAGGTGAAGGCGCGGGCGACCTGCTCGGCGCGCTTCGCACTGAACGACTCGACGAGAGCCTCGGCATCCGCGATCGATTCGCTTTTGCGGCTCTCGAACGCATCGATCGCGAGGGCACGAAGTCGCTCGACGTCCTCGAGCAGTTCGGCCCCGCCGGCCTCCGTCAGTACGCGGCCGAGCAGCGCCCCCAGCACGCGGATGTCGGCGCGTGCTGCCTCGTCGACCTCGTCGCTGACAGACTTGCGGCTGCCATCGGGTGAATGCTCTCGGGTGTCATCGATCGTCGTCACGGTCATACGGTAGCGCCGAAAAATAGACGGCATGTTACGCGCGGCGCCGCGCGACCGATGCGAATCGGGATCCCTGCGGCGGGTAAGATTTTGTCAAGGCACCACTGGCAACCCACTCGCGCAACCGGGAGAGCACGCATGACGATCGCCGACGAGGCACGTGAAGTTCCGGTCCCGAAGCCGCTGGCCGGTCTCCTCTTCATCCTCTTCTGGGGCATCGGGATCACGCTCTGGTCGTGCACGCACCTCCTTCCGACGCCCGAGGGCCGCGGATTCATGGCCGACATCGGAATCATCTTCGCCTGTCTCGGCCTCGCGGCACCATTCATCCAGACCATGCGGGGCCTCCGTACCTCGGCCATCGTCGGCATCATCGGTATCGTGCTCTTCGCGGCCTTCGGATTCGGGCACGTCACGGTGCTCGTGTACCTGCTTCGCCTGCTCGGTCCGCTGCTCGCACTGCTCACGCCGGTGAACAAGGCACTTGGGTTCCGCGTTTTCGCCTAGCGCACACATTCCCGGAAAGAGCGCGTCGTGCGAACCCGATCGCTTACCGCATCACTGCCGGCACTCCTCATCGTCGTTGCGCTGGCCGGATGCTCCGCGCCCTCCAGCGAAATCGGTAGCTCGAAAGGCTCGCTCGGCTCGCACTCCGATGGCAACCAGAGTGGCGACATCGGAAGCGACAACATGGCCATCGGCACCTGCGTGGATGACCGCACACTTTCCGGGGAGTTCACGAGGGTGAAGAAGGTGGCCTGTTCGGTCGCTCGTGACAGCGAGATCTTCGAGAGCATTCCGATGGAACAGACGGACTATCCGGGCAAGTCTGTGGTCGAGAAAGCCGCGAACTCCGGATGCTCGGCGGCATTCACTCGCTTCGTCGGCGTTGCTCCCGAGAAATCAACGCTGCTGATTTCCGAGTATCTTCCGGCAGAAGACTCCTGGGACGGGCGAACGGATACCATCACCTGTCTTGTGTCAGATGGCAACTCCTCGGGCAACCCGGTTCGCTCGACGGGAACGTTGAAGGGCAGCAACCGGTAACTCGGCACGTACCTGTCTGAGCATTTGCTGCAGCCGGTAGACAAACCGGTGCATCCGTCTACCATCGCGATCATCCGACCCCCAACGATGAGGGTCGACTGATCGCAAGGGATTCTGATGTCAGGAAACAGAGCTGTCGCCTACAAGGAGCCGGGAAAAGTCGAGGTCATCGACACCGACTACCCGGAGTTCGAGCTGAAGGATGGGCCGGGGGTCAACCCGGCCAATGTCGGTCGGACTGTTCCCCACGGCGCCATCATCCGCACCGTCGCCACCAACATCTGCGGGTCTGACCAGCACATGGTGCGCGGTCGCACCACCGCTCCGGCGAACCTCGTGCTCGGACACGAGATCACCGGCGAGGTCGTCGAGGTCGGGCCGGGCGTCGAGTTCGTGAAGGTCGGCGACATCGTCTCCGTGCCGTTCAACATCTCCTGCGGACGCTGCCGCAACTGCAAGGAGCGCAAGACCGGCATCTGCCTCAACGTGAACCCGGATCGCCCCGGCAGCGCCTACGGTTACGTCGACATGGGCGGCTGGGTCGGCGGGCAGGCCGAATACGTGCTCGTGCCGTACGCGGACTGGAACCTGCTCGTCTTCCCCGATCGCGAACAGGCTCTCGACAAGATCATGGATCTCACCATGCTGTCCGACATCTTCCCGACCGGGTTCCACGGTGCGGTGACGGCGGGGGTCGGGGTCGGTTCGACCGTCTATGTGGCCGGCGCCGGTCCCGTCGGGCTCGCGGCAGCGACATCCGCGATGCTGCTCGGCGCTGCCGCCGTGATCGTCGGCGACATGAATGCCGATCGGCTCGCCCAGGCACGGAGCTTCGGATGCGAGACGATCGACCTCTCCTCCGGTGAGATCGCCGACCAAATCGAGCAGATCCTCGGCGTGCCGGAGGTCGACTGCGGCGTCGATGCCGTCGGGTTCGAGGCCAAGGGACATCATGGCGGCGAGGAAGCTCCGGCGACGGTGCTCAACTCGCTGATGGACATCACCGCGGCCGGTGGCGCGATGGGAATCCCCGGACTCTACGTGACCGGCGACCCCGGCGGGGTCGACGAATCCGCGAAGAAGGGCTCACTCTCGCTCAGCCTCGGAACCGGATGGGCGAAGTCGCTCTCCTTCACGACCGGCCAGTGCCCGGTCATGAAGTACAACCGCGGCCTGATGATGGCGATCCTGCACGATCGCGTTCACATCGCGAAGAACGTGAACGCGAAGGCGATCTCGCTCGAGGATGCCCCGCGCGGCTACGCGGAATTCGACGCCGGCGCCGCGACGAAGTACGTTCTCAACCCGAACGGCTACCTCGACGGCAAATAGTCCCTCAACGAAAAGGGCCCGAAGTCGTCGTGACTTCGGGCCCTTTTCGTTGAGCAGTGCGCGAGAACGACGATGGTGGAGATGGGGGGAATTGAACCCCCGTCCACTGCTGTGGTCATATGCCTTCTACGGGTGTAGCAAGTGAAAGCGTTCTACTCGGCTCCGGAATGTGCCACTTGCACCTAAACCGACGAGCCCAGTCCTAGTTGAAGTCCCTCGGCACCCTAGGGCGTAATACCGAAGCAATCCCTCTAAATTGCGCCAGGATCCGGGTAGAGGGCATTCCCGGACTGACGGTCTCTATAAGTTGCTGAGGAGAGACTTACGCCGCGAGGGCGAAGTCTGCCTTGGCAGAGACAGTGCTATTTGATTTCGCACCTATTGTTTGCAGAGATCGTTAACGAGTTAACCCTGCATCCTCGACCCGCTTCTCACATTCACGCAGGCAATGTCGAAACCGATCATCCCCATGCGAGTCGTTCTCGCGCACTGTTGAGTTGCCAAAACACTGGTTGTCACCCTGCCTCACGTTTCCGCCGGCAGCCCTCCACTATAGAACAGGATGCGGCATCCGCCCATTCCCGTCCTGATTTCGTGATCAATGTGGAGTTGCGGTGACGTTGCGGCCGCTACATCGCCGCCAAAGTCCACGCAGTGTCCCAACGTTCGACGTCGTCGCGCGCTCAGTCGCCGAGGTTGCGCTGAGTTCCCATCGCGCGGTTGGCTTCCATCTTGTCCTGCCGCTCGCGCAGGGTCTGCCGCTTGTCGTACTCGCGCTTGCCCTTGGCGACCGCGATCTCGACTTTCGCGCGCCCGTCGAGGAAGTAGATCGAGAGCGGCACGATCGTGTAGCCGCCCTCCTTCACCTTGTTGTGGATCTTGAGGATCTGCGCCTTGTGCAGCAGCAGCTTGCGCTTGCGCCGAGGCGGATGATTGTTCCAGGTGCCCTGGTTGTACTCCGGAATGTGCACGGCATCGAGCCACGCCTCGCCGTACTCGACGAACGCGTAACCGTCGACAAGGGACGCCCGACCCTCACGCAACGACTTCACCTCGGTGCCGGTCAGAACCAGTCCGGCCTCAAAAGTGTCTTCGATCGTGTAGTCGTGACGCGCTTTGCGATTGGTGGCCACAACCTTCTGGCCACGTTCCTTCGGCACGATTCACTCCATGGATGCTGCGCCCGGCGACTCCGGGCAGCCCTCAAGTCTAGCCGCTCCCGTGGCTGTCGCGCGCGGGGTGCGGGTTTTCGCGAAGCTCAGGCCAGCGTGGTTCGCGAGTCGGCAGCATCGATGAGGTGCTGGTCGTGGGCGGCCACGAGCACCACGATGCCGTCGTCGGCGAGGGCGCGCAGCATCCGGATGACGGAGTCCGCGCTTGCACGATCGAGGCTCGCGGTCGGCTCATCCGCCATCACGATGGCCGGCCCGAGCAGCAGCGCACGGGCGAGTGCGACCCGCTGGCGCTCCCCGCCGCTGAGTTTCTCCGGGTAGCTCCCGGCGCGATCTGCCACACCGAGGCGTTCGAGCAGTTCAGATCCGCGCTGCACCAGCGCCTTCGACCGGCGCGACGGCACCGCCGGCAGGAGCACGTTCTCGAGCGCAGTGAGGCCGGGAACGAGCACCCCGCCCTGGTCGAGGTAGCCGACGGTTTCGCGGCGGCGGGTGGTGACCTCGTCGTCCTTCGCACCGGTGAGGGATGTCCCGCCCCAGATGACGTCGCCGGCTGTCGGCTGCACGAGTCCTGCCGCTACGCGCAGGATGCTGGTCTTGCCAGACCCGCTCCGCCCGGCGAGGCAGTGCATCTGCCCGGCGTACAGGGTGAGGTCGTAGTCGTCGACGATGGCGAGCGGCTCCTGGCCGGCCCGCTCGTAGTGGATCGTGACGGCCCGCAATTCGAGGGCCGCGGCATCGTTCCGGGGCTCCGAATCGACGAGAGGGGTCTCGAGGGTCATAGCGCTGTCGCCTTCCGTCGCACGAACAGGAGGGTGACGGACGCCACGACAGCGGCCGCTCCACCGATGATCACCAGTGGCACGAGAGCCACCGTGCCGAGCAGGTGCGCGCCCCCGAATGTGGCCGCCGTCGCGAGAACGATCGCGGGGACGGCGACGGTCGCCGCCTCCGTGCGCTGGGCGCTTCGCAGGTCGGCCGCGGTCCAGCCCATCGCCCGCAACGCGGCCCACTGCGGTGAGCGCCGCGCGAGGTCGACCCGGCGGGCGAGCACCGCAAGGATGATCCCGGATGCCAGCGCGACAGCCCCGAGCACCAGCTGGAAGAGTGCGGCCTGGCCCGTGGTGAACTGCGCGAGCAGGCTCGCCCCGGCCTGCCGGCGCCCCTCGAGAAATACCTCAGCGAGCCCAGCGGCAGCGAGGGCGACAATGAGCACCGCGATGACCTGCGTGACCGAGGTGAGCAGGTGGATGCGGACCTGCCGCAGCCCGAACGTGACGGTGGAGCGGCCGCGGATGCGCAGCATCCGACGTCCGCCGGACTGCCCGGAGCGGATGACGCGTGCCCGCCCCCGCGATCCGAGAACCACCGCGGCCACCGACGTCAGCACCACGACGGCGACACCGGCTGCGGCGATCGTGATCGACACCTGCTGCATCCCGGAAAGCAGAACCGCGGCGAGTCCGGCCAGCAGTACGACGACGGCGCCGGGCACTTCCTCGGCGAACATCCATCGGCGGATGCGCCCGCGCGTCCAACCGATCTCCCGCATCACGGCGGCCTGTCCGCGTCGTCGCGGTACCGACGCGAACTGCACCGCGCCGAGCAGGAGCGCCGTCGACCCGAGAGCGATGCCGAGCACGGAGAGGGATGCTGTGGAGACGGCGACATCCGCCCGCGCGGCCGCGCCGAGCTCCGACCACTGCTGGGTGACCGTGCCGAGGGGGCCCACTCTTTGCAGCTTGCTTGCATCCGTCACCCCGAAGGCATAGCCGTCGACGGCAAGCTTCACGGCGGTGGGAGAGGATCCGGCGACGATCGTCGCCGTCAGCCCCAGCTTCTGGATCGCCTGTGCGACCGCGATCACCTTCTGCTGCGACTGAGGCGAGTACGAACTGATGTCCGCGACGCGAACCCGGATGGCACTCACCGGTGACGTCTGGCCCCACGCGGCAGCGCTGTTGATGGATGCGATCGCCACCGTCTGCGGACTGACAAGCCCGAGGCCGCTCACGCTCGGTTGCAGCTTCACGCCCCTATCTGTGAAGGATCCGATGGGTTGGTACGCGCCGAGAGGCACGTAACTGAGGGCGGACTGAAGGTCGGCGAGCTGATCGGTCGAGAAGGAGCCGACGGGGACGGCGGTCTCACCTGCGCTGTTACGTTTCTGGGGGATGTTCGTGACGGTCGTGTACGCCGCCTCAGTGCCGAGCTGAGTTCCATCGGCTACCAGTCGAAATGGATCTATCTGTTCGCCATCTTGCAGAGCGACCGGTGGAGCGTATCCGGTCGCGCCGAGAGTGGCCATTGTGACCCCGCCGTTAGAGGGGGTCACAACCGTTTTCGACGGAGAGATCTCGCCTGCGGCCCCGATTCCGAGACTCGCGAATGACTTCGCAGCGTCCGTCGGGGCTCGCGCCGTTCCCGGCCACGGGAGTTCCACCGGCGTCCGGTCGAACGGATTCAGAATGGCGCTGGCATCCACCGCGCTGCTTCCGATATCGACCCCCGGCGAGGTCGTGGGCACTGCGTAAGGAAAGGCGAGCGATCCGCCGTCCTGTCGAGCCACTCTCGGTGCAGCTCCAATGCTTTTCGCTTCGATCGTGTAGGTGAGCTTCGCCGCCGCCGAGTGCGAGATCAGCAGAGGAACATAGGCGGACTTGTCCACCTCGGGGCCTTGCTGCACGTTGTGCTCTTTGTCGAAAGCCAAGAGTTCTGCGTTGCTGGCGTCTTGTGCCGAGCTTTGCCTCTCTAGCGAGCCGAATGCGGCCTGTTGCGCGAGGTAGTCCGTCGCAAATGCGGTCCTGGAAGCTTTGGCCCACTTATCCATGACAGATCTCGAGGTCGACAAACCCGGGTGGAGCTGATCCAACGATGTCAGGAACGCACCGGCTTTGCCAAGCAGTTTCTTCTCGGCTGCGGGATCCACGAGCGTTACGCGGGTGAGTCCGGTCGGTTGAGATTCCGTCGACGGGTGGAATCGGATGACGCCGTTCTCGGCAACGTTCTCGTCGCTTGTGTTTCCGCCTGAGCCCCACCCGTTCAATGCTTCGTTGGCGACTGTGACCTGGGAGTAGTCCGAGTGAATGAAACTCTGACAGAGAAGCGGATACTTCTGCTGATCGACATCGAATCCGTCGACGTTGCAGTCCGAAGTCGAAGCGGGCGGCGGGGAGGCCGGAAGCCCATCAATGATGACGTAGCTCGATTTGGCCAGTACTACGCGCGTCGATATTCCATCGTTGGTCGTGTACTTGACAGTAATGCGATACGCCTGGGGCACGCGAGACGCCGTCACCAAACTCACAGGGAGTGTCACGTTCGGCGCGTCGTACTTCAGCGGCGAGATCACCTCCCCAATAGGCGCCGCCACATCGATCCCGGGAACCTGCCGCACCTTCGCCAGCTGCTTCAGCGTCATCCCATTCGCGCCATCGCCGAGCGAGTTCGGCGCGAGCAGTCCACCGACGCCCACCTTCGCACCCTTCGCCGTCACGAGGATGTCGTACGCGCCGCGCCAGTTCGCATCCAGTGTGCGTTGCAGAACGACTGCCGCCGCGCTCTGGATCCCGGATGCCGACAGCGCGACGACCGCCAACAGCACGACCGCGATCAGTCGGCTGCGATCCCGCGAGAGACGCCGCACGGCCCCCGGAACCCCGGTCACTCCGATTGCGCGCCCCTGTACACAAACCGGAGCCTAGCGCGCAGGGTTGCTTCCGGCGAGTTGTCCCAAGCGTTTCACCGGGCTCCGCCAGATCTCGCACCACCGCAGCACGCCGATTGCGTCATATAGGGGGTTGTCGCGCGCCCACACCCCCGTTTTGGCGAAATCGGCGGAGCTACACCTTCAGGTAGCGACCGATCGCGACGCTCGCCGATGCCGCGGCGAGCACCGCACCCACGACAAGCAGCACGGGCACGACGATCGCGACATCGTGCATCCCGACCAGCGCGACACCCTGAGCCCGCCCGGCGAGATACCCCTGCACGAAGAATTTGACCAGCGCGACGATCGCGACGCAGGCGAGACCCGATCCGATGAGCGCGGCAACCACCCCCTCGATGATGAAGGGAGTCTGGATGAAGCGATTCGAGGCACCGACCAGCCTCATGATGCCGAGCTCGCGCCGCCTCGAGAACGCGGAGAGCCGGATGGTGGTGGCGATGAGCAACACGGCAGCGACGAGCATCAGCGATGCGATGCCGACCGCAGTGAAGCTCGCGGCGTTCAGTGCGGAGAAGATCGGGTCGAGGTACTTGCGCTGGTCGACGACCTGTTCGACGCCGGCGAGGCCGGAGATCGACTCGATCACGGCATCCGACTGGCTTGGGTCCTTCAGATTCACATAGAACGTCTCCGGAAGGTTCGCGGGAGTGACGAAATCGGCGGTGTTGTTGTCGCTGAAGCTGGCCTTGTAGGTCGCATAGACCTGGTTGTGGTCCTGGAAAGTGGCCGTCTTCACGAGGCCGGCGAGCGCCGGTGAGGTCAGCTGGGCCTCCACGGCGGCCTTCTGGTCTTTGGTCGCCTCGGCGAGATTGCACTTGGCGACCGGATCGGATCCGACGCACATGTAGATCGCGACCTGCGCCTTGTCGTACCAGTACCCCTTCATCTGGTTGATCTGGAATTGCAGCAGAATCGCGGCGCCGACGAACGTGAGGGAGATGAACGTGACCAGCACCACCGCCACGACCATCGAGACGTTGCGTCGCAGGCCGGTTCCGACCTCGGACATCACCAGTCCGAGCCTCATCGGGTCTCCTCCGACTGGCCGGCGATCCCGAGGTCGCGGTAGGCGCCCGGCGTGGTGGCGAACGCCTGGATCGGCACGGTCTGGGTCTGGTAGCCGCCCTGGCGTTCATCCCGAACCACCTGGCCGCTGACCAGTTCGATCACCCGGCGCTGCATCTGGTCGACGATTCCGGCGTCGTGGGTGGCCATGATCACCGTCGTTCCGCTCTGGCTGATGCGCTCGAGCAGCGACATGATGCCGGCGGATGTCGAGGGATCCAGGTTTCCGGTCGGCTCGTCGGCGAGCAGGATGGCCGGCTTGTTCACGATGGCGCGGGCGATGGCCACGCGCTGCTGCTCACCGCCGGAGAGCTCGTGCGGGAGCCGATTGGTCTTGCCGGCGAGTCCCACCATCTTCAACACATCCGGAACCGCTTCCTGGATGAAACCCTTCGACTTGCCGATGACCTGCAGCGTGAAGGCGACGTTGTCGAAGACGTTCTTCTGCGGGAGGAGGCGGAAATCCTGGAAGACGACGCCGAGGTTGCGGCGGAAGTAGGGGACCTTGCGGCTCGCGAGGCGCCCGATGTTCTGGCCGAGCACGTGGATCTCGCCCCTGCTCGGGTTCTCCTCCTTCAGCACGAGTCTGAGGAAGCTCGACTTGCCACTTCCGGACGCGCCGACGAGGAAGACGAACTCCCCGCGGAGGATCTCCAGTGTGACCGAATTGAGCGCCGGCCGCGCGTTGCCCTTGTAGAGCTTGGTTACCTGGTCAAAGCGAATCATGGCGCTTCGACTCTAGGCAGCCGCCACCGGATCGCCGCGAACGACAGGCGGTTTGCCCGGGTCGGACATTATGAATCCGCCGTGAGCGCGACTACTCGCCCTTATCGATCACGCAGAACCGATTGCCCTCGGTGTCGGCGAGCACGACGAAGTCGGGATCCTGCGGATATAGGTCCCAGTCCACCTCGCTCGCCCCGAGTGCGAGCAGTCGTTCGATCTCGGCGCGCTGGTCGTCGGCGTACAGGTCGAGATGAATCCGCGGATGCTGCTGCACCGGCGAATCACTCAACCCGAGCGAGAGGCGGCGGCCCGAGCCGTCCGTCGCCTGAAGTATCACCCAGGTCTCGTCACCAGGCGAGGTCGGCTGCCAGCCGAGCGCCGACATCCAGAAGGCTTTCGCACGGTCGACGTCGTCGACCCCGAGAACAACCGATCCGAGGGTGAGCATGGTTACCGGTCTAGTCGGTCGTGGCCCCGGGTTCAAGCTCCGGATACTCGACGATAGTCTCGGCGCAATGACGCGTCTTCCGTGGAACCGCCTGTCGGCGTGGGTGATCGACTGGCTGTGCATCGCTGTCTTTGTCGCAGGCATCGCGGCCATCGGCATCCCGCTCTACCTGTCGGGGATCACCAGGGATGTTCCAGCGCTCGTATCGAACCTGATTGCGACGGCGGTGCTCGTCGTTCCCGTCACCGTTGCTCTCGCCCGATTCGAGTCAGGTGCGCGCAGTGCCACGCCGGGCAAACGCCTCCGGCGTCTGACGGTGGTGGACTCGGTGACCCGGCGTCGGATCAGCTTTCGCCGGGCGCTCGCGCGCAATTCGCTGAAAATCGCCCTACCGTGGGTGATCGGTCATGCAGCTGTCTTCGCGATCGTGCTGGCGAGCGCGACATCCACTGTCCCGACCGCGGTCTGGCTACTCACCGCGATCGCATACATAATGCCGGTCGCATACGTCGTTTCTCTGTTCATCGGCCAGGGAAGAACGCCGTACGACCGGCTCTGCGGAACGTCGGTCGTTACTCTTTGTCGCGCTTCCTCCACTTGATGCCGGCGTTGATGAAGCCGTCGAGGTCGCCGTCGAACACCGCGGTGGGGTTGTTGACCTCGTAGTCCGTTCGCAGATCTTTCACCATCTGGTACGGCGCAAGAACGTAACTGCGCATCTGGTCGCCCCAGCTCGCGGTGATGACGCCGGCCAGTTCCTTCTTCGCCGCGGCCTCCTGCTCTCGCTGCATGATCAGCAGCCGGCTCTGCAGAACCCGCATCGCGGCCGCCCGGTTCTGGATCTGGCTCTTCTCATTCTGCATCGACACGACGAGGCCGGTCGGGAGATGGGTCAGCCGAACGGCGGAGTCTGTCGTGTTGACGGACTGGCCGCCCGGGCCACTCGAGCGGAAGACATCCACCCGGATGTCGCTCTCCGGCACCTCGATCGCGCCGGCCTCCTCGATCAGGGGGATGACCTCGACCGCCGCGAAACTGGTCTGGCGTTTGCCCGCCGAGTTGAACGGGCTCATGCGAACGAGGCGGTGCGTACCGGCCTCGACGCCGAGCGTTCCGAAGGCGTAGGGCGCGTTGATCTCGAAGGTCGTCGACTTGATGCCGGCCTCCTCTGCGTAGCTCGTGTCCATGACGGTCGCCGGGTAGCCGTGCTGCTCCGCCCAGCGGAGATACATGCGCTGCAGCATCTCGGCGAAGTCCGCGGCATCCACTCCCCCGGCGCCGGCGCGGATGGTGATGACGGCCGGATGTGCGTCCCACTCGCCGTTCAGCAGCGTCTGCGCCTCGAGCTCGCCGAGCACCTTCTGGATCGCCTCCAGTTCGGCGCGCGCCTCGGTTGCGGCAGCGACATCCGCTTCCTCGTTCGCCAGCTCGACCATGATCTCGAGGTCGTCGAGCCTGCTCTGGATGCTGTTGACCTTCGCCAGCTCGGACTGCCGGTGACTCAGGTTCGAGGTGACCTTCTGCGCCTTGTCGGGGTCGTCCCAGAGGTCGGGAACCCCTGCTTGCTCGCTGAGGTCGGCGATCTCCGCCTCGAGCTTCTCGACGCCGATGACGGAGCGGATGTCTCCGAAGGTCGAGCGAAGCGCAGCGATCTGTTCAGAAAAATCGAGCTCGTCCATGTCGCCGTCAAGCCTACCGGCGTGCGATGCGGTCCACCGTCGTCAGCGGCGCAGGACGCGCAGCAGCACCCGCGCCACCGGCGTCCGGAACAGTTGCGCGACCGACAGCGACCCGCGGCAGATGCGCAGGAAGATCTGTGGGCCGACGATCGTGTAGCTCAGCATCGCGTGCACCAGCGCTGGGCGACGTTCGAAGAGGTGCAGCAGCCGCGCACTGGCGCTGATCTCGGCACCGAGTTCCCTCTCGACGCGATGCACATATCTGTCCAGGTCGCCGGATGCCGCGGCGTCCCCTGCCCACGTTCCCGACCGCAGCGCGAACGAGATGCCCTCCCTCGTGAACGGATCGAGCAGGGCGGCGGCGTCGCCGACGACGATCACGCGCCCACGCCGAAGCGGGGAGTCGGGGGTGCGCCACTGCGCGAGATGTCCGGACGAGCGAGTGATGTCCGCACCCGAAAGCCCGAGCTGGTCGACGTAGCGATCGAGGTAGGCGCGGGTGGCATCCGGTGATCCCTTCGCCTGGATGACGCCGACCGTCAGGGTTTCCGTCTTCGGGAACATCCACGCGTAGGTTCCGGCGTCGGCTCCCCAGTCGAGGAAGACGCGGTCGTGCCAGCCCCGGCCGTCGTTCGGACGCACGATCTCGTGCTCGAGGGCGAGATCGACGCCGCCTGCGGTCACGCCGACGTAGCGTCCGATGCGTCCGCCGGCGCCGTCGGCGCCGATGACGATGCGCGCGCGGATGTCGCCCGGGCCGCGGATGTCGACCGGAGCGCGCCGGGTGTCCGAAGCATCGGACTCGTCCGAAGCGCTGGTGTCGCCCGGGCCGCGGATGTCGCCGCCGCTCGCCGACAGCGTGACGCCGTCATCCGTCTCCTCGATGCTCCTGACGGTGACGCCGTCTACAAAACGCACCCCGGCGGCGACCGCGGCATCCACCAGGGCCTGGTCGAAGCGATCCCGCTGCACGAGGCCGAGGAACGGGACGCGCGAGCGGTGCGTGTTGGCGGAGCGTCCGCGCAGGGTGAAGCGCACCCTGGTCGCGCGCTGCTCGACGGTTTCGAGCACGGATGCCGGCACGTACTCGAGCGAGATGCCGATCAGTCCGCCGCCGCAGGTCTTGTAGCGCGGAAATTTAGCCCGGTCGAGCAACAGCACGCTCGCTCCCCGCTCGGCGGCGACCCGTGCCGCGGACGACCCAGCGGGACCCGCGCCGACGACCACCACATCCCAGGGCTGGTCGGCGAATTCGGGCACGCCACAACGCTACCCGCGCGTAGCACTCCCTCCCGTCAGCCATAGCTCCAGCTATGGCGCCAGGGACCCCCGCGGGAAGGGGTCCCTCAAGCGATAACCGGGTCCCTCGCCGCAGCCAGCGGAACCCGCGAAAGCCAGCGGAAACCGCCGCAGCCAGCCGTAACCCGCCGCACCCGATCAACCGCCGCGGCTAGAAGAACACCGACCGCGCAACCGCTGTCACGTCGATGCGCAGCCCCTCCGGCACCAGCAGTGACAGCACCGGCGGACGCCAGTGCGCCGAGAGCGACACGGTGGCGCTTCGACCGTCGACCGTCGTCGCGTCGTCGAGCGAGAGGGACTCGAACTCGTTCTTCGGGGAGTCGGCGAGGTAGGTGCGCACGGCGAGGGCAACCTGCTGCGGGGTGAGCACCGGGCGCGGTCCGTCGGGGGTGACGGCGACGGTGTCGAGATCGAAGGCTTCCGCGCCGACGAGGGCCGCGCCATCCGCGACCGTGAACAGGCGCTTGCGTTCGAGATAGAGCGACGTCGCCGAGACCACGAGCAAGATCAGCACGAGCGACAGAAAACCGTAGAAGATGATGAGCGGAAGGGTCGAACCCTCCTCCGGATCCTGCGATCGCAACCGCTGGAATCGGCGGATCATCGCGACCCCGCGAATCGCGAGACCTGCTCTGTCGACGTCGCGCTGAGCGTGACCCCGAGCGGAACGTCGAGTGTCAGCACCGGCGGCGTGAGCGGTAGTGCGACGCGCACGGATACCGACATGGTGACCTGCCCGAGCCGGGTGAGGCAGTCGCGGGGGTGCGGTGTGCAGGTGACGACGACGGTCGCATCCGCGCCGCTGAGTCCGTAGTCGGCGAGCGCGAAATCGACCGCGCGCACTGCCTCGGCCTTCGCCTGCTCGACCGTGCGGGCCTGCACGAAGACCCGAACCCCCTGACGGGCAGCCCCCTCGACGGCGAACGATCCGGCCTGCAGCGCCGACATCGTGAGCACGAGGTAGACGAGGGGCAGCAGCAGGATCAGCCCGGCGGTGATGAATTCGAGCGATGCCGAGCCGCTCTCGTCGGACATTCGAGTGGCCAGTCGCCTAACGATCGAGAGTCTCGACCGACGCATGCCCGCTCACCTCCAGGCCACCGTCGATGCCGACCAGCCCGATCAGCGGAAGAGGCGTTCGCACGATGACGACCGCGGACGGATGCCCGAGATACGTCCCATACGACGCGGTCACGTCGGCCGCGTACCCCGCTCCGAGCGCGCTGGTGATCAGATCGCGGGTGCGCTGCACCCCGTCCCCGAGGCGGTTGTCGGCGAGGGCCCCGAATCGTGCGCCCTCGGATGCCGCGTCGAGAACGGTGTTACGGATGTGCAGCGCCAGTCCGAGCTGCATCACCGAGAGCGTGAGTACCGTCAGCAGTGCGCCGACCATCACGAACTCGGCCGGTGCCGACCCGGAATCGTCGCGATGCATCCGGCGCAGCGGCAGCATGAAGTCAGAATCCCGTGACGCGTTCGATGGCCTGCTGGAAGACTCCGCTCAACGCCGGCCCGGCGAGCGCCCAGATGATGACGACCAAGCCTGCCGTCATCAGCGTTATGAGCACCCATCCCGGCACGTCGCCGCGTTCATCTCGCACCCACGAAAGACGCTGCCGTGAGACTGCAACGGCGCTCACCATCCATTTCAGAACGAACATCATTTCTCCTCTTGCCGGTGGCTGACGCATCAGAACCCCATCCGCAGCACGACGATCCCAGGAAAGATCGCGAACACGATGGTCATGGGCAAAATCAAAAACACCAGGGGGACGAGCATGGCGACTTCCTTCTTGCCGGCGACCTCGAGAAGGTCGCGCTTCGCCTCGTCACGCGCATCCTGGGCCTGGGCACGCAACACTTCGGCCAACGGCGTTCCCCGCTCGAGCGCTCCGGTGATCTGGTCGACGACCCGCGACAGTGGCGCGATCTGCAGGGAATCGGCAAGGCCGGTGAGCGATTCGGCGAGCGGTCGTCCGGTGTTGACGGTGGAGATGACGCCCGCCAGTTCCCCGGCGAGTTCGCCATGGCTCGCGCGGGCGACCCTCCGGATGGCATCGAGGATGCCCTCTCCGGCCGAAAGGCTCAACGTCAGAAACTCGAGCACCGTCGGCAACTCGCTCGTGATGCGGATGACCCGCGCCCTCGCCGAGCGCTGCAGCAGATAGTCACGGAGCGCGACTCCGCTGATGCCCGCGAGCACGACGATCATCACGGAAAGCACCGGGGGCACGGAGTGCACCCGCGAGATAGCGACGGCCGCAACGACTCCGACGACGGCACCGCACACCGCCCAGACCAACTGTCGCGATCGAAACCCTTCGACGCCGAGGTCGCTCGCCGACTGGCGGAGGCGGGTCTCGACTGTCGAGCCGCCTCCGAGCAGTCGACCGAGCCCGTCGCGCGCGGTGGAGATGAATGGCGCGAGGAGGGCTCCGAACACGGGAAGCGGATCGACGGTGCGTCGAGCGAGCAGCTCCCGAGCGCCGTCCGAGACATCCACGAGGTAGGGGGCGACACGATCGATCAGCCGCGGTCGGCTGAGCCTCGGCACGAGACTCGCGAGCGCCCACAGCCCGAGGCCGAGACCGAGACCGCAGAGCACTCCCCAGGCAGCGAGCGGGGTCAGCTGAACCATCGGCGCTCTTCCGGGATGTGGCCGATACCGAGCATGATGCGATATGCGACCGCCGTCACGAACAGCCCCCCGACGATGAGCACGGCTCCGGCGGTCGTGTTGTAGGCGGCCGCAGCTTCCGGCCGCGTGGCGAGCAGCAGCAGGATGATCCACGGCGCTGCGGCCCCGAGCTTCGCCGCGTTCAGCACCCAGGACTGCCGCGCCTCGACCTCGGCGCGGATCGCGGCCTCCTGCCTCAGGTAGGAGGAGAGGTTGCGTAGCACCGTCGTGAGTTCGCTCCCGCCCACCTCGCGTGACATCCGAAGCGTTTCGAGGATGCGGTCGGCGACAGGATCCGCGAGGCTGTTCTTCAGTTCATCGATGCAGCGGGCGAAGTTGCCCGTTGCCCGGTAGTCGCTTTCGAAAGCGGCGAATGCGGGCCGCGTGCCGACTGGCCCGGAGTGTGCGAGAGTCACGACGCTGTCGGGAAGGGCGAGGCCGGAGCGCGCCGCCGAGACCAGGTGGTCGACAACATCCGGCCAGAGCACCCTGGTCGCCCGTCGCCGGGAGCGAGCACGCCAGGTGACGAGCGCCGTCGGGAGTGCGAGCGCGCTGAGCCCGCTGATGATCGCGATCGCCACGACGGGCACGATCGCGAAACAGATTGCCGCGACAGCCACACCGCAGACTGCGGACACCACGATCAGGGCGGTGACCGAAACGGATGCCATTCCAGCCTGGGAGAGCCGTTCGGCCAGCAGGTCGGTAGGTCCGTGCCATCGCTGCGAGCGGATGCTGCGCCCCGCCGGCCACAGGAATGGCGACGACAGCAGCACGACCCCCACCCCGAGCAGCAGTCCGAGCGCGAGGGTCATGACTCCCCCCTCGAGAGCACCGAGGAGAGGTCGAATCCGCTTGCCTCGAATTTCGTCGTCTTCGTCGGATAACTGCCCGTCGCATGCAGCACGCCCCGCCTCATCGAGAAGACCGTGCTGGCCTCGATGACGCCCGCCGTGACCTGGCCGCTCGGCGCGACGATCTCGGTCACCCGACGCTGGCCGCCGCGATCGAGCTCGCAGTGCACGACGATGTCGACGGATGATGCGACCGTCGGAATCACAAACGACGAGTCGATATTGCGGCCTGCGAGAAGTGGGAGCGTGCAGAGTTTCGCGAGCGCATCGCGCGCACCGTTCGCGTGGATCGAACACATGCCGGGCAGCCCGCTGTTCAGCGCGATCAGCAGGTCGAGCGACTCGGCCTCGCGCACCTCGCCGACGACGAGCCGGTCGGGGCGCATCCGCAGGGCTTCCTTGATGAGTCGACGCAGACTGATCTCGCCGGTCCCCTCGAGGCTGGGCTGACGACACTGCATCGCCACGGTATCCCTGGCCGAGAGGTCGAGTTCGAAAGTCTCCTCGACGGTGACGATCCGCTCGCCCGGGCGGGCAGACGAGAGCAGGGCGTTCAGCATCGTCGTCTTGCCGCTCTGGGTGGCTCCCGACACGAGGATGTTCTGCCCCGAGAGCACGCACATCCGCAAAAACTCGGCTCCCTGGTGTGTGAGGGAGCCGAGTGCGACGAGTCGATGCAGATCGCGGATGCGCTGGGTGAACTTGCGGATGTTGACCGACCAGTGGCGGAGCGTCACGTCAGGAATGACGACGTGCAGCCGCGATCCGTCGGGCAGGGACGCATCCACGAAGGGCGAGCTCAGGTCGACGCGGCGACCGGAGGACTGCAGCATCCGCTCGACGAGATCCCGCACCTGCGAATCGGTGAGCTGCACGGTCGTGAGTTCCGGTACGCCGTTGCGGGCGATGAAGATCTTGGTCGGGGAGTTGATCCAGATCTCCTCGACCTCAGCGTCGTCGAAGAACGGCTGGAGCGCCCCGAATCCGGTGATCGTGGCGACGATCTGCCGAGTTGCCTCATGCTCATCGGGCAGCATCGGCAGCGTGCCGCCCAGAGCGCGCTCAC
This sequence comes from Lacisediminihabitans sp., assembly GCA_025362355.1. Classification (GTDB taxonomy): domain Bacteria; phylum Actinomycetota; class Actinomycetes; order Actinomycetales; family Microbacteriaceae; genus Lacisediminihabitans. Next base: position 28,484 of record JANYGT010000122.1, on the reverse strand, counting down.
TGTAGCGCTGCACCTCATCGCGAACATACCGGTCGGCGAGGGCATGGTCGCTGCCGATATCGACACCGTCACGGCGAACCCGCTCCCGCACCTGCTCGGTGATGATCGAAAGCGCTCGCGACATGGCCACAGTGTGGGCGACCGGAGGCAACCTCGGTGCCGACTATCCACAGGCTACGGGTCAGGTCTGCCGGCGATGCGCTGAAATACCGCAGGGCGATACTCTGGTCGAAAGTCGAGGGAGGTCGCGTGGCTGAGCTGAAAACGGAGGGCGACCAGCTCGTTCTCGAACTCACCGCCGAGGAGAAGCTCGAGGGCATCCACGGCGATATCCGAGTTCCGCTGAGCGCCGTGCGGTCGGTCACCGTCGTCGAAGACGCGCTCGGCGAGGTGCACGGAATCCGCACGGGAACGGGCATCCCCGGCGTTCTCGTCGTGGGGACGATCAGGTGGTCAGGGAAGAAGTCTTTCGTCGTCGTTCATCACGGGCACCCGCGCGGGGTGGTGGTCCGCCTCGAGGACACCGAGTTCGACGAATTCGTGATCGGAACCGACGAGCCGGACGCGATGGTCGCTCAACTTTCCGTGCTCGGCTGAATCGATCCGGGTTCAGCGAGTCGACGACCCCAGCGGGCGCGACGACTCCTCGGGCGATGTGACCGCGAGCTCACCGTCGGCCGGTGCCGCGCGGCGCAGCAGTTTTCGGCGCGCGCGCAACAGCATCAGCAGGGGCATCCCGATCGCGAGTGCCAGCATCCCGGTCCAGGAACGGTCGAACCTGCCGAGCGCGCGCTTGCGATCCCAGGCCCTGCGGAGTCTGCCGCCGGCGGTGCCACGCTGCAGTACCTTCAGCGGCAGCTCGTCATTCGCGCGTTGCTCGAGCAGCTCCGTGACCGTGGCCACCCAGTCGTCGCAACCCTGACCGTGGAAGAAGTTGTCGTCGAGCCACGCAGCATCCGGATGCCGGAAATCACCGTCGATGAGATCGCTCGACCCGCCGATGAGCCCGCTGCCGATGAAGACGGTGTTGATCATCTCCGCATCGACACCGAAGTCGCCGAGGATCAGTACCGGCCGCCCGAGTGCGATCGCCTCGACCGCCGCCGTCGAGCTCACCGTGACGAGCCCGCCGGCCGTGGCCAGATGCGCCGACATCGCACCGCCCTCGACGACGAGGTTGGCGGGTGCTGGCTGCTGGAGCAACGGCAGCAGCGCCGCATAGTCGTGAGTCTCGGCGTGGGTCTGCTGCTCGCCGTGGGTCGCGCGCACCTTGATGACTACACGGATCGACGGATGCCGCCGTGCCGACTCCGCGAGCCAGCCGAGCAGCGCGAGCCGCTCCGATTTCAGCGCGGGCACCTTCGCCTGCGCGGCGAAGATGATGTCGCCGGCGAGTCCGGGCGAGGAGGCGGGCGACGGCACCCTGACCGGGACGGGGGGCGGTAAAAACGGTAGCGTCGCAAGCGCGAATTGCTGCGGCACCCGCATCGTCTCCGCGAGGGCCGTGAACTCGCGGAGCTCACGCCGCGAGTGTACGACGAAGAGGTCGGCCTGGGCGCGGTGCGCGACGGCTTTGCGGGTCGCCGGCACCGAGATGCCGGGTAGCCCGGTGACGATGACGGGCCTACGTGCGGCGGCACCGACGATCGCGCGCACGACCACCTTCACCAGGGGGCCGCGCACCGAGAGGAGTACGACATCCGGCTGCTGCTTCGCCACCCGGACGGCGAGCGCGGCGAGGTCGATCACGGCCGGCCGCGCGAAGCTGCGACCGGAGGTTGCGAGAGCCGCGGAAAGCTGGTCGGCGCTCGGCAGAACCGGGCTCGCCAGCACGACGAGCCGACGGTCCCAGCCTGCCGGCGCACGTGAGAGGAGAGCGGCGCCCCACTTGACGTAGGAATCCGAATCGGCGACCGCGAGGAGTTTGACGGGATCGCTCATGACGGACTCCGACGTTTCACGCGAGCACCCGGCGAAGCTTGGCGAGCGGCGCGAGTTCGCCGGGGAAGACCCGCTTCACTCCGTCACCCATCGCTTCACCGATCACGCGGATGTCGCGCACGAGGTGCTCGAAACCCTGCGGCTCGAGCGACGCGGCGTGGTCTGATCCCCACATCGTGCGATCGAGGGTGATGTGCCGCTCGACGGCGAACGCCCCGAGTGCGACGGCGGCGAGGGAGATCTGCAGTCCACGTTCATGGCCCGAATAGCCGATCGGAATGCCGGGAAAGCGATCTCCGAGGGTGCCGATCATCCGCAGGTTCGCCTCTTCTGGCGGCAGCGGATAGGTGGATGTCGCGTGCAGGATGACCAACTTCGCCGGGTCGAACACGTCCACGGCGGCATCGATCTGGTCCATGGTCGACATGCCCGTGGAGAGGATGATCGGCTTGCCGGTCGCCGCGAGCGCACGAAGCAGTCCGAGGTCGGTGACCGAGGCGGACGCGACCTTGTGCGCGCAGACGTTCAGGTCCTCGAGGAAGTCGACGGATGGCTCGTCCCAGGGTGAGGCGAACCAGTCGAGCCCGCGCACCGTGGCGTAATCACCGATCTCGACGTACTGCTCGCGGTCGAACTCGACGCGATAGCGATAGTCGAGGTAGGTCATCCGCCCCCACGGAGTCTCCCGCGGCACGCTCCTCATGTGCTCGGGCGTCGACACGGATGGCGTGCGCTTCTGAAACTTGACCGCCTGCGCCCCCGCCTCCGCGGCGACATCGATGAGTTGCATGGCCAGGTCGACGTCGCCGTTGTGATTCAGCCCGATCTCCGCGATCACGTAGACGGGCCGGCCTGCGCCTATCTCCCTGCCGCCGATGGATACGACCATGATTCCTCCCACTTTTCGGTGTCGATACCGTCTTCGATGCGCCCGTCCAGGCGCCCATCGATGCTCGGTGCGATGGCATTGGCGAATTCGAGATCGACCTCTGTGTCGATCTCGAGGGCGGTGCGGTCGTCGACGAGCGCGATGCCGATGGATCCGAAGAACCGGTGCCTGGCGGCGCGGAACCCGGCGGCCCGAAGGACGTAGAACGCCCCGGTTTCGCGAAACTGCGGTTCGCGGTCCTGGCGGCGCTGGCGGGTGCGGGGGTCGTGGTTGACGCCGCCGGCATCCGCAGTCCAGAGGAAGGAGTGCGATTCGACGGCGGAGAAGACGACATCGTGAACACCGCCGAGCACTCGCGCGATGGCGACTTCGAGCGCGGCGACATCGATGAATGGCGAGGTCGCCTGAAGGAAGACGAGCACGTCGACCGGTTGATCAAGAGAGTCGAGGGCATGCAGGAGGGCGGATTCGGAGCTTGCCGTGTCGTTCGCCAATCCGGCGGGGCGCTCGACGATCCCCGCGCCGGCGGATGTCGCCTCGAGGGCGATCGCGGCGTCATCCGTGCTGACGATCACTCGGTCGATGGCGAGGCTCGACCGCGCGGCGATGACGGCCCGCGCCACCAGGGACACTCCCCCGACCTGGCGGAGGTTCTTGCCTCTGACGCCCTTCGACCCGCCTCGGACCGGGATGACGGCGACGACGTTCATCCAGCCCCCAACTGCGGTCTCGTTCGTTTAGCGGTTCTTTGCGCGTTTCGTTTCACTGAGGTTAGGAAGATCGATGGGCCGACTGCTTACCGCCGGGTTAACGCGTGATGGCCGCCGTGGGGCCAGTGGGAGTGACCTCCCGAGCAACGGGCACCGCTAACGTTTAACCATGGGGAGGCCGACGACACTCGAGAGCATGCCGCCTGCCGTCCGCACCCGGAAAGCCTGGACGGCCCTCGTGATCGGTGTCGCCGCCCAGACCGCCGGCACCGTCTTCGTGTCGACGCCGGCATTCCTCATTCCCCTCCTGCACACGGAACGCGGGATGTCGCTCGCCCAGGCCGGACTGCTCGCCGCCGTCCCGACCATGGGAATGGTGCTCACCCTCATCCTCTGGGGCGCGCTGGCCGACCGAATCGGCGAGAAGTGGGTCATCGCCGCCGGACTCGTCGGCGTCGCGATCGCTGCCGCAGGCGCGATGACCGCCCACGGCTATGTGGAGCTCGGGGCGTTTTTGCTGCTCGGCGGGGCGGCATCCGCGAGTTCCAACTCGGCGAGCGGAAAGGTCGTCGTCGGCTGGTTTCCGAAGGAGCGTCGTGGGCTCGCCATGGGGATCCGGCAGATGTGCCAGCCGCTCGGTGTGACCATCGCGGCGCTCACCGTCCCGGCGATCGCGGCCGGCCGCGGACTCTCGGCCGCCTTCGTCATCCCGCTCGTGATGACCGCTCTGCTGGTAATTCTCACGGCCGTCTTCCTCGCGAATCCGCCAAGGGGTGCGAAAGCGGTCGGCGCGCCGCCGGCCGCCAATCCGTATCGGACGAGCGGATTCCTCTGGCGCATCCACCTCGTGTCGATCCTGCTCGTCGTGCCGCAGTTCACGCTCTCGGTGTTCGGGCTGGTCTGGCTTATCACCCAGTTGCACGTGCCGACGCTCGCGGCCGGGGTGCTCGTCGGCGTTGCGCAATTCGTCGGAGCGCTCGGACGGGTGGCCGTCGGCGTGCTCAGCGACCGTGTCGCGAGCCGGATGCGTCCCCTCCGCTGGGTCGCGATCTCCGCTGTCGTCGTCATGGTCGGCCTCGGGCTGGCGGCCGCCGCCGAGTGGCAGGTTGGCGCGATCGTACTGGTGATCGCGATGACCGTCACCGTCGCCGACAACGGACTCGCCTTCACCTCCGTCGCCGAGATGGCCGGGCCGTCCTGGTCGGGTCGGGCTCTTGGAGCCCAGAACACCGGCCAGTTCATCGCGGCGTCCATCGTCGGGCCGCTCGTCGGCGGGCTGATCGGTCTCGTCGGCTATCCGATCGCTTTTCTCCTGGTCGCGGTCGTTCCCGCGATCGCCGTGCCGATCATCCCGAAGCAGTCCGCCGAGATCGACCGGCTCTGAGCTGCTGTCCCGGCGTGGTTACAATCGAAACGCACTCGGCGGGAGTGGTGAAATTGGTATACACGCAGGTTTTAGGTACCTGTGCCGCAAGGCGTGAGGGTTCAAGTCCCTTCTTCCGCACCTACGGACTGTTCTCGTGACCTCCGGTTGCTTTGCCCGTTCACGGCTCGGTCGACGGACGGCAGGTCACGCCGTCAGCGTCGCCGGTTTGCCGAGGTCGCCGACGAACCTCGATCGGCCGTAGCCGATGATGAAGTAGCCGAGGGGGGAAAGCATCCAGAGCAGGAAGAAGCTGAACGCTCCTCCCTTGCCAAATGCGCGACCACAGCCGACCGCGACGACGATTCCGACGACGATGTTCACAACCGGGATGTAGTAGAGGATCGTCAGAGCCCCGTGATAACCGGCGATCTTGACCAGGAGGTAAACGTTCACGATCGGAATCAGGGCCCCCCACCCCGCGAGACCCGCCTTTGTGAAAACCGGCCATAGCGCGATCGCCGTGATCAGATAAAAGCCCCCGGAGATCGCAAGAGGCACCAGGACATTGGCGTTGGCAAGCTGAGCGGTTGCCAACGCGATTACCGCGTGCAGATCGAACATGAGGTCCCTTCGATTGCGAGAGTTCGCGGCGCCAGCTTAGTGACGCACGCGAGATCCCAGGACCTCGCTCATGCAGTGAATTTACAAACCCTGTTCGCGCAGTAGCCCGGGAATACGCTCCCGGAACGGAAAGAATCCCCGAGCAGCATGCGGCCAGGCGAGGGTGTCCCATCGTCGCCGTACCGTCGTGAGCGCCACTCCCTCTGACCCGAGCGCGGCCTCGAGCGTCAGCATCCGTTCCTGCACCGGGCCGACGGGAGAGTGGGGCACGACGACCGTATCCAGACGTTCGGATGCCGCCCACTCGAGTGCCGTAGAGGGAAGGGCATCCGGCAGCACGCGACCGGGTCTCCCGACCTCGCGCGACGCCCGCTCGACGCCGTCCTCGAGGGCAGCCGCCGTGAAATCCCGGACGGCATCCGAGGCTCCAAGCGGCGACCGGGCATCGGGATCGGCGGATCCGGCGACAGCGACGAGGCCGCTGCCCGACCCGAGCCAGAGGTGCTCGGAGAACAGGCTCGCCGCATCCAGATCCTCCTCGTGCAGCAGCAACCCTATGCGTCCTTCTGCTGGCGCAGAATGAGCAGTCGGGATCGCTTCCGGCGATGGCAGGGAATCTTCGACGAGCGCGCGGGCCGTCGTCGCGAGGCCTGACGGCGAGAACCGGCCGTCGGTGAAGCGAGAGATGTTCGACGCCGTCGCCAGATACGTCTTGCCCGCGGTCTGGAGTCCGGCGACCCAGCGCCAGGAGAGTGTGTTGGATGCCGCATCCCCGTCGAGAAGGTGACGGTAGAAGAAGTCCGCGCCGAGTTGCAACGGCAGGCCGAGCGTGAAGATCCAGATACTTGCGAACCACATGCGGGTGTGATTGTGCAGGTACCCGGTGTCGATGAGCTCGTGCACCCAGGCATCCATCGCGTCGATGCCGGTGCGCCCGGCGATGGCTTCCTCGTAGTCGTGTGAAGGACTTCCGTTCGGGGGCGACAACTCTGCCAGGTCGCGGCGATACCGCCGCCACACCTCGGGACGCTGCTCGAGCCACCCCTTCCAATAGGTGCGCCAGAACACCTCCTGAACGAACTTCTCAGCGGAGGAGAGTGGATGGCGTTCGAGCACGGCCGCGACCACCTCGCGCTCCGTCAGAAGCCGATGGCGGAGGTACGGCGAAAGGCCGGAAACGTTGTCGCGAGAGGCTCCCGTGTCGTGATTGCGATCGCGCGCGTAATCCCGTCCTGCCCGGGGAACGAAGTCGGCGAGGGTCTCGAGGCCGGCGGCCCGGGTGGGAATGAACATCCCTTCCATCATGCAGTATCCGGCTTCGCCGGTTGATCAGCGCATACACATGGCATAGACAGCAGCGTCACAGTACCCTGTTGTGAACAGACGACTGGAGTATCTTGCCGCTGCATTCCGCCCTCATCCCGTGGCTCAGCCCCGAAACGCTCATCACGGGCGCCGGCCCCTGGGCGCTGCTCGTGGTCTGCGCCATCATCTTCGCCGAGACCGGCCTGCTCATCGGGTTCATCTTCCCCGGCGACACCCTGCTGTTGATCACCGGACTCCTCGTCTTCAAACACACGATCAGCATCGACATCTGGTGGGTCGCCCTGGCGATCGGCTTCGCCGCCTTCCTCGGTGGCGAGTCGGGCTACTTCATCGGTCGAAAGGCCGGCCCGCGTATCTTCGAGCGCAAAGAGACCGGGCTCATCAGCATGTCGATGGTGCGCCGCACCAACGGCTTCTTCGCCAAATACGGTGGCACCGCCGTGATCCTCGCGCGCTTCGTGCCGGTCGTGCGCACATTCGCGCCGGTCGCTGCCGGCGTCGGCAAGATGCATCCTCGCCGCTACTCGCTCTACAACGCGATCGGTGCCTTCACCTGGGGTGTTGGTGTCACCGTGGTCGGCTTCCTGCTCGGCAACATCACGCCGGTCGCCGACTTCGTGATCAAGTACATCGACGTCGTGCTGCTCGCCGTTGTACTCGGTACTCTCATCCCGACGATCATCCACTACCTCGTGACGCGCCGGAAGGCACGGCGGTCGAACACCGTCGAGACGCCGGCCGAGACCGAATCGGAAACAGTCCCGAATCTCGACTGACTCACCAGCCCATCGGGCTCGTGCCCGAGCGGGCACCTAGGCGAGTGCGCGCTTCTCGAGGCGCACGATGGCGTCGTGGGCAGAGCGCCGCACCTCTTTCTCGGGGTCCTGCAGCATTCCGACCAGCACGGCTCTCGCCGCGTCGGCCCCGACCTCGCCGAGCGCCCGAGCGGCCGCCGAGCGCACTCGCGCGACCTCGTCTTTCGTGATCTCGAGCAGGGCATCCGTCTCCGGAAGTCTCCGCAGGAACACCACGCGAGCGCACATCTCGCGCACTCGCCAGGCCTGGTCGCCGAGTCCGCGATGCACAGCAGATGCCGCGGACTCATCCCACACGTAGGTCAGCGCCCGCGCACCCCAGACCTCCGGCCAGTACAGCGGCGGCGCACCGTCGAGCACACCCTGCGCGTGACGACCTCCCACCCAGAGCAAGAACTCGTCGCCCTCGTTCCCTCCGGAGAGCAGGGACGCCGCTCTTCGCACCACCGTCGGCTCGCCGTACCTTGCAACGGCCTGCGCGATGCGATCGGACGGCGAATCGTCGATGGGCACGGGCATCTCGGGAGCGTTGTTCACAGCACCAACGGTAGCGCGGAGTACAGAGCCGGCCGACTCACCCGACGATCGTCAGCCCGATCAGCGCGACGTTGAGCGCCACAACAAGCACCACGACAACGCCGAGCGTCAGGCGAATGAATCGACCGTTCGCCTGATCCCCCATCAGCGCGCGATCGTTTGTCAGCCTGACGAGCGGGATGAGGGCGAACGGGATGCCGAAGCTCAGGAAGACCTGGCTTGCGACGAGGGCGGCGGTCGGATCGACCCCGATCCCGAGAATGACCAGCGCAGGGATGAGAGTGAGAACCCGGCGAAGGAATACGGGGATTCGGCGCTTGATCAGACCGGCCATGATCGTGGCGCCGGCGTAGCTGCCGACCGATGTCGAGGCGAGCCCCGAGGCGAGCAACCCGATCGCGAAGACGAGCGCGACCCCCGGGCCGAGGGTCGCGGTGATGGCCGCGTGCGCACCGTCGATCGTGCTGGTACCGGCGAGGTGCCGGAGATTCACCGCCGCTAGCAGCAGCATCCCGACGTTGACGATCCCGGCGAGGGTGAGAGCGATGCCCACATCCCATTTGGTCGCCCTCAACAGGTGGATACGGCCGGCCGGCCCCTTCGCCATGCCGTGTCGATCGCGCGCAAGCGCCGAGTGCACATAGATCGCGTGCGGCATCTCTGTCGCACCCAGCATGCTGGCGGCGAGAACCACGGAGTCGGAGCCCGCAAAACGCGGCACCAGACCGTTCAGCACCTGGAGCCCGTCAGGAGGGGTGACGAAGAGTCCGGCGAGGAAGCCGATGGCGACGATCGCGAGCAGGCCGACGATCACCGACTCGAACGGCCGCTGGCCGAAGCGACTCTGCAGAGCGAGCAATCCCATCGACACCGCGCCGACGATCACCCCGCCGAAAACGAGCGGAAGGTGAAAGAGCAGGCCGAGCGCGATGGCCCCGCCGATCACCTCGGCCAGGTCGGTCGCGGCGGCGACGATCTCGGCCTGCACCCAGAAGAGGATGCGCGGCCTCCGCCGAAGGCGATCACCGAGCAGCTCCGGCAGCGTTCGACCGGTGACGATCCCGAGTTTGGCCGACTGGTATTGCACGAGCGCGGCCATCACACTCGCTGCGACGAGCACCCAGACGAGCAGATAACCGTAGCGGGATCCGCCGGTGAGGTTGGCGGCAACATTGCCCGGATCGACGTAGGCGATCGCGGCGACGAAAGCGGGGCCAAGGAGCAGCAGTGGCCTCGCGAACCTCACCCGATCAGCCGCTCGCGGACGATCGGCATGATCGCATCGAAGGCGAGGCTCCGGTGGCTGACGGCGTTCTTCTCGTCCGCACTCAGTTCGGCGGCCGACACGCTGTAGCCGGCCGGCTTGAAGATCGGGTCGTATCCGAATCCGCCGCCACCCACCGGCTCGTCGAGAACGGTACCCTGCCAGATGCCGAGCTCCGTGTGTTCGAAACCGTCGGGAAGCACCAGGGCGGCAGCGCACAGGAACTGCGCGCGGCGGTCATCCGATCCGAGCAGATTGGCGAGAAGAAGGCGGAGGTTGTCGCCGTCGTCACGGGTGCCCGCGTACCGCGCGGAGTGGATGCCCGGAGCCCCGTCGAGCGCATAGACCGCGATCCCGGAGTCGTCGGCGATCGCAGCAAGCCCAGTGTGCGCTGCAGCCGCCCGAGCCTTGATCAGCGCATTGGCCTCGAAGGTCTCGCCGTCTTCGACCGGTTCGGGTCCGTCGTAGCCGACTAGCTCGATGCCATCGAGGCTCGCCCCGAGGATGCGTCGAAGCTCGTCGACCTTGTGCGCGTTGTGCGTCGCGAGAACGAGCTTCATCCCTAGAGGTTACCCGGCGAGCGAAGCGACCTGCAGCTTCGTCAGGTCGGCTGCTCCCCCGAGAGCGAGGTCGAGAAGCGAGTCGAGTTCCGCCCGGTCGAACGGCGCACCCTCGGCGGTTCCCTGAACCTCGACGAAGAGGCCTCGCCCGGTGACGACCACGTTCATGTCGGTCTCGGCGCGCACATCCTCTGTGTAGGCGAGGTCGAGCATCGGCGTTCCGTCGATGATGCCGACGGAGACCGCGGCCACGCTGTCGATCAGGGGCGTCGCCTTCTGGCCGATGAAATTCTTCGCGCGACCCCATTCGAGAGCATCGGCCAGCGCCACGTAGGCCCCGGTGATCGCCGCGGTTCGCGTTCCGCCGTCGGCCTGCAGCACGTCGCAGTCGATCACGATCGTGTTCTCGCCGAGCGCCTTCATGTCGACGACCGCGCGCAGCGAGCGTCCGATCAGCCGCGAGATCTCGTGGGTTCGTCCGCCGATCCTGCCCTTGACCGACTCGCGATCCATCCGATCGTTCGTCGAGCGCGGAAGCATCGAGTATTCGGCCGTCACCCAGCCCTTTCCCTTTCCGCCCATCCAGCGCGGTACTCCGTTCGTGAAGGAGGCCGTGCACAGCACTCGAGTGCGCCCGAACGAGATGAGCGCCGAGCCTTCGGCCTGGTCGCTCCAGCCGCGCTCGATCGTCACGTCGCGAAGCTGGTCGAGTTCGCGGCCGTCTTTGCGGGGTCCGGTCATGGGGTTTCGTCCTCTGGTCGATCGTCGGTCGTCGGTGCTTGTGTCGTCGCTGCGGGTCTCGGAAGGTGGATGACCCCGGTCTCGACCAGTTCGACGGTCGAGACCTCTGGGCCGAGGAAGCGCCGGGCGAGCCGCAGGAAGTCGTCCTTACTGTCGCCCGTCGCCTCGAAGCGATGCTGGGGAGCCGACGTCGCCGTGCGCTGGATTCCGTGTTTCACGAGCATCCCGTACACATCCGAGGCCGTCTCCTGCGCGCTCGAAACGAGCGTCACGTTCTCGCCGATGACGTACTGGATGGCGGCCGACATGAGCGGATAGTGCGTGCAGCCGAGCACGAGGGTGTCGATGCCGGCCTCCCGAAGGGGCGAGAGATAACTCTCGGCATCCGCGAAGAGGGCATCGCCGCTCGTCACGCCCGACTCGACGAAGTCGACGAATGAGGGGCATGCGGCGGTGAAGAGCGCCAGGTCGGGCGCGGCCGCAAAGGCATCGTTGTACGCGTTGGACGAGATCGTGCCGACCGTGCCGATCACCCCGACCCGCTTGTTGCGGGTCTGCCGCACCGCCGCACGCACCGCGGGTTGGATCACCTCGACCACCGGAAGGCCGAGGCCGACCGTATAACGCTCTCGGGCATCCCGCAGCATTGCGGATGACGCGGTGTTGCACGCGATCACGAGCATCTTGACGCCCTGCGCCACCATGTCGTCGAGCACCTCGAGGGTGTAGCGGCGCACATCGGCGATCGGCTTCGGACCGTAGGGAGAATGCGCGGTGTCGCCGACGTAGAGCACCGATTCGTTCGGCAGCTGGTCGATGATCGCGCGGGCGACGGTGAGTCCGCCGACGCCCGAGTCGAAGATCCCAATCGGTGCGTCGTTCACGAGAGTCGACTTTACCGGTGATCGGCTCAGAGCCCGTCGCGGTGCCGTTCCTGCTCGACGACGGCCTCACGATCGGCCAATCTGCGAAGCCCGGCGAGCGGTTGGGCCATTCGGTGATTGCCGCGCAACTTCGGCTCCACCCGGTCGAGGAACGCCCAGTATCCGGCGGTGACCGGGCACGCGTCGGGGCCGAGCCGCACCTTCGGGTTGAAGCGGCACCCGCCGCAGTAGTCCGACATCCGGTTGATGTAGGCGCCGCCGGCCGCGTAGGGCTTCGTCGCGACTATGCCGCCATCGGCATGCAGAGACATCCCGACCACGTTCGCCGGCATCACCCAGGGGGTGCCGTCGACGAACATGTTGACGAACCAGTCGTTCATCGCCCTCGGCTCCCACCCGCGCTGCAGCGCCCAGTTTCCGAGCACCATCAGCCTCTGGATGTGATGCGCCCACCCGTGATCGTGAACGTCACCGACGGTCTTGCTGAGGCAGTTCGCATCGATCGTGTCGGCATCCAGTTCGGTCAACTGCTTCGGGATCGCGGATGTCGCGTGCAGCTCGTTCTTCTCGACGAACGACTCGCCGAGCTGCCAGTACAGGTGCCAGACCCAGTCGCGCCAGCCGGCGATCTGCCGTACGACCCCCTCGACACTGGCGAGCGGAGCGTTGCCGTTCGTGTGCTCGGTGACAACCCGGTCGACGACCGCTCGCGGGTCGAGCAGGCCGAGGTTCAGAGGGGCGCTCAGCAGTGAGTGCGACATCGTCCAGTCGTTCGTGAGGATCGCATCCTCATAGGGACCGAAATCCCCGAGCCGCGTCTCGATGAAGTCGGCGAGCGCACGTTCTGCCTCTCTTTGAGTAGCAGCGAACCGTCTTGGCCCATCCGCTCCCACCAAGCGGATGCTGCCCTCGGCCGACCAGCGATCGAGATCCTCGCGCACCTCGGCGTCGATGTCGTCCTCCGTCGGCCACCACGGATCCGGCAGGCCGAGCGACACCGCGTTCTTCGGCGGCGGCTGCCGGTTGTCGTGGTCGAAGTTGTACTGGCCACCCACCGGGGCGGCGCCCTCCATCAGGATGCCGGTGCGCACCCGCATCGCCCGGTAGAAGTCCTCCATGATCGGGCGACCCTTCCGACCGGCCCACCAGGTAGCGAAATCATCCTCGCTCGTCACGAATCCGCGGCTGGGCAGCACCTCGGCGCCGATCCGTCGCACGTACCGACGCGCGGCATACGACGTCGGGTCGATCACCTCGAGATCGGTTCTGCCGGTGACGACATCCGCGTAACGCTCGACCCGGTGGAACTCGACGCGGTCGCCGAGCTCGGCCGCGCGATGCCTCATCGCCGACAGCAGAAGGTGCGCCTTCGCGCGGTGCATCGGCGCCCTGGCGAATACCGAGCGCGCCTCGATCAGCAGCATCCGTCCGCCATCGTCGAATTGGCCGCCGAGCTGCCCGGCGAAGATCCAGCGGGTGCGGGTCATCGGTCCTCCACGGTGCACGGTACTCGCGCTCGGTAGGGTTGGCGGATGACCAGTTCGTTGCTGACCGATCGTTACGAACTCACGATGCTGGATGCCGCCATCCGCTCCGGCACGTTCGAACGCGAGTGCGTCTTCGAGGTCTTCGCCCGCCAGCTTCCGGGTGGTCGCCGCTACGGGATCGTCGCCGGTACCGGACGCCTGCTCGACCTTATCGCCGACTTCCGGTTCGCGGATGCCGAACTCGCGTGGCTCAGAGACAACGACATCGTCACCTCGGAGGCCATCGACTGGCTGGCGGATTACCGCTTCACCGGCACTCTCAGCGGATACCGGGAGGGGGAGCTCTACTTTCCCGGCTCCCCCATCCTCATCGTCGACGGAACGTTCGCCGAGGCCGTGATCCTCGAGACGCTCGTGCTCAGCGTCCTGAATTATGACAGCGCGGTCGCGAGCGCTGCGACCCGCATGGTGTCCGCGGCGAGCGGTCGGCCCCTCGCCGAAATGGGCTCCCGTCGCACCGGAGAGTGGAGCGCGGTCGCCGCCGCCCGTGCCGCATACATCGCCGGCTTCGGGGCGACCTCCAACCTCGAGGCCGGTCGCTCGTGGGGCGTGCCGACCATGGGAACCGCCGCCCACGCATTCACCCTCCTGCACGACTCTGAGGAGGATGCCTTCCGCGCCCAGGTGGACGCCCTCGGCCCCGGCACCACCCTGCTCGTGGACACCTACGACGTCACAGCCGCCGTCGCACTCGCGGTGAAGATCGCCGGCCCCTCATTGGGTGCGGTCAGGATCGACAGCGGCGACCTTCCGGAAACCGTGGCGGCCGTACGGAAGCAGCTCGACTCCCTCGGCGCGACCGGCACGAAGATCACCGTGACCAACGACCTCGACGAGTTCACCATCGCGGCACTCCGGGCGGCGCCGGTCGACTCCTACGGTGTCGGAACCTCGGTCGTCACCGGCTCCGGTTCCCCCGCCGCCGGCATGGTCTACAAGCTCGTCGCGCGTCGGGATGACTCCGGCGAGTGGATCTCGGTCGCGAAGCGTTCACCGCAGAAGGCGACGGTCGGCGGACGCAAGTTCCCCGTGCGCGAACTCGATGCCGACGGGATCGCGGCGGCGGAGGTCATCCACCTCGGGCAGCCGGAGGCGGCCGCAGCCCACCATCGACCGCTTCTCGTGCCGCTGATCGAGAACGGCGTGATCGTGGAGAAGTACCGCGGTGCGGCCGGGACGGCCCTCGCCCGCCAGCACCGCGCGGATGCCGTGGCCGAGCTCCCCCTCGAGGCGTTCCGTCTCGGCCGCGGCGACCCGGTCATCCCGACCCGCTACGAGTAGGCGACCGCGCCCAGCGACGAACTAGTCCTTCATCGCCTCGTAGATCTCCTTGCACTCCGGGCACACCGGGAACTTCTCCGGGTCGCGACCGGGCGTCCACACCTTGCCGCACAGCGCGATGACCGGATCCCCGCTCAGCGCCGACTCGAGGATCTTCTCCTTCTGCACGTAATGCGAATACCGATCGTGATCTCCGTCTTCGACCTGCTCCTGCTCGAGGAGCTCCTCGAGTTCGCGATCGAGCGTGTCTGTGCCGCCGCCCTGCTCCGTGTCTGCACCCATGCCACGATTTTACGCTCAGGATCGCGCTAGTTCCGCAGGGTGAAGGCGAGCAGCTCCGGCGCCCGCTTCGAGAAGATCGCGCCGCCCCACGCCACGCCACCGGCGAACACCAGGAGTCCGAAACCGATCCCGACGAGCAGCGACCACCCCGTCCATACCGCGCCGTCGATCATGCCTCGCACCGCGAAATAGACCGGCGGTGTTGAGAACACGAGCGTCAGCACGAACGCCATCGACTGGATGAGTCCGGCCGAGGTCCCCGCCGCCTGCGGCTGAGCGAACGGGCTGTCTCCGGGCCGCACGGACGCGTACGGAAATCTCGCCGAAATGACACTCGAGAGGCCGAGCCCGGCGAAGAGGATGCAGAAACTTACCCCGAGCATCGACGGCAGGATGCCGGGGGCCCCGGAGAGCGCCGAGAAGAGCGGCGACCCGATGAGCACGAGCGGTATTCCGATGATCAGTGCCGGGATGGTGCGACCGAGTCGATCTGCCCAGCCGGCGGTATTCGACGCCACGTGGAGCCAGATCGCGCTGTTGTCGGAGGCGACGTCGTTGTGCACCGACCACGAGAGGAAGAGGCACATGACGGGAATCGGGATGAGGGCGAGAAGGGTCCACGGAACGCCTGCGACCGCGAGAATGACAGCGAACACGAGCGGCGCCGCAGGAACCGCGATCAGAGTGGTGCGGTACCGGGCGTCACGAATCCAGTAGGTGATGCTGCGGGCGGCGACCGCCCCGAAGGGGGTGGAGGGCAAGCGCCGAAACCAGCCGAGGCCGGAGTCGCTTCTCTCCCGAGAGATTCGGGGAGCGCTCACCAACATCCACCCGATGAGAGCGCGCCAGGCGAGGGCGAGCACCGCCAGGAATGCGAGGCCGACGAGCGCCTTGAGCACGGCGGACCCCGGATGCCCGGCAGCAGCATCAGCGGGCGCCGCCCATGCCGCCCCGAGTGGCGTCCAGCCGACGACCCGTGCGATCCGCTCGAGAATCTGCGGGGCGCCGGCCGCCCATCCGCGGCTGAGTGCGATGGTGATGATCGGTGAGATCGAGACGATGAGGATGAGCACGACCAGCACCGAAACCTCGCGAGCGCGCCGTGTGGCGAGCACGGACGACGCGATCGCGGCCGTCACTCGGGATCCGAGCAGACAGGTCGCGATGATCACGATGGCGCCGAGGATCGCCAGGAACGTCGCGAGTGGAGAGCGGGTCCAGGTCACCACCTGGGCGATCGATACGACGATGATGAAGATCGCCGGAACGCCGATCACCGAGGTCAGGGCGAGGATGGCGGCGAGTTTCGTCGTCGGAAGTCCGAATAGCGCGAATGCTCGCGGGTCGAGGGTGTCATCCGCTCCGAAGGCGAGCGGTAGTAGGAGGAAGCACAGCACGACGAGCGACCCGGCTGTCACAGTGATGCCGGTCGCCACAGCAATGGATGCCGTGCGCAGGGCCGCGAGAGCCGCAACCGCGAGCGACACGGCCGCGATTCCGTACGCCAGCGCGATGAGCATTCCGATGACCTGCCAGGGGCCGCGGCGAAAACTGTTGGCGAGAAGTCGGAGCTTCAGTCCGAGAAACTGTGCAACCACTCCATGCCCTCCGCGGTCTTCCGGCCTCCGGCGAGTTCCACGAAACGGTCCTCGAGGCTGCCGGTGCCCCGCACCTCGTCTGTCGTGCCCGAGGCGAGCACGGAGCCCTCGACCACGATGGCGACGAAATCGCAGATGCGCTGGATGAGATCCATGCTGTGGCTGGAGAGCACGACGGTGCCCCCGGCCGCGACATAGTTCTGCAGGATCTCGGTCACGCTGGCGGCCGACACCGGATCCACCGACTCGAACGGCTCGTCGAGCACGAGCAATCTCGGGGAATGGATCATCGCGCTGGCCAGGGCGATCTTCTTGGTCATGCCCGCCGAGTAGTCGGTGACGAGCCGGTGGAGTGCGTCTTCGAGGCCGAAGGCGATCGCGAGATCCGCCGACCGCTTGCGAACGGTCTTCCGGTCGAGGCCGCGCAGAGTGCCCGCGTAGTGCAGCAGCTGGCCTCCGGTCAGACGGTCGAACAGGCGCAGCCGGTCGGGGAGGACTCCCATGTTGCGCTTCGCCGCCGCCGGGTCTTTCCAGACGTCAGCGCCGTGCACGGTCACTCTGCCCGAATCCGGACGGAGCAGCCCGGTGACCATCGACAGCGTCGTCGTCTTGCCTGCGCCGTTCGGGCCGACGATGCCGAAGATCGACCCGGTCGGTACGGAGAGGCTGATGTGGTCGACCGCATGGGTCGCTCCGAAGCTCTTGGTGAGGTCCGCGAGCTCGAGAACGTATTTCTCAGGTGCCGTCTTCTCAGCCAGGGCTTCCTGCTCGGCCGGCGCTTCCTGCTCCGCCGGTGCTTCCTGCGCCGCGGGTGCGACGGTGCTCAAACCGTTCGGCGCTGGCCTGAGTGTCGTCGGAGACTCGACGGTCGTCGGAGACTTGGTAGTAATCGGAGGCTTGATGGTGACGCGGCTCGGAGACGTAGGACGAACGGATGCCGCGGCAGCAGCGTCACTCGCCGGGCGCCCCACCTCCGCTTCCTTCGCTGCCGCCGACTGCGAAGTCCCGGCCCGCGCTGCCCCGCGCACGGGCGTCGATCGGCGTGCAGTGGTCGACGACGCCCCTGCCGCGACAGACTTCGCCGCGGAGGATGCGGGGGGTGCGGGTGCGGGTGCGGGCGCGGGTGCGTCAGTCTCCGTGACGATCGCGGGCGTCTCGACAGTCGGCCTGGGAGCGACCGGCGGCCTGGGAGCGACAGTCGGCCTGGGAGCGACCGTCGGTTTCTGATCAGTGGTCGGCTCCGAAGCGACCGTCGGCTCCGGAGCCGCCGTCGGCTTGGGAGCGGCCGCGCGCCTGACCGGCGTCGTCCGCTTCGTCGGTGATGTCGGCTTCGCCGGTGACGCCGATTTCGCGGGGGTCTTCGGTTTCGCGGGGGTCTTCGGTGTGGCGGGTGTCGCCGAAGCCCCGGTCGACCTCGCCCCTGCCGGTGAGCGCGTGACTTTCGCCGCCGGCTTCGGCAGGGCTGGCCGGGCGGCGGAGTCCCCGGATGCGCGGGCGGAATTCGTGCGCGCCGCTCTCGGCTTCACGACCCGCGGCGGCGTGTTCACATCCGGGATCGCGGGCGATGTGACCGAATCGGCGGCCGGTGTTGGAGAAGGCGTCGAGCCGGCTTTGGCGGACTCACTCTCGGATTCTGGCTGCACCGATCAACCGTACCAATTCGCCCTGCACACCCCGTACGATCCCCGCTCGTTCTGTCACGAATTGGCAACGGAGGTCTCGGCGGCACTGTGCTTATTACGAAGGCGCGGGTAGGTTGGAAGTGCACAAAGAAGTGTCCAGGCATCAGTCTGGGGATTAACAGTCGGTGAATGTGGCATCCACTACGAGCTATCGTCTTGGCCTTCCGCGCCGAACCCCGGTCAGACCACAGTCAACTGAGGAGACACGCGTGAGCACACAGATCGTTATTCTGGCGGCCGGAATGGGCAGCCGCCTCGGGCGTTCGCTGCCGAAGCCGCTGACCGAACTCAGCGATGGTCGCTCCATCATGCAGCAGCAGTTCGACAACATCCATCACGCTTTCGGCAAGGATGCCAGCGTCTCTATCGTCGTCGGGTACAAGCTCGAGCACATCGTCGAAGCGTTCCCCGCCGCGACATTCGTCTACAACGAGCACTACGACCAGACCAATACCTCGAAGAGCCTCATGCGCGCACTTCGAGCATCGAAAGACGGCGGAGTGCTCTGGATGAACGGCGACGTCGTCTTCGATCCGGAGGCTCTCGTGCGCGCGGCCTCCATGGTCGCCCGCGACCAGTCGTTCGTGTCGATCAACACCGCGAAGGTCTCCGACGAAGAGGTCAAGTACACCGTCGACGCCGAGGGGTTCATCGATGAACTCTCGAAGACGGTGAAGGGTGGCCTCGGAGAGGCTGTCGGGATCAATTACGTCGGTCGCAACGACAAGGCGACGCTCATCCGCCACCTCAGCCGCGTGGCCGACCAAGACTATTTCGAGCGCGGCATCGAGTTGGCGATCCAGCAGGACAAGCTACGATTTGAGCCGGTAGACATCTCCGACCTCTACGCCGTAGAGATCGACTTCGCGGAAGACCTCGAGCGCGCAAACCTCTTCGTCTGAATCTGCTCCTGGAGCATATTCCCTGCGCGGTCGCCGGGGTGCGTGACTCAAAGGATCACTAGCGGGTGAGTGCAGTTCTCGAAACTCGGGTGGCAAAGTCGCCGTTCGAGCGCTACCGCCACTCGCTGTGGCTGCTCACGGTGCGGGATCTCAAGGTCCGGTACTCGACATCGGCGCTCGGATATCTCTGGTCGATCATCGATCCCCTCCTGATGTCGGGCATCTACTTCCTGGTATTCGTGGTGATCTTCAATCGCGGCGGTTCCATCAATCAGCCGTACATCATCTTCCTCCTGACCGGGTTGCTTCCCTGGATGTGGTTCAGCGGCGCCATCGGCGACATGACGCGAGCGTTCCTCCGTGAGTCGAAGCTGATCCGCTCGACCAAGATCCCGCGATCGATCTGGGTGATGAGGATCGTGCTCTCGAAAGGCATCGAATTCATCGCCAGCATTCCGGTGATCGCGATCTTCGTGCTGACGACGCTGGCGACGAAAACTCCGGCTCATCTCGGATGGGATGCCTTCTATTCGATCCTCGCGATCGCGATCGAAGCGGTCCTGATCACCGGGATCGGGCTCATCGTCGCGCCGCTAGTGGTCTTCTTCCGAGATCTGGAACGGGCGATCAAGCTGATTCTGAGGCTGTTGTTCTACGCCTCACCCCTCGTGTACGGAGTAAGCGAGCTCGAAGGGCATCGCGCGCTGCGTGTCCTCGCTGACTTCAATCCGCTCACCGGGATTTTCTCCCTCTATCGGTCGTCGTTCTTTCCGAGCGAACTCAGTTGGCCGTCCGTCGGTATTTCCGCCGTGCTCTCCCTTCTCATCCTCGGTATCGGGATGCTGGTCTTCCGCCGAACCATCAAGACGGTCCTGAAGGAAATCTGATGAGCGAGACCGTGATCGCCCGCACCGTGACGAAACCGGTGATCGAGGTGCGGGATGCCGGCATCCGATACAAACGCAACCGGCTCTCGAGGCGCAATTTCAAAGACCTCTTCGCCGGATCTCAGCGCCGTAACCGACCAGACGAATTCTGGCCGCTTCGACACGTCAGTTTCAGCGTCGCACCCGGTGAGGCGATCGGGGTCGTCGGCCGCAACGGCCAGGGGAAATCGACGCTTCTGAAGCTCGTCGCCGAGGTCGTCTATCCCGACGAGGGCCGAGTGAATGTCGGTGCCGGCGTAGCTCCCCTGATCGAGATCACCGGCGGATTCGTCGATGATCTCTCCGTTCGCGACAATATCTACCTCACCGCTGGACTGCACGGGATGAAGCGTGCGGAGATCGATGCCCAGTTCGACGAGATCATCGATTTCGCCGGCATCGGGGACTTTCTCGACACCCCGTACAAGCATCTGTCAAGTGGGATGAAAGTACGCATCGCCTTCGCGGTGATCTCGCGACTCGAGGAGCCCATCCTCCTCGTCGACGAGGTGCTCGCGGTGGGTGACAAGGCGTTCCGCGAGAAGTGTTACGCACGGATCGAGGAGCTCTTGGCCGGTGGGCGTACGTTGTTCTTCGTGTCCCACAGTGAAAAAGATCTCCGGCGTTTCTGCACGCGTGGCCTCTACCTCGACAAGGGTGCGCTCGTTCTCGATGCCCCCATCGAGGAAGTGTTGAACCGCTACAACGACGACTACGGAGTGAAGAAGTGAGCATCGTGCCGAGCGGTCGCCAGGCGCAGGTCGAGAAGGGTCTCGACCGGCTGCTGTCGGTGCAGCGTCCGGTGGTGCTCGCCCACATCCGCGCCATCCGCCGCCGTAATCCGAACGCGACTCCGACCCAGGTCGTCGCGATCCTCGAGCGGCGCTATCTCGCCGCGGTCACCTCCGGAGGAGCGGCCGTGGGAGCGAGCGCCGTCATCCCCGCTGTCGGGGTCGGCATCTCGCTCGCTCTCTCGGCGGTCGAGACCGCGGGTTTTCTGGAGGCGAGCGCCCTCTTCGCGCAGTCCGTCACCGAGGTGCACGGGATCGCGGTCGAAGATCCGGAACGCGCCAGAACGCTCGTGATGACGATGATGCTCGGAACCGCGGGCTCCGACCTGATCAAGCAACTGGCCGGGCAGGCGACGGGCAAGGGCAAGACCCGGCCGAAGTTCTGGGGAGAACTCGTCACCAAGAGCCTTCCCGAGGCGGCGCTCAACCAGGTGACCTCCCGCATCCAACACACGTTCGTCCGTCGTTTCGCGACAAGCCAGGGGGCGAACGTCGTGGGCCGTGCACTGCCGTTCGGCATCGGAGCGGTCATCGGCGGAACCGGAAACCACATGCTCGGCCGCCGGGTCGTCACGAGTTCGCGTGGGGCCTTCGGACCGGCTCCGCAATTCTTCCCGCTGGTGCTCGAGCCGGGATTCCGCAGCGCGGGCGATTCAGCACCGCAACAACTGGCGACCAGGGTCGGCGACGCGGGGCGGGCGATCGGTGCTCGGGCTCGCGGCATCCTTCCGCTACGAAACTCCCGCCGTGCCAAAGACCCCAGTGAGGCGTCAGAGCAGCCTGAACCGCCCTCGGCCGCCGGCCGGTAGCTCCCGCTCCTGTACTCCCCCACCGCGCCGAAATCCCCGCCGATCGCACAGCTCGGCACTGATTCCCCGGAATGGTGGTTTTACGGTCGGATGTCGTGGATAGCGTGCGCAGATGACCGGTCCACGCTCCGCCCTGCCCGACCCCGCCGCCTATCCCGTGCCGTTCGAGATCGAACGGGATGCCGGCCCGCGCCGCTACCTGTTGCGGAATACCGGGCCCGAGCGAGTGGATGGCGTCAGCCTCAGCCTCCTCGGCGCCGGCGTCATGCCGGCCAGCGCGCCATCGTCGCTCGACCCGGGCGACACCCTCGAGGTGCTCATCTCGGCCCGCGATCTGGCGCGCAGCACCGTGCTCGTGGTGCGCTGGTTTCGCCCGGGCGGTGAGGAGTATCTCTGGCGGGTGAGTTTCTAGACCTGGCCGCGCGAGACCCACGAACTGAGCGGGGCGCCCGCCCGGAGATGAGGCTCGACCTGTGCCGACTGCTAGGCTCCAGTCGTGCCCGGGTTCACTTTTGCGAAGGGCAATGCGAGGAAGCTGCTCTCGCTTCCGCTGTACGCGCTGGGGGCCGCAGCGAGTCTCGTCGTGCCACGCTCGCGAGACCAGTGGGTCTTCGGATCCGGGCCCGGCATCGGCGAGGGGGCACTCGAGCTCTATCGATTCGTGAGCGCGAATCATCCGGAATGCCGCGTCGCCTGGCTCGCGAGGGACGAGAAGGATGTCGCTGCCGCAGCGGCGATCGGCGTGCCGGCGATCCTGAAGACGAGCGCTTCCGGGCTGTGGCGCACGCTGCGCGCCCGCGTGGTCGTCATCACCCACGGGTTCGGCGATGTCAACCGCTACGGCACCCGGTCGGCGTTCGTGGTGCAGCTCTGGCATGGGATTCCGCTCAAGCTGATCCAACTCGACTCTGCGGCGACGATGCGCCTCGGCATCCCCGGCGAGAACCGACTCCGCGGTGTGCTCCGCCGGTTCTACCGGCGGGGATACTCCGCGATACGGCTGCTGCCGGCGGCATCGGAACTCGTCGCCGCCCGGCTGCGCACCGCGTTCGGACTGTCCGACGAGGTGGTGGTGACGGGGGATCCGCGCGACGATCCCCTCTCGATCGGCACGCCGCAGGAGCGCGCGCAGACGGCGAGGGCGACGGTCTTCGCGGCCCTCGCGCTGGTCGACGATGGCCGACGCGCGATCCTGCTCGCTCCCACCTGGCGCGATGGCGAGACCGACCCGGGCATACCGTCCGAAGCGGAGTGGGCATCGATCGCGTCGTGGCTTGACGCGACCGATTCGCTCCTCGTCATCCGCCCGCATCCCCTCGGCATCGGGGAGTATCGTGTCGGCACCGCCGTCTCGCCGCGCATCCGACTGCTCTCAGCCGATCTCGCCACCGAGATCACCCCACTACTGCCGACCTTCGAGGTGCTGGTGACGGATTACTCCTCGGTCGCCTTCGACTTCTCTCTCGTCGGCGGCCCGGTGTTCTTCCTCGCTCCCGACGAGGAGTCGTACACCTGGTCGCGCGGGCTCTATGAGCCGTATCGCGAATTCAGCGGGGGGCGCGAGGTTCGCAGCTGGACCGCGCTGCTCGCCCAACTCGCCCGGTACGACGACGACGACGACTTCGCTGCCGACGTCCGCCGTCACACCGTGGCCCTGCGAGACCGGCACTTCGCGTTTCACGACGGCCGGAATACCGCGCGAGTGTTCTCCGCGATCTGCGACAGACTGGATGCACGATGACGAGCGAAGCGACGGCGACCGGGTCGAGTCTCGTCATCGATTCCGTCGAGGTGGATGCAGCCGGCCCATCGATACTGCTCGGGGGCACCTTCGTCGGCCCCCTGCCGAGCGAGGTCGGGTTCACCGGATCGCGCGAGCGACTCGCCGCGCAGCCTGTCGCCGACGGCGCGCGCTGGTCGGTGACCCTCCCACTTCTCTCATCGCACTGGCGCGGCCCGCTGCTCCCCCCGCGGTCGGGACGCTACGTCGGCTCCGCGATGGTCGACGAGCACACCGTGCTGCCGGCCTCGCAGCTCATCACCGGCGTGACGCGGATAACGTTCGTGAGAGACGGTCACTCGCTCATCGCTCGTCTCGCGTCTCCCCTCCTCGACCGCGAGCGCGGCCCGCTGCAGCAGGCAGCCCTCGAGGCCGACTACCGCTCTACGGACTACGAGCCTCTCGACGCCGTGTTCTTCGAGAGCTTCTTCGGGCGGAACGCCTCATGCAACCCGCTCGCCATCGACCGTGCGCTTGCCGAGCAGCGGCCCGACATCCAGCGCTATTGGAGTGTGGCGGACGCTTCGGTCGAGGTGCCGCCGGGCGCCATCGCGATCATGGAGGGGAGCGCTGAGTGGTGGCGTATCCGCGGGTCCGCCCGTCTGATCGTCGTCAATGACTGGCTGCGCAAGCGCTATGCGAAGCGGAGTTATCAGACCGTTCTGCAGACCTGGCACGGCACGATGCTGAAGCGACTCGCCCTCAGCCGTCGCCGACAGGGTGTCAGGTCAGCCGTCGCGACTCTTCGCGAGAGTCGGCGCTGGAACATCCTGCTTGCCCAGAATGACTACTCACGCAAAGTATTCCGTCGAGCGTATGGATATCTCGGACAGGTCTGGGAAGACGGCTATCCGCGCGATGACGTGCTGCTGACGGGCGACCCGGCCGCTGTTCGGCATCGCCTGGGCATCCCGGATGGCGTGACGGTGCTGCTCTACGCCCCGACCTGGCGTGATGATCACCCCGACCAGGTGGACCACCTCGACGTCGCCCGCTTCGCCGAAGAACTAGGACCGGAGTACGTCACCCTCATCCGCGGTCACTCCCGCACACTCCTGCCCGGCGAGAATGTGCGGGCAGCCGGCGTGATCGACGTCACGGGCTATCCCGACATCTCTCAGCTCTTCCTCGTTGCCGACGCGCTCGTGACCGACTACTCGTCGGTGATGTTCGATTTCACAGTCACGGGCAAACCACTGTTCTTCTTCACCCCGGACCTCGAGCACTACCGCGAGGTGCTGCGCGGCTTCTACTTCGATCTGATCGCCGTGGCACCCGGGCCGGTGGTCTCGACACTCGAAGAACTCGTGGTCCTCGTCCGACAGCGCTCGGAGATCGCACCCGGCTTCGCTGCCCGTTATGCAGCGTGGCGCTCGCGCTTCAACCCGAGAGATGACGGACGCGCTGCCGAACGCGTGGTCGTGCGCCTGCTCGCCGAGGGCTACATCGGCTGAGCCCGGCTGGCCCGACCCGGTCAGATGCCGGTGCGGGAGGTGTCGACGGCATCTTTCGCACCGCGTGAGACACCGAGGATGAAACCGGCCCCCCAACTGACGTGCATGGTGGGAAGCACATAGAAGAACCGCCAGCGATCGCTCCAGGTCGGCCCACCGCCCCGGGTGAAACTCAGGAGCACCAGAAGCGCGATATAGGCGAGCGGCGCGAGGTAGATGAGCGACGACACAGCACTCGGCCAGCCGCGAATCACTTCGGTGAGCTGCAGTACGCCGAGTACGACGCTGAGTACGAGCGCAAGAACCAGGGCCGGCGGGACGAAGAACCGCCACGGATTGCGTCCACGGTAACGACGCACGAGTTCACCGCGCCAGATTCCTGTCGCGCAGAATTGCCGTACCAGCTTCGTCCAGCTCTCCCGCGGCCAATAGGTCACTTCGAGAGTCGGGTCGAACCAGACCGCGTGGCCGGCACCCCGGATGCGGAGGTTCAGCTCCCAGTCCTCGCCCCGACGGATGGTCTCGTCGTAGAGGCCGACCTCGTCGAGCACTTCTCGACGGAAGACACCGAGGTATGCCGACTCGGCGGGTCCTTCATCGGCCCCGCCGTGGTAACTTCCGCCGCCGAGTCCGAACCGACTGTTGTATGCGCGGGCGACCGCGGACTGGAACGGAGTCTTACCCCGCGCCTTCATCACGCCCCCGACATTGGCCGCGCCCGTTCGGTCGAGTACGGCGATAGCCCTCTTGGTGTAGCTCGGTTCGAGTTCGGAATGCGCGTCGACCCGCACGATGATCGGATGCCGGCTGACCCGGATGGCGATGTTCAAACCGACCGGGATATCGGTCTCCGGATTGCGTACGACGATGATGCGAGCGTCCTTATCCGCGAACTCGGCGACCACCTCGTCGGTGCGATCCGTCGACGGGCCGAGGGCGAGGATGAGTTCTTTCGCCCCCGCGTAATCCTGCTCGAGAACCGTTCGAATCGCCGTGCCGATATACGCAGCCTCGTTGAGCACGGGGATCACGTAGGACACCCCCGGGAGGGATGCTGCCGTCGTGGCCATGGCGTCCAATGCGTGCATTCGGTGTCTTCAGGTCGTCAGACGCTCGACTCTATCAGCCGACATGGAACAGGCACGGCACCCGTCGTCCGGGGGCCGTGCCTGTTCTAGAAGGAGCCGGGTGTGCCCTACTTGAGCGTGCCGAGCGTCACATCAGCGGTGAACGTCTTGCCGCCCTTGACGTAGGTCAGCGAGCTGGATGCCCCAGCCGGGAGGAAGCGAACCTGCGCGGTGAGGTCGGTGCTGCCCGTGACCGGAATACCGTTGAAGCTGGTGATCACGTCGCCCTTGGTGAGTCCGGCCTTGTCGGCTGCCCCACCGGAGGAGACGGCCTGCACGGTCGCTCCCACCGTGGCGCTCGAGTCGGTGGCGGCGACATCCGCGACACTCGCTCCGAGCAGCCCGTGCGTTGCGGAGCCGTTCTTGATGATCTCACTCGAGACGCGCTGGGCGAGGTTCGACGGCACGGCGAAGCCGACGCCGATGCTTCCGGACTGGCCGCCGGTCGTCGCGGAACTTCCGGCACTCGCGATGGCCACGTTCACGCCGATCACCTTGCCATCGGAGTCGAGCAGGGCGCCGCCGGAGTTGCCGGGGTTGATCGCGGCATCCGTCTGGATGACCGGAAGCGAGATCGTCGCGCTCGCGGTCGGTGCGGTGGACTGGGGTGAGCCGCCCTGGCCGTTGTTGAAGTTCCAGAAATCGTAGGGGCTGGTCTGGCCGTTCTCGGAGTTGCCGCTCGAACTGGATTTCGGCACCGCGGACGATGCGATCGTGATGCTGCGGTTGAGCGAGCTCACGATTCCCTGGGTGACCGTGTTCGAAAGGCCGAGCGGTGCGCCGATCGCGATGGCCGTCTCGCCGACGTTGAGTTTGCTCGAGTCGGAGAATTCGGCCGGCTGGAGGCCGCTGGCGTTCTTCAATTTGATGACGGCGAGGTCGACGATCGGGTCGGTTCCGACGACGGTCGCGTCGTAGAGGTGCCCGTCTGACGAGGTCACCTGAATCTTGCCGGTCGAGGTGCCGCCGTCGAGGGTCACGACGTGGGTGTTGGTGAGCACATACCCATCGGCGCTGAGGATGATGCCGGAGCCGGTGCCCGCTTCGGACGATCCGGTCACAGCGATCGTCACAACGGACGGTTCGGCCTTTGCTGCGACGGCCGTGATCACGTTGACCTTCGAAGTGTCGTTGACCGTGACGTTCTGGGGAGCTGCGGCCGTGGCAGTCGAGCCCGCGGGATTCTGGTTGGAGAGCGCGAGAGCTGCGACTCCGGCGCCGGAGACTCCTCCGATGAGAGCGGCGACGACGATCGCGACGACCACCGGTGTCTTGCTCGAACGCTTCGTGAACGCGCCGGATCCGTCGCGAGCCGGATCTGCGGCAAAGGAGCGGTCGGGAGCGATCGGCGTGGAGCCGTAGGCAGCGGGCTGCTCTGCTGCCGCGGCGGCTACCGGCTCGCCCGCAAAAGGCTGCGTCGCCTCGGCTGCCGGAGCGGGGTTGTCGAGTCCGGGGTGGATCTGGGCGGTCTCGGTGGAATCGGCGGCGGTATTCCCGGCTCCAGCTCCGTCATGCGCAGCTCCCGTGGAAGCGGAGTCTTCTGGCCGTGCTGGGTCGGAAATGTGGTCGTTGGGGCTGTCGGTCATGGGGCTGCTCCTTCCAAGCGCTGCTAGCATCCATCTCGAACCTGTGCACTCTATATGGAGGCGCTGAAAGCAGGCCGATCTTCGGCTCTACGGTGTGGTTTCTTCCGACCCGCTCGATCAGCAGCCGGGGCCGGATGGCCTGGAGGTGCAGTCGCGTTCGACCAGTACGGTTTTCGCATCTCCGGCGTTGGCGACGAGACGATTCGCCGCGACGGCGAGCGTACCCGGAATCGCCGTCCATGCTCCCCCGGCGAACTGGTATTCGGCGCCGAAGTCGATCGTGAGGTCGATGGCGTACGTTCCGGCGCTCCGATAGATGTGGCTGGTGTCGGTTGCGTCGAACTCCCGCACACCATGGGCGGCCCACGGTGCACCCTTCGACGCGAGTGTGGCTGAGTGGCCGTCACCGTAGGTCCAGTGATAGCCCTTCGGAGTGAAACGAACGGATGCCGGCAACTCGAGCAGCAGTCCCTCCTGCACCTGGGCCGAGACGGTGGCGTAGAAATTGGTGTCGAGGCCGACGACCATCCAGCCGTTCGGTTCCATGCGGTCGACGCCGGCCTGCGGTCGGAAGTTGACGAGGTCCGCCAGCGTGATCGGATGCGCGAGGGTCGTCACGGTGTAGCCGTCGCGCGGGGCGATCGACCCCTGCGGCTTCGCCGGTGTCGCGAGGACGGGAATGGTGCTGCCGCCGTTGGACCGCGACGGGCCGCGCGTTCCCCCCGCGCCGGGGGTGGTACCCGGGGTCGTGCGGCCCGCCGTCAGCTCGACGCCGTCACCCCTGATGGAGCCGGCGGAGGTGGGAATGGTGCACGAGCCGTCGCGAAAGTCCCCCGGGCGGCAGCCTGTGGAAGCCGCTTGGGCATCGAAATTGACGCCTACTACGAGATAGGAAGTCAAGAAGACACCAGCAATGAGCGACGCGAAGCGCTTATGAACAGAAATCATTGCCATCCCAAGTTTCTTCGTTCGAGACTCTGAGTGAGTTTTCGACCTTGTTCCAACTAAGCGTCACAACAAGCGGGAATCGTTTCGCACTATCCGACGGAACAACCGATGTCCCAG